>NZ_JBYVMD010000004.1:0-206413 GCF_058145955.1 Pseudomonas sp. A39
CGCTGAACCGCAGTAGCCGCCGTGGGTGCTCTGAGTGCCGACCATCGGCAGGGCGACCATGCGTTCCAGGTCCACGCTGGTGATGGAGTTGATGGTGTTGATCAGCGACACCGCGTCGGCCCCCCCGCGATACGCCGCCCGGGCCGCGACGCGGATGTCGGTGATGTTCGGCGTGAGCTTGACGATCACCGGCAGCGAGCAATACGTCTTGCACCAGCGCGTCACCTGTTCCACATACTCCGGCACCTGGCCTACCGCCGCGCCCATGCCACGTTCGGGCATGCCGTGGGGGCAACCGAAGTTCAGTTCGATACCGTCGCAACCGGTGGCTTCCACGCGCGGCAGGATGTTTTTCCAGGACTCCTCAACGCACGGCACCATCAGCGACACGATCAGCGCTCGATCCGGCCAGTCCTTTTTTACCTGGGTGATTTCCCGCAGGTTGATCTCCAGCGAGCGGTCGGTGATCAACTCGATATTGTTGATGCCCAGCACTTCGCGGTTGGCGCCATAGTGCGCCGAGTAGCGGGAGGACACGTTGACCGCCGCCGGGTCTTCACCCAGGGTCTTCCACACCACGCCGCCCCAGCCAGCTTCAAACGCGCGAACCACATTGTAGGCTTTGTCGGTGGGCGGCGCGGAGGCCAGCCAGAACGGGTTGGGGGCCTTGATGCCGGCGAATACAATCGAGAGATCGGCCATTATGCAGCCTCCACATTCAGCATGAGTTGGGCGTGCATGGCTTCGGCGGCCAGCTTGCCATGTTGCACGGCCTGCACGGTGAGGTCCTGGCCAAGGCTGACGCAGTCGCCACCGGCGTAAACCCCGGGAATACTGGTGCGCAGCTGCTCGTCGACGAAGATCCGCTCGCCCACGCGGTGCAGCTGTTGTGCCAGCGGATCGTGCAGTGCCTCGCTGTCAAAACCCTGGCCGATGGCCTTGAAGATCGCATCGGCAGCCAGTTCGAAGGTTTCGCCGGTGGGTTGCAGGCGGCCGTTGTCCAGGCGCGTGCGGGCGAAACGCATGCCGCGCACATGGCCCTGGTCGTCCAGCAGCACTTCTTCGGGTTGGGCCCAGGTCAGCAGGCGCACTTGGTTGGCCTTGGCGATGTCCTGTTCATGGTGGGTCGCGCCCATGTCGGCCAGGCCTCGACGGTAGACGAGGTTGACGTCGCGGGCGCCGAGGCGGGCCATTTGCACAGCCATGTCGATAGCGGTGTTGCCGGCACCGAGCACGATGCAGCGGTCGGCCAGGGGCAGTTGTGTGAGGTCATCGGCCTGGCGCAGTTCGCGGATGTAGTCGGTGGCGGCGAGCAGGCCGGGGGCGTCCTCGTGGGGCAGACCCAGCTGTTTGCTCGCGGCCAGGCCGAGCCCCAGGAATACCGAATCGAATTGCTGATGCAGTTCGCTGAGGGTGAGAGTGTCCCCCAGACGCTGGCCGTGGCGGATCTCGATGCCGCCGATCTGGAGGAGGAAATCCAGCTCTTTCTGGGCGAAGTCGTCCACCAGTTTGTACTTGGCGATTCCGTATTCATTCAGGCCGCCAGCCTTTTCCCGCGCTTCGAAAATCACCACGTCATGCCCGTGCAGGGCGGCGCGATGGGCGCAGGCCAAACCGGCAGGCCCGGCGCCGACCACGGCGATGCGCTTGCCGGTGGGGGCGGCGCGCTGGAAGGGGTGTTCGCTGAAGTGCGCGTTGTCGATGGCATAGCGTTGCAGCAGGCCGATCAGCACCGGGGCGCATTCTTCGGCGTTATTGCGCACGCAGGCCTGCTGGCACAGGATCTCGGTGGGGCACACCCGCGCGCAGCTGCCGCCGAGTATGTTGGCCGAGAGGATTTTCTGCGCGGCACCTTGTACGTTGTCGGTGTGGATGTTGCGGATGAACGAGGGGATGTCGATCTCGCTGGGGCACGCGTTCACGCACGGCGCGTCGTAGCAGTACAGGCAGCGCGAGGCTTCCAATTGTGCCTGGCGTGCGTTGAGGGGCGGTGCCAAGTCGGTGAAATGGCTGGCGAGGGTGGCTCCATCCTCAACGGGATGGGGGAGGTGGGTCAGGGTCTGGATCACGGTGGTGGCCTCACGGTTATTGAGGTGCTGCCTCTGATGGGCAGTGGTTTTTGTGTTGCCTGTACTGGCCTCATCGGGAGCAAGCCCCCTCCCACATTGGGTGGGAGGGGGCTTGCTCCCGATAGCGGTCTCAGCGGTTCACAGCCACTGGCTTGGAATGCGCCGCCCGCTTGCTCAACTGCTCAAACACCGCCGGGTACGCCGGCCGCTCCACATACCGCCCCGCACCGCGCTCGGCCCTCAGGTCGCCATCGGCCCAGACCAGCTTGCCCTGGCTGATGGTGTGGCTCGGCACACCGCGCACGGTCTTGCCTTCGAAGATATTGAAGTCGACCTGCTGGTGATGGGTCTTGGCGGAAATGGTCCGTGTACCCTCGGGGTCCCACAACACCAGGTCGGCATCCGCACCCACGCGGATCGCGCCTTTGCGCGGGTAGAGGTTGAAGATCTTCGCGGTGTTGGTGGAGGTCAGCGCGACGAACTCCTGCATCGACAGGCGCCCGGTGTTGACGCCTTCGTCCCACAGCAGCGCCATGCGGTCTTCGATGCCGGCGGTGCCGTTGGGGATCTTGCTGAAGTCGTCTCGGCCGGCGGCTTTTTGCTCGGCGCAGAAGCAGCAATGGTCGGTGGCGGTGGTGTGCAGGTTGCCGGATTGCAGGCCATGCCACAGCGCCTCCTGATGCCCGCGCGGGCGGAACGGCGGGCTCATCACGTAGCCGGCGGCGGTTTGCCAGTCGGGGTGTTGGTAGACACTGTCGTCCAGCAGCAGGTGGCCAGCGAGGACTTCGCCATACACCGGTTGGCCCTTGCTGCGCGCATAGGTGATCTCATCCAGCGCTTCTTTGGTCGACACGTGCACCAGGTACAGCGGCGTGCCGATAGTCTCGGCGATGCGGATAGCACGGCTGGCTGCTTCACCTTCGACCTGGGATGGGCGCGACAGCGGGTGTGCTTCCGGCCCGGTGATGCCCTGCGCCATCAGCTTGCGTTGCAGGTGGTACACCAGCTCGCCGTTCTCGGCGTGCACGGTGGGCACCGCGCCCAATTCCAGGCAACGCTCGAAGCTGGCGACCAGGGTGTCGTCCGCCGCCATGATCGCGTTTTTGTAGGCCATGAAGTGCTTGAAGCTGTTGATGCCATGGTGGCTGACCAGCTCGGCCATTTCCTCGCGCACCTGCTCGCTCCACCAGGTAATCGCCACATGGAAGCCATAGTCGGACGCGGATTTTTCCGCCCAGCCGCGCCACTGGTGAAAAGCGTCCATCAAGGATTGCTGCGGGTTGGGAATCACAAAGTCGATGATCGACGTAGTGCCCCCCGCCAGGCCTGCTGCCGTGCCACTGAAAAAGTCTTCACTGGCCACGGTGCCCATGAAGGGCAGTTGCATATGGGTGTGGGGGTCGATGCCGCCGGGCATCAAATATTGACCGCTGCCATCGAGTGTCTCAGTGCCGGCGGGAACCTCCAGGTTCGTGCCAATGGCGCGAATTAGACCGCCTGCGCATAACACATCGGCGCGGTAACTTTCATCATGGGTAATAACGGTGGCGCCACGGATCAACAGCGACATGTCGAGTTCCTCACAGGCTTGACCGGCTTGTGCCAGTTCTAAGTGTTGTAATGCTGCTAACCGATAGTCGGTTAATTCCTGTCATCGGTGACAGGAATAGAAGCTAGCCCGAGTTTTTCGATTGAGCAAGAAGATTTTTTATAAGCTTATACCGTGTTTAATTTGTTGATTTATAAGGTAAAAATTAATAAATCACCAAAATGTGGCGGCCACTCACCATTTTGACGCACTTGACAGGTTCGCAAATTGAGCAACATTTCTTATTGCAAATCAGACGCTTGAGAGATGCCTCTTGACGAAGACAGTTAATAAAAATAATTGTGTTGCACCAGATTGAGTCCGGAGGGTTCGGGCAACTTACGCATTATTTAGCCTGAGTAACGTGGCAAGTACCGCGGGCTCAATCGGAAAGCTGATTAACATCAGCCAGTTATATAAGCGGTACGGGTTCGAGGGCCGTAGTCGGCACGGTTATTGAGTGCAGTGGCGGCTGGCCGGGTCCGTGATGTCATGTTGTTTATGAGGTACTCCGGCCATCCGGCGCAGCGCGTTGGATGAGCAACAATAATTCGAAAAAACCGTGGAGCGGCCATGCAACAGAACAGATCGCAAGTCATTGAACGCAACGGCCTGTACGAACTCGACGCCGGCCCCGACGTCCTCGACAGCCCGCGCTACAACCACGACATGGCACCGACCAAGGTGCATGAACGCACTTGGAACAAGTGGCACATCACCGCGCTGTGGGTCGGCATGTCGATCTGCGTGCCCACGTATACCTTGGGCGGGGTGCTCACCGCGTATTTCGGCTTGTCGGTGGGCGAGGCGCTGATGGCGATTTTGCTGGCCAACATCGTGGTGCTGATCCCGCTGACCCTCAACGCCTTCCCCGGCACCAAGTACGGCATACCGTTCCCGGTGTTGTTGCGCTCATCGTTCGGCATCCTCGGTTCCAACGTGCCGTGCCTGATCCGGGCGCTGGTGGCGTGCGGGTGGTTTGGTATCCAGACGATGTTTGGCGGGCTGGCGATTCACCTGTTCCTGGGCTCGATTTTCGACGGCTGGAAGTCCCTCGGCGGCACGGGTGAAGTGATTGGCTTCATGATTTTCTGGTGCCTGAATTTGTGGGTGGTGCTGCGCGGCGCCGAATCGATCAAGCGCCTTGAAACGTTGTCGGCGCCGTTGCTGGTGGCGGTGGGGATTGGCCTGTTGGTGTGGGCAATGCCTAACGTGTCGATCAGCGAATTGATGGCGATCCCGCCCAAGCGTCCCGAGGGCGCGAGCCTCACCGGTTACTTCATGGCCGGCCTCACCGCGATGGTGGGTTTCTGGGCCACCTTGTCGCTGAATATTCCCGACTTCAGCCGCTACGCAAAAAGCCAGAAGGATCAGATTCTCGGGCAGATTTTCGGCCTGCCGCTGACCATGTTCCTGTTCGCCGCCCTCGGCGTGATCATGACCGCCGCCTCGGTGAAATTGGTGGGCGTCAGCGTGTCCGATCCCGTCACCCTGATCGGGCATATCCAGAGCCCGGTGTGGGTGGCGGTGGCGATGGCGTTGATCATCGTCGCTACCCTGTCCACCAACACGGCGGCGAACATCGTGTCGCCGACCAACGACTTCCAGAACATCGCGCCCAAGCTGATCAACCGCACCACCGCCGTGATCCTGACCGGGTTGGTGGGGTTGGCGTTGATGGGCCATGAACTGCTGAAAAAGCTTGGCCTGATCGTTTCCGATGTGAGCCTGGAAACCGTGTATTCCAACTGGTTGCTCGGCTATTCAAGCCTGTTGGGGCCGATTGCCGGGATCATGGTGGTGGACTACTTCATCACCCGCAAACAACAACTGGACCTGGCCGGGCTGTACCGCGATGACGTGTACCCGGCGTGGAACTGGAGTGGCTTTATCGCGTTTGGCGTGCCGGTGGTGCTGACCTTGCTGTCATTGGGCAGCGATGCGTTCAGCTGGTTCTACAGCTATGGCTGGTTCACCGGTTCGGCGCTGGGCGGCTTGCTGTATTACGGCTTGAATGCCAAGCGTGGTATCAGCCCGGTCACTGCTAAGTCACCGCTGTAACGGAAGTGGAATGCAATCCAAATGTGGGAGGGGGTTCCACCTGTTCCACTTATAAAAAACCAGCCTGAGGAGATCCCCATGAACGCTGCCCTCGACGTTCTGCAATCGACCCATCAGCACATCAACCGCGACCGCTTGTGGCAATCCCTGATGGACCTGGCCAGACTCGGCGCCACCCCCAAGGGCGGCGTGTGTCGGCTGGCCCTGACCGACCTCGACCGCAAGGCCCGCGACCTGTTTGTGCAGTGGTGCGAGGACGCCGGTTGCACCGTCACCATCGACGGTATCGGCAACATCTTCGCGCGCCGCCCCGGCCGCAATCCTGACCTGCCACCGGTGATGACCGGCAGCCATATCGACACCCAGCCCACCGGTGGCAAGTTCGACGGTTGCTTCGGTGTGCTGGCGGGCGTGGAAGTGCTGCGTACCCTCAACGACCTCAAGATCGAAACCGAGGCGCCGCTGGAAGTGGTGGTGTGGACCAACGAGGAAGGCTCGCGTTTCCCCCCGTGCATGATGGGCTCCGGCGTGTTCGCCGAGAAATTCACCCTGGCCGATACCCTGGCCAAGGTCGATGTGGACGGCGTCAGCGTCGGCGATGCACTGAATGCGATTGGTTATGCGGGCACACGTCCCGTCAGCGGTCATAAAGTGGGGGCGTATTTCGAGGCGCATATCGAACAGGGACCCATTCTTGAGGACGAGCAGAAAACCATCGGCGTGGTGCTCGGCGCACTGGGGCAGAAGTGGTTTGACCTGAAACTGCGCGGCGTCGAAGCGCATGCGGGGCCGACGCCGATGCATTTGCGCAAGGACGCCCTGGTCGGCGCGGCGGCAGTGGTGGCGGCGGTGAATGCCGCAGCGCTGGGTCATCAACCCCATGCGTGTGGGACGGTGGGTTGCCTGCAGGCCTATCCCGGCTCGCGCAACGTGATCCCTGGCGAAGTGCGCATGACCCTGGATTTCCGTCACCTTGAGCCGGCGCGGCTGGACTCGATGATTGCCCAAGTGCGCAAGGTGATCGATGAAACCTGTGCCAAGCATGGCTTGAGTTTTGAGATGGAGCCCACGGCGGATTTCCCACCGCTGTATTTCGACAAAGGCTGCGTCGACGCCGTGCGCGATGCGGCGAACGGCCTGGGCCTGTCGAACATGGACATCGTCAGCGGGGCAGGGCACGACGCGATCTTCGTCGCAGAGCTGGGCCCGGCGGGGATGATCTTTGTGCCCTGTGAAGGCGGCATCAGCCATAACGAAATCGAGAATGCCGCACCGGATGATCTGGCTGCTGGGTGTGCGGTTCTATTACGCGCAATGGTGGCAGCTTCCGCCGCAATCGCCAGCGGCAAGTTAGCCGCCTGAAATACGGTAGAAAAAAATGTGGGAGGGGGCTTGCCCCCGATAGCGGTGGGTCAGTCACCCTGTTATCGGGGGCAAGCCCCCTCCCACATTTGAACAGTGTGTGATGTTAGATCCAGATGGCATCCCACAATGGGTAGTCGCCGATCTTTTTAACCAGACCTGCTCTCAATGGATTGGCCACTACATACCTCGCCATCTTCACTAGATCATCCTCCTTGCGCAGTGCGCGGTCATGAAAGCTTTCCTGCCAGAGTCTTCCCTTGCGACCACTCACGCCATTAACGGACCGCGTGCTCTTGGATTTTACCTGTCGCATCAGATCTGCAAGAGAGCCTTTTTTCAGCTCAATAATCCAATGGAAATGGTCCGGCATGATCACCCACGCAATTGAGTTCGCGAGCCCTTGGTGTTGTGCCAGCCGAAATTGCCAGACCAGCAGCCGACCCAAGTGGAAGTTGCTGAAAATGGGAATGCGTTCGTGAGTGTTGGTGGTGATGAGGTAGATGCGGTTGGGTTCGCTGAAGCGTCCGATGCGCAGGCGGTGTGACGCGGGTAATTCTGCCATTCCCTGGCCCTCTCAAGATGCGTCTAGAGAGGCTAGATTGGAGGGCCGCAGGGTGAGGGGCGGACTTTTGGCAGGATGTGTCTGGAAGAGCGCCATCGGGAGCAAGCCCCCTCCCACCTTGGCTCTGCGGTGTTCACACATTATGTGTCCGGCACCGGACACGTGTGGGAGGGGGCTTGCCCCCGATGGCAGCCGTTCAGTTGATAGTGATGTGACTGACCCGCCGTGTCAGGCGCCAGGTTGCCACCCACCGCCCAGCGCAGTCACCAACCCCACGCTCGCCTGCAACTGCCGTGTCTGCACCGCCTGCAACGTCCTCTGCGCCTGCAACGCCGCCGTCTGCGCCGTCACCACGTCCAGGTAACTCACGGCCCCGGCCTGGTAGCTGTTCATCGCCAGCGATTGGGTGTGCTGCGCCGCATCCGCCGCCGCTTGTTCATCCTGCGCCTCAAGCTGCAAATCCCGCAGTTGCGCCAGGTTGTCTTCCACCTCGCGCACGGCCTTCAATACCTGGCTGCGGTAGTGCGCCGAGGCTTCTTCAAACTCGGCCTTGGCCTGGCGTTCATTGGCGCTCAAGCGCCCGCCATCGAAGATCGGCAGGTTCACCAGCGGCCCCAACGCCCAGTAGCGATTACCGGCGGACAGCAAGTTGCCAACGCCCTGGGTTTGCCCGCCAATCAGCCCGGTCAGGCTGAAATCCGGGTACCACGCCGCCTTGGCCACGCCGATATTGGCGTTGGCGGCGAACACCCGGCGCTCTGCCGCCGCGATGTCGGGGCGGCGTTGCAGCAGGTGGCTCGGCAATTGTGAGGGAATGCCCGGCAGCGCGATCAGTTGCTGGCTCGGCGGCAGGGTGAAGTCACTGGCCGCCACACCCACCAACTCGCCTATCGCATGCTCGGTCAGGTTGCGTTGCCCGCGCACTTCATCCCGTTGCGCCTTGGCCTCGGCGAGCTGGTTTTGCGCACGGGTCAGGTCCAACTCCGAAGCAATCTGGCCCTCATACCGACTGCGGGTCAGTTGCAGTGCCTGGCTGAAATCATCCAGCGAACGGTCGAGAATCCGCGCCTGCGCGTCCAGCCCATTGAGCTGCACATACAAGGTTGCCAACTGATGCTGCAAGCTCAGGCGCGCCACCGCCAAATCGTCACCCGAGGCTTGCGCCTGGGCATCGCCGGCCGCGACTTGGTTACGGATTTTTCCCCACAGGTCCAGGTCGTAACTCAGCGAGAAGCCTGCCGTATTGCTGTTGTACACCGACGGCTGCGTGGTTCCCCGCAGCGGCCGCGAGTCCGATTGCCGCTGGCGCAGCGGCTGCGCGCTGGCGGTGATCTGCGGGAACAGCCCGGCATGCAGTTGGCTGGCATACGCCTGGGACGCATCGAAGTGCGCCAGCGCCGCCGCCAGGTCCGGGTTGGCCCGGAGCAGTTGCTGTTGCAGGTCATTCAGGCGCGCGTCGTGGTAGAGCGTCCACCATTCGGGGGCCATTTGGTCGGACGGTTGCGCGCTGTGCCAAGGGCCGTCGCTGGTCTGTTCGCGGTAATGCGCGGGCAGGTCAAGCGACGGCACCTTGTAGGCGGGCGCCATCGAGCAGCCCTGCAATGCCAGCAGCATCAATGCTGCGAGAGGTTTAAGCCTTGGGCGCATGCGCACCTCCCGAGGCATCGGCCAACTGCACCGGGTCGCCTTCGCGCAGGGCATCGGGCGGGTTGTCGACGATACGGTCGGCGGGTTTCAAACCTTGGTCGACGACCAGGCGTTCGCCCAGGTCGAGGCCGATGTGGATGTCTTGCAGGTGCACATGATTCTGCGCATCCAGCACCGCCACTTGGGTGCCTTGGGCACGGAAGATCAACGCGCTGGCCGGGATGCTCACGCCATGGGTGTCGGCTGGAATCGGCAAGGTGGCTTCGGCGTAGTCGCCGGGCAGCAACTCGCCATTGGGGTTGTCGGCGACGAACTGCGCGAGCAACGTGCCGGAGCGGCGGTCGATGGCGGTGGAGTCGCCGATCAGGCGCGCCTTGAAATGCTCGCCGGGATGCTCGGGCACGGTCAGTTCGGCTTCAAGCCCTGGGTGGATGACGGCCGCGTAGTTCTGCGGCACCGGCACATACAGGCGCAATTGATGCGTGTCGGCGATGTTGAACAGTTCCGGGTCGCTGTCGGTATCGGCCTTGATCAGCTGGCCGATATCGGTGTTGCGCGCGGTGATGGTGCCGGCGAAGGGCGCACGGAGGGTCTTGTAGCCTTCCAGGGCCGACAAGCGCGCATAGTCGGCAGCGGCGGCTTCAGCATTGGCTTTGGCTGCCGCCGCGTTGGAGGTTTTTTCATCGGCTTCCTGGCGCGACACCGAATGACTGGCCAGCAGGTTTTGCCAGCGTGTCGCCGTGGTGGCGGCCAGGCGTGCATTCGCCTGCTCCTGGATCAAGCGCGCATGGGTCTGCGCCAACTGTTGGTCGAGGTCGGGGCTGTCGATTTCGGCAAGGATCTGCCCGGCCTTGACCTGACTGCCGATATCCACTTTCCAGTCCTTCAAATAGCCACTGACCCGGGCATGAATCGGTGCCTTGCTCCAGGCTTCAAGGTGCGCAGGCAGGCGCAGGGTATCGCCGGCGACGTTCTGCTTGGGCTGGAACACCATCACCTGCGGGATGGCGGCGGTTTCAGTCCAGGCCGTGACCGATTGTTCGTGCAGCGTGCGGGCATGCAGGCCGTTGGCGACCAACAGGGCGGCCAGGGTCAGGCCGCCGACACCCATGAGCATCAGACGCTTGCGCGAGGGTTTGTGATCAGACGACATGTGGGGTTTCTCCTGCAACTGCGCGAGTAGGCTGACGACCGTGGACCAGGCTGAAGACCACGGGAACAAACAACAAAGTGGCGAGGGTGGCGAAGATCAAGCCGCCGATGACGGCGCGCCCGAGCGGGGCGTTCTGCTCCTCGGAAATCGCCAGCGGCAGCATGCCGATGATCATCGCCAGGGCGGTCATGCACACCGGACGGAAGCGTGTGTAACCGGCCTCCATGGCGGCTTTCAACGCGTCGCCATGTTCGGCCAGGCGCTCACGGCAGAAGCTCACCACCAGGATCGAGTTGGCCGTGGCGACGCCCATGCACAAGATGGCGCCGGTGAGTGCCGGTACCGACAATGAGGTGCCGCTGAGGAACAGCATCCACACAATCCCGGCGAGCGCCGCCGGCAAGGCCGTGATGATCACAAACGGGTCGGACCACGACTGGAAATTGACCACGATCAGCAGGTAGATCAGCACCACGGCGCCGAGCAGGCCAAGGCTCAGGCCGCTGAAGGCTTCATGCAGTGCGTCGATCTGCCCATGCAGGCTGATTACCGCACCTTTGGGCCGCAGGGCGGCGGTGTCATCCAGCACTTTTTGCACATCACGGGCCACGCCGCCGAGGTCGCGGCCTTGCACGTTGGCGTACAGGTCCAGGGTCGGTTCGATGTTGTAGTGGGTCACCACCGCCGGGCTTTGCACGCGGGAGATGGTCGCCACGCCGCCGAGGATCTGCGACTGGCCGTCGGCGCCGGTCACCGGCAAGGCCTCCAGAGAGGGCAGGCTGTCGAGGCGGTATTGCGGGGTGGCGGCGACGATGGAATAGGACACGCCGTTGGCCGGGTTAAGCCAGAAGGTCGGTGCTACCTGGGAGCTGCCGGCGAGCGAGGCGACCATGCTGTTGGTCACGTCACGCTCGGTGATGCCCAGGCCATTGGCGCGCATACGGTCGACGTTCACCTGCAGCGACGGATAGCCGGTGGACTGCTGGATGCGCAGGTCGGCGATGCCCGGTACGTGCTGCAACCGGCGCTCAAGCTCCACGGCGTAGGCGCGGTTTTCTTCATCGCTGCGCCCGGAGATTTTCACGTCCAGCGGGGCCGGGGCACCGAAGTTGAGGATCTGGCTGCTGATGTCCGCCGGCAGGAAGGCGAAGTGGCTGCCAGGGAAACTGTGCGGCAGCGCTTCACGCAGTTTTTTCACGTAGTCGGCGGTCGGTGCGTGGTCCTTCTTCAGGCTGACTTGGATGTCGCCATCCTGCGGGCCGATGGTGCCGCTGCTGCTGTAGGCCATGTCGATGCCGCTGAGCGGGATGCCGATGTTATCGACGATGGTGTCCAGCTCTCCGGCAGGGATGATTTCGCGGATCCGCGCTTCAATGCGGTCGAAGGCAGCGGCGCTTTCTTCTATGCGCGTGCCCAGCGGCAGGCGCACATGCAACGCCAGGGCACCTGCGTCGGTGGCCGGGAAGAAGTCCTGGCCCAGGCTCGGAAGGAGCAGGAATGACGCCAGCACGCAGGCCAGGAAACCGACGATAAAGCGCTTGCGATTGCCCAGGGCCAAGGTCAGTAGGCCGTGATAGGTGTCGCGGATGTTCGAGAAGTGACGCTCGAAACCCTGCTGGAAATTCAGCACCGATTGCAGCACGGCATTGCGCTGCTGGGTGTGCTGCTCGCCCTCGTGGTGGTTGATGAATTCGTCTTCCGGGTGATGCCCCGCACCTGGCTCCGGCGTGTGCGGCTTGAGCAGGAACATTGCCAGGGTCGGCACCAACGTACGCGAGAGGATGAACGAACTGGCCATGGCAAAGATCACCGCCAGCGCCATCGGCCGGAACAGATAACCGGCGATGCCTTGCAGCAAAAACATCGGCACGAACACGATGCAGATGCACAGCAGCGAGACGAACGCCGGGCCGACAATTTGCGCGGCACCGTCGAGGATTGCCGTCTTCACCGGCTTGCCTTGTTCCAGGTGCCAGTTGATGTTTTCGATGGTCACCGTGGCGTCGTCCACCAGGATCCCCACCGCCAACGCCAGCCCGCCGAGGGTCATCACGTTGAGGGTTTGCCCGCTGACCGCCAGCAGTGCGATGGCCGATAGCACGGCCAGCGGAATCGAGGCGGCAATAATGATCGTGGAGCGCCAGCTGCCGAGGAACAGCAGGATCATCGCACTCGTCAGCAGTGCGGCGATGATGCCTTCCTGGGCCACGCTGCCGACCGATTGTTTGACGAACACCGAGGCGTCGCCCAGCAGTGAGGTCTTCAGTGACGGTGGCAGGGTTTCGTTGATGCGCGGCAGCATCTGGCGGATGCCGTCGATGATCGACAGGGTCGAGATGCTGCCGTTTTTAAGCGCCGGCATCAGCACTGCACGGTGGCCGTCGACGCGCACGATGTTGGTCTGCGGCGGCGAGCCGTCACGCACGTGGGCGACCTGGCCGATGGTGATCAGCGCGCCGTCGACGGTCTTGATCGGCAGGTCGTTGAGTTCATCGATGGCCTTGGGGCTGTTATTCAGCAGGATCGTGTATTCGTTGGGGCCGAGCTTGGCGGTGCCCACCGGGATGATCTGGTTCTGCAGCGCCAGGGCGTTGCCCACGTCCTGGGCCGACAGGCCTTTGGCGGCGAGTGCCTGTGGGTCAAGGTCGAGGGTGATCTGGCGTTGCTTGCCGCCCATGGGCGTGGGCATGGCCAAGCCGGGCAGGGCGCTCAAGGGCAGGCGGATGTTGTTCTGCACAAGGTCGCGGATCCTGGCTTCCGACAGGCTGGGGCTGGAGAACGCCATCTGCAGGATCGGCACCGTGGAGGCGCTGTAGTTGAGGATCAGCGGCGGTGTGATACCCGGCGGCATCTGCTTGAGCACGGTTTGTGACACCGCCGTCACTTGGGCGTTGGCGGTACGGATATCCACGCCGGGCTGGAAGAAGATCTTGACGATGCCCATGCCGGGCAGCGATTGGGATTCGATGTGTTCGATGTCGTTGACGGTGGTGCTCAGGGAGCGTTCGTAGGTGTAGATCACACGACCGGCCATGGCGTCCGGCGACAGGCCGTTGTACTGCCAGACCACGGCGACCACGGGGATGCCGATATCGGGGAAAACGTCAGTGGGCGTACGCAGGGCCGCCATCGGCCCGATGATGCAGATGAATATGGCCAACACGATAAACGTGTACGGCTTTTGCAGTGCGGTCTTTACCAGCCCGAGCATGCGTGAACCTCCGGAGGAGCAGGATTGCAAACCCCGGCAGTCTCACGCGACCCACCTAACACGCACCTTTCAGCCAGGTGAAGGAACATTTAGGTAAGGGCTGAAAATCGTTTCATAGGCATTCATTTGTTCTAGACAGGTCAGCCGCCCAAGCTTGTAACCCATCGGACACATTGTCCTGCTTTGGAGCCCTGCCATGTCACTCAAACCACTGTTATTGATTCCCGCCCTCGGTGCTGCGCTGTTGTTGTCGGCGTGCGCCGGGCCAATGCCCAAAGCCGATCCGAGTGAAGCCTGGATCGGCTTGAAGGAAGAAGCGCCGAACGACCTGATGGCTGAACGCGTGGACGGCAAGCGTGTGGATGACGGCCGCTTTTTTGAGGTCACACCGGGGGACCATCGCCTGGATGTGACGCTGTTCGAGGAGGAGGCGGGTGACGACAACCAGCAGGACTGCCAGGGACGCGTCGAATACAAGCATTTCAAGGCGGGTGAGCATTACACCCTGGTGGAGTCCAGCCTGGGTACCACCGTGCGCGCAGCCTTGATGGATGGTCACGGCAAGGAGGTCGCAGCGACTCAGGACTTCAATTGCATGCCTGGCTAGGCGTGGTGCACCGCCGCCTTATGAGGCTTGGCGGGCGCAGCGGGTTTTACGTGGGGGTGATGGTGCCGGCGGGTAATGCGCAACACCCCCCACAACATGGCGGCGGCTACCGACAGCCAACCGCAGATCAACAGGAAAATCGTCGTTGCAAGGCTCATTCGGGCCTCCTCTCGCCCCGTACGGGGCACACACAGTCTTCTCAATGGACAGTCTAGCTACCCGGCGGTTGCCTGCTATTGACCAATGGTCGTGTCCGTCCAACTTGTTTGCTCTATCCGCTTCCTTTACTAAGCCTACGGGCTATACCCGCGTGGCCGGGCGTCCTATGATCAGGGCCCTCACCGGCAGTTGATCAAGAGAGTAGAAAATTGCGGTTACGGTCGAACCTTAAAACATCCTTTCTATTGGCCTGCGCCCTGGGGCTTGTGGCCTGTTCCGCAACCCCGTCGAAACTGGCGGGCCTGCCGGAGCGTGTCGAACTCAATGGCGTGCCGACGTTTCGCAGCGAGGCTTATCAGAGCGGTCCTACGGCGTTAGCCAGCATGCTGTCGCAACAAGGCATTGTCATGACACCGGGGTTGCTGGATAAGCCACTGCATCTACCGGGCGGCGAAGCGGACCTTGAGCGCAACATGCAGGTGCTGGCGCGCGAGTACGGGCTGATGGTGTACCCGCTGGATGCCAAGCTGACGGCGGTGCTGGCGCAAGTGGCGGCGGGGTATCCGGTGATGGCGCGGATCGGCGGCGGGCTGTGGTCCGACGCGCACTACGTGGTTGTGGTGGGGTTCAATCAACAGAAAAGCACGGTGTTGCTGCGTTCGGGCATGGACCGGCGGCTGTTGATGAGCTTCAGCGACTTTGAGTCGAAGTGGAAAAGCGCCGGGAGTTGGGCAATCCTCACCCAGCGGCCGAGCCAATTGCCGGCAAATGTGGACGCCCAGCGCTGGCGGGATGCGGCCAACGCCACGGCCCAGGCCGGGCAGGAACGGGCGGCGGCGCAGGCGCTTAAAGTGCTGGCGGAACACCGATAAAAAATGTGGGAGGGGCAAGCCCGCTCCCAGATCGGTATTTCACATTGGATCTGGCGTTGTTGCTTAGCGACGCACTTCTGCCGCGTTCGGACGGTTCTTCAGGTTCTTGTCGGCCTTGTAGCGCAACGCCACATCCGGCACCGAGCCGCTCTTGCCGGTCTCTACCCAATTACGAATGCGGCTGGCATCGGCAAAGTGGGTGAATTTGCCAAAGGCATCCAGGATTACCAGCGACACCGGGCGGTTGCCCATGCTCGTCACCAGCACCAGGCAATGACCGGCCTGGTTGGTAAAGCCGGTCTTGGTCAGCTTGATGTCCCAGTTGGCGCGGTTGATCAGGTGGTCGGTGTTGGAGAAGCCCAAGGTGTAGTTGGGCTTGCGGAACGACACGGTCTTTTCCTTGGTGGTGCTCAGTTGGCTGAGCAACGGATAGTGTCGCGCGGCGGCCAGCAGTTTGCTCAGGTCGCGGGCGGTGGAGACGTTGTGGATGGACAGACCGGTGGGTTCGACATAGTGCGTGCTGGTCATGCCCAAGGCCTTGGCCTTGGCGTTCATCGCGGCGATGAACGCGGCGTAACCGCCCGGATAGTGGTGGGCCAGGCTCGCCGCGGCGCGGTTTTCCGAAGACATCAGAGCGATCAGCAGCATTTCCTTACGGGGCATCTGGCTGCCGATCTTCACGCGGGAGAACACGCCTTTCATCTCTGGCGTATCGGTGATGTTGATGTCGATGTACTCGTCCATGTTCTGCTTGGCTTCCAGCACGATCAGGCCGGTCATCAATTTGCTCACCGAGGCGATGGGCACCACCACGTCAGGGTTGCTGGAATAGATCACCTTGTTGGTCTGCAGGTCGACCAGCATGGCGCTGCCGGACGCAATTTGCAGTTTGGAGGTGTCACGCGGCGCCTGGGTGGTTTCGGCGGCGTGCGCGAAGTTGCCTGTGAAAGCGAAAAACAGGCTGATGATAGAGAGACGAATTTTCACGCGGATGAACTCGCTAAAAAGTAAGGAAATACCGTTCAGGAACGGTTTTTTGATAAATGCCGTTACATTTTAGGAGTATGGACGAGAGACTGTCGAATGTTCTTCTAAAACCAGACGAAAGTACTTAAAAACTAAGAAAAAACAGGGTTTATCACGGGCAATAAAAAGCCCTGCGATAAGGCAGGGCTTTTTCAGTACGCCTGGTTATTAATCGTGCAGGGTTTCTGCGGCGTACAGGGTGTTTTCCAGCAGGCAGGCACGGGTCATCGGGCCGACACCGCCGGGTACTGGGGTAATCCAGCCGGCACGGGGCAGGGCGGTCTCGTACACCACGTCGCCGACCAGCTTGCCGTCTTCCTGGCGGTTGATGCCCACGTCGATGACGATGGCGCCTTCCTTGATCCACTCACCCTTGACCAGCCCCGGCTTGCCGGCCGCGACTACCACCAGGTCGGCGCGGCCGACGTGGCCGGCGAGGTCCTTGGTGAAGCGGTGGGTGACGGTCACGGTGCAGCCGGCCAGCAGCAACTCCATGGCCATCGGGCGACCCACGATGTTGGACGCGCCGACAACTACGGCGTCGAGGCCGTACAGGTCGACGCCGGTGCTTTCCAGCAGGGTCATGATGCCTTTCGGGGTGCACGGGCGCAGCAGCGGGATACGCTGGGCCAGGCGGCCGACATTATAAGGGTGGAAACCGTCGACATCTTTGTCCGGGCGAATGCGCTCCAGCAATTTGGAGGCGTCCAGATGGTCGGGCAGCGGCAACTGGAGCAGGATGCCATCCATCTTCGGGTCTTCGTTGAGGCCATCGATCAGGTCCGTAAGGGCCTGCTGGGTGGTCTCGGAAGGCAAGTCGTAGGCCTTGGAAATAAAGCCGACCTCTTCACAGTCTTTACGCTTGTGCGAGACATAAACCTGAGAGGCAGGATCGCTGCCGACCAGGATCACCGCGAGGCCGGGCGTGCGCAGGCCTTGCTGGCTACGCTCGGTGACGCGTTTGGCGATCTGCTGGCGCAGGCTGGCGGCGATTGATTTGCCGTCGATAAGTTGTGCAGTCATTACGCGTGATTAACCATCGAGAGGGGGAAGAAAAGTGCGCGCATTCTCGCATGCCAGGACGTGAGGGCAAAGGCGCTTGGTCTGCAAATTGCCCTAACTCCTTAAATAAAATCAGTTTTTTTCAAAAAAGATTTGACGGGTTTCGGGGGCATCTATACTATTCGTCGCACTTGTCGGGCACAGCCTAGCACTGGTTAAGAAGGTCGGGCGGAATAGATGATTGTTCTGCAAGGCTGGAAGCACTTAGTTTGTAATCCTCCAAGAGTACAGATTAATAAGGCGCCCGTAGCTCAGCTGGATAGAGCATCCGCCTTCTAAGCGGATGGTCGCAGGTTCGAGTCCTGCCGGGTGCGCCATTAGGCAGCTTTGGCACAAGTAGCGTTAGATGGTGGGCGTAGCTCAGTTGGTAGAGCACGGGATTGTGACTCCCGTTGTCGAGGGTTCGATCCCCTTCGTCCACCCCATATTTTGAAAAGGCGCCAGATTAATCGTCTGGCGCCTTTGCTTTAAGAGCTTCAAGCGCGGATGTGGTGGAATTGGTAGACACACTGGATTTAGGTTCCAGCGCCGCGAGGCGTAAGAGTTCGAGTCTCTTCATCCGCACCAATTAAAGCTTGGCCCCGTTGAAAGACAGGGTAAAGCTCGACAAAGAAGTAGTTTGGTTTCTTTGTTAACGCAATATGGTGGGCGTAGCTCAGTTGGTAGAGCACGGGATTGTGACTCCCGTTGTCGAGGGTTCGATCCCCTTCGTCCACCCCATATTCGAAAGGCGCCAGATTTAACAGTCTGGCGCCTTTTTTGGTTTTAGCGGTTCGAATATTCCGCGGCTGCAGGTACTGGGTCGCAATGGCAGGGCGTTTCGTCGTATTTATGTATCTCGATGATGCCGCACTGCCTGCCAGCCCTGTGTGTGGGTTGGCCGTCGGGGTGATGGATGACGACTTCTTCTATATATAGAAGGGGCGGCGCAGAGCCCTGGCGTGATGGGCTGTATTTGTCACCGGGGCGAGGTGCATCAATGCCTTCGTACCGATAAATTGCCGGCTGTTTTCGGGCGTATTTCCAGTAGGGTGACTTCTTGAGTTTGACCCACTAGAATGCATGCCCTTGATTGGGGTCGGAAATGGCCGGCTAACGTCTGTGCAACGAGGAATATCCATGCAAGTTTCTGTTGAAAATACTACTGCTCTCGAGCGTCGCCTGAGCATCACCGTGCCGGCTGAGCGTATCGAGACTGCGGTCAACAAGCGTCTGCAGCAGACTGCCCAAAAGGCCAAGATCGCTGGTTTCCGTCCAGGCAAAGTGCCAATGAGCGAAATCAAGCGCCGTTTTGGTGCCGATGCGCGCCAGGAAGCTGTCGGTGACGTGATCCAGGCTTCCTTCTACGAAGCGGTCGTTGAGCAAAAGCTGAATCCGGCGGGTTCGCCGTCGATCGAGCCTAAGTCCCTGGAAGCGGGCAAGGACCTGGAATACGTTGCCGTATTCGAAGTGTTCCCTGAATTTGAAGTGGCCGGTTTCGACGGTATCGCCATCGAGCGCCTGAGCGCCGAAGTGGCTGATTCGGACCTGGACAACATGCTGGAAATCCTGCGCAAGCAGAACACTCGTTTCGAAGTGGCCGAGCGTGCTGCCCAGAACGAAGACCAGCTGAACATCGATTTCGTTGGCAAGGTTGACGGCGAAGCGTTCGCCGGCGGCTCCGCCAAGGGCACTCAGCTGGTGCTGGGTTCCAACCGCATGATCCCTGGTTTCGAAGACGGCCTGGTTGGCGCCAAAGCCGGCGAAGAGCGCGTACTGAACCTGGAATTCCCTGCTGACTACCAGAACCTGGACCTGGCTGGCAAAGCCGCCGAGTTCACCGTGACCGTCAACAGTGTTTCCGAGCCTAAGCTGCCAGAGCTGAACGAAGAGTTCTTCGCTCAATTCGGTATCAAGGAAACCGGTATCGAAGGCTTCCGCACCGAAGTTCGCAAGAACATGGAGCGCGAGCTGCGTCAGGCCATCAAGTCCAAGGTCAAGAACCAGGTCATGGACGGTCTGCTGGCCGCCAACCCGATCGAAGTGCCTAAGGCCCTGCTGTCCAACGAAGTGGATCGCCTGCGCGTACAAGCTGTTCAGCAGTTTGGTGGCAACATCAAGCCTGACCAACTGCCGGCCGAGCTGTTCGAAGAGCAAGCCAAGCGCCGCGTTGTGCTGGGCCTGATCGTGGCTGAAGTGGTCAAGCAGTTCGACCTCAAGCCTGACGAAGACCGCGTTCGCGAAATGATCCAGGAAATGGCTTCGGCCTACCAGGAACCTGAGCAGGTCGTGGCTTGGTACTACAAGAACGATCAGCAACTGAACGAAGTGCGTTCGGTTGTGCTGGAAGAACAAGTTGTGGATACTGTTCTGCAGAAGGCTAAGGTGACCGATAAAGCGGTCTCTTACGAAGAAGCAGTCAAACCGGCGGAAGCAGCACAAGCCGACTGATTGTCCAACTCGTTGGAAATTCAACCATAAGCCAGCCTCGCGCTGGCTTATGCGTTTTCAAGACATGACTATTTGGGAGTAACTGCAGAGCATGTTCCGTAATTCCTATATTCAGCAGAACTCTGATATCCAGGCCGCTGGCGGCCTGGTCCCGATGGTTGTCGAGCAGTCCGCTCGTGGCGAACGCGCCTACGACATCTACTCGCGCCTGCTCAAGGAGCGAGTGATCTTTCTGGTGGGCCCGGTAGAGGACTACATGGCCAACCTGATCTGTGCGCAGCTGCTGTTCCTTGAAGCGGAAAACCCGGACAAGGACATCCATCTCTACATCAACTCCCCAGGCGGTTCGGTGACAGCTGGCATGTCGATCTACGACACCATGCAGTTCATCAAGCCGAATGTATCGACCACCTGTATCGGTCAGGCCTGCAGCATGGGCGCATTCCTGTTGACCGCAGGTGCTGAAGGCAAGCGTTTCTGCCTGCCTAACTCGCGCGTGATGATTCACCAGCCATTGGGCGGTTTCCAGGGCCAGGCGTCGGACATCGAAATCCACGCCAAGGAAATCCTGTTTATCCGTGAGCGTCTCAACACGCTGATGGCCAAGCACAGCGGGCACACCCTGGAAGAAATCGAGCGCGACACCAACCGCGACAACTTCATGAGTGCCGAGGCAGCGCGTGATTACGGGCTGATCGACGCAGTGATCGACAAGCGCCCCGCTTAATATAAGCCGCTCAAAATAGGGCTGGTCGGCATGTCCGACCACTGGCGGGCTTGAAAAAGCCCGCATAAGCCTTCATCTTGTGTTGCAAGCCTATCGGATTTGGATCGAACGAATGACTGACACCCGCAACGGCGAGGACAACGGCAAGCTGCTCTATTGCTCCTTCTGTGGCAAAAGCCAGCATGAAGTACGCAAATTGATTGCCGGCCCCTCGGTCTTTATCTGCGACGAGTGCGTCGACCTGTGCAATGACATCATCCGTGAGGAGGTGCAGGAAGCCCAGGCCGAAAGCAGCGCGCATAAATTGCCTTCGCCTAAAGAAATCAGCGGCATCCTTGATCAATACGTGATTGGTCAAGAGCGTGCAAAGAAGGTTTTGGCCGTAGCGGTGTACAACCACTACAAGCGCTTGAACCAGCGTGACAAGAAAGGCGACGAAGTTGAACTCGGCAAGAGCAACATCTTGCTGATCGGTCCTACAGGCTCGGGTAAAACCTTGCTTGCAGAAACCCTCGCTCGTCTCTTGAACGTTCCGTTCACTATCGCCGACGCCACCACCCTCACCGAGGCTGGCTACGTGGGTGAGGACGTCGAGAACATCATTCAGAAGCTGCTGCAGAAGTGCGACTACGACGTAGAGAAAGCCCAGATGGGTATTGTCTACATCGACGAAATCGACAAGATTTCGCGCAAGTCGGACAACCCGTCGATCACCCGGGACGTTTCCGGTGAAGGCGTGCAGCAAGCCCTGTTGAAACTGATCGAAGGCACGGTTGCTTCCGTACCGCCACAAGGCGGCCGCAAGCACCCGCAGCAGGAATTCCTTCAGGTTGATACGCGCAACATCCTGTTCATCTGTGGCGGTGCGTTCTCCGGTCTGGAAAAAGTTATCCAGCAACGCTCCACCCGTGGTGGCATTGGTTTCAGTGCGGAAGTGCGCAGCAAGGAAGAAGGCAAGAAGGTGGGCGAGTCCCTGCGTGAAGTCGAGCCTGACGATCTGGTCAAGTTCGGTCTGATCCCGGAATTCGTTGGCCGTCTGCCGGTCCTGGCCACGTTGGACGAATTGGATGAGGCTGCTCTGATTCAGATCCTCACCGAACCGAAAAACGCCCTGACCAAGCAATACGCCAAGTTGTTCGAGATGGAAGGTGTAGACCTCGAGTTCCGTACCGACGCGCTCAAATCGGTGGCCAAGCGGGCACTGGAGCGCAAGACCGGTGCACGTGGTCTGCGTTCGATTCTTGAAGGCGTACTGCTCGACACCATGTACGAAATCCCCTCGCAGTCCGAGGTGAGTAAAGTGGTGATCGACGAAAGCGTTATAGAAGGTAAGTCCAAGCCACTGTATATCTACGAAAACAGTGAGCCGACTGCCAAGGCTGCGCCAGACGCGTAAGCGTTTCGCAGTGTCGGTATAAACAAGGGGCCTCCAGGGGCCCCTTTGTTTTTACGAGGTTTTTACGCCAGAGCGTTTACTGCGTTTAACTGCTGGCAATAAGCTTGTTTTTTTTGCATGCAGCCCCCATCTTGGTTTCAAGCTTACTTTTCAACTGTCATAGAGGCGAAATCATGAAGACAACCATCGAATTGCCTCTCCTGCCGTTGCGTGATGTCGTCGTCTATCCGCACATGGTTATCCCGCTGTTCGTGGGGCGCGAGAAGTCTATCGAAGCCCTTGAGGCAGCGATGACGGGCGACAAGCAGATCCTGCTGTTGGCCCAAAGAAATCCTGCTGATGATGATCCGGGCGAAGAGGCCCTGTATCGCGTTGGCACCATTGCCACTGTTCTGCAATTGCTCAAACTGCCGGATGGCACCGTCAAGGTGTTGGTGGAAGGCGAGCAGCGCGGTGCGGTCGAGCGCTTCATGGAGGTGGATGGTCACCTGCGCGCCGAAGTAGCGCTGATCGACGAAGTCGAGGCCCCGGAGCGCGAGTCTGAAGTTTTTGTACGCAGCCTGCTCTCGCAATTCGAGCAGTATGTGCAGTTGGGCAAGAAAGTCCCGGCTGAAGTCCTGTCGTCCCTTAACAGTATCGATGAGCCAAGCCGCCTGGTCGACACCATGGCCGCGCACATGGCGCTGAAAATCGAGCAGAAGCAAGACATCCTCGAAATCATCGACCTGCCGGCCCGTGTTGAGCATGTGCTGGCACTGCTGGATGCCGAAATCGACCTGTTGCAGGTTGAGAAACGCATCCGTGGTCGTGTGAAGAAACAAATGGAGCGCAGCCAGCGCGAGTACTACCTGAATGAGCAGATGAAGGCCATTCAGAAGGAACTCGGCGACAGCGAGGAAGGCCACAACGAAATCGAAGAGCTGAAAAAGCGTATCGATGCCGCCGGCCTGCCGAAAGACGCCCTGACCAAGGCCAACGCCGAGCTGAACAAGCTCAAGCAAATGTCGCCGATGTCGGCCGAAGCCACCGTGGTGCGCTCCTACATCGACTGGCTGGTGCAGGTGCCGTGGAAGGCCCAGACCAAGGTGCGCCTCGACCTGGCCCGCGCTGAAGACATCCTCGATGCCGACCACTATGGCCTTGAAGAAGTCAAAGAACGCATCCTCGAATACCTCGCCGTGCAAAAACGCGTGAAAAAGATTCGCGGTCCGGTGTTGTGCCTGGTGGGCCCGCCTGGTGTGGGTAAAACCTCGCTGGCCGAGTCGATTGCCAATGCCACCAACCGTAAATTCGTGCGCATGGCCCTCGGTGGTGTACGCGATGAAGCGGAAATTCGTGGTCATCGCCGGACGTACATCGGTTCGATGCCAGGAAGATTGATTCAAAAGATGACGAAGGTGGGTGTGCGCAACCCGCTGTTCCTGCTCGATGAAATCGACAAAATGGGCAGTGACATGCGTGGCGATCCGGCCTCGGCTTTGCTCGAAGTGCTCGACCCTGAGCAGAACCACAATTTCAACGACCATTACCTGGAAGTCGACTACGACCTGTCCGACGTGATGTTCCTGTGCACCTCCAACTCCATGAACATTCCGCCGGCATTGCTGGACCGGATGGAGGTGATTCGTCTGCCGGGCTACACCGAAGACGAGAAGATCAACATCGCGGTCAAATACCTCGCGCCCAAGCAGATTTCGGCCAATGGCCTGAAGAAGGGCGAGATCGAATTCGAGGTCGAGGCGATCCGCGATATCGTGCGTTATTACACCCGCGAGGCCGGTGTACGGGGCCTGGAGCGCCAGATCGCGAAGATCTGCCGCAAGGCGGTCAAGGAACATGCGCTGGAAAAACGCTTCTCGGTGAAGGTCACGGCCGACTCCCTGGAACACTTCCTGGGGGTGCGTAAATTCCGCTATGGCCTGGCCGAGCAACAGGATCAGGTAGGGCAGGTGACGGGCCTGGCGTGGACCCAAGTGGGCGGCGAATTGCTGACCATCGAAGCCGCGGTGATCCCGGGTAAAGGCCAACTGATCAAGACCGGTTCCCTGGGTGACGTGATGGTCGAATCCATCACCGCCGCGCAGACCGTGGTGCGCAGCCGCGCCAGGAGCCTGGGGATCCCCCTGGACTTCCACGAGAAGCACGACACCCACATCCATATGCCGGAAGGGGCGACGCCTAAAGACGGCCCTAGCGCCGGCGTAGGCATGTGCACGGCGCTGGTGTCGGCATTGACCGGCATTCCGGTGCGAGCCGATGTCGCAATGACCGGGGAAATCACCCTGCGTGGCCAGGTATTGGCCATCGGTGGCCTGAAAGAGAAATTGCTTGCGGCACACCGGGGCGGTATCAAGACCGTGATCATTCCTGAAGAGAATGTTCGCGACTTGAAGGAGATTCCTGACAATATCAAGCAGGATCTTCAGATTAAACCGGTTAAATGGATTGACGAGGTCCTGCAAATTGCGCTGCAATACGCGCCGGAGCCCTTGCCGGATGTGGCTCCGGAGATAGTCGCGAAGGACGAAAAACGCGAGTCTGATTCCAAGGAACGAATTAGCACGCATTAATGTGCTGGAGCCTGGGGGCTTCCTTGACAGCTTTTTAGAGCCCTTGTTATAAAGCGGCTCTTAAGTGTCTGTAGGCCATTCAGCACTGGTTTTTGCTTTTACCAAAAAAACTTAGAATCATACTCAATAGATATATAAGGGGACTTAGAGTGAACAAGTCGGAACTGATTGATGCTATCGCTGCATCCGCTGATATCCCGAAAGCTGCTGCTGGCCGTGCGCTGGATGCAGTAATCGAATCCGTCACTGGCGCTCTGAAGGCCGGCGACTCCGTGGTACTGGTAGGCTTCGGTACTTTCTCTGTGACTGACCGCCCAGCTCGCACTGGCCGTAACCCACAGACTGGCAAAGCACTGCAAATCGCTGCTGCCAAAAAACCAGGTTTCAAAGCCGGTAAAGCCCTGAAAGAAGCCGTCAACTAAGTTTCGATCAAGCCTTTACCTACCCGGGTCGAACGCAGGTTCGACCTGGCAGCGGAGCGGCAGCTGACCCACGTATCCATCGGGTCGCCACGCCGGGGGTGTGGGTTCAAACCCCCGTCCGCTCCGCCAGTTACGAGAAGGCGCATCCTCGGATGCGCCTTTCTTCTATCCGGACTCTACCCACGCTCCACGGTTGCCTATTTTTGAAGTTCAACCGTTTCTGGGGGACGCATGCTGCAAAATATCAGGGACAATTCACAAGGCTGGATTGCCAAGACCATCATCGGGATCATCGTCGCATTGATGGCGTTCACCGGTATCGAGGCCATTTTCCAGGCTTCGGGTAATAGTAAGCAGGACGTGGCCAAGGTCAACGGTGAAGAAATCACCCAGACCGAACTGAGCCAGGCCGTCGACATGCAACGTCGCCAGCTGATGCAACAGCTGGGCAAGGATTTCGATGCTTCTCTGCTGGACGAAAAACTGCTGCGCGAAGCGGCCCTCAAAAGCCTGATCGATCGCAAGCTGTTGCTGCAAGGCGCCGCCGATTCCAAGTTTGGCTTCTCTGAAGCTGCCTTGGACCAAGTGATCCTGCAGACGCCGGAATTCCAGGTGGACGGCAAGTTCAACGCTGAACGCTTTGACCAGGTGATCCGTCAGCTGGGCTACAGCCGTCTGCAATTCCGTCAGATGCTGACCCAGGAAATGCTGATCGGCCAGGTGCGTGCAGGTATCGCCGGCAGCGGTTTCGTCACCGATTCCGAAGTGCTGGCATTCGCCCGTCTGGAAAAACAGACCCGCGACTTCGCCACCGTCAACATCAAGGCCAACCCTGCGGCGGTGAAACTCACCGATGACGAGGTCAAGGCTTACTACGACCAGCACGCCAAAGAGTTCATGACCCCTGATCAAGTGGTCATCGACTATCTGGAACTGAAGAAGTCATCCTTCTTCGACCAGGTTGCCGTGAAGGACGATGAGTTGCAGGCTGCCTATCAGAAAGAAACCGCGAACCTCGCTGAACAGCGTCGTGCCGCGCACATCCTGATTGAAGTCAACGACAAGGTCACCGACGCGCAAGCCAAGGCCAAGATCGAGGAAATCCAGGCACGCCTGGCCAAGGGTGAGAAGTTCGAAGCCCTGGCCAAGGAGTTCTCCCAGGATCCAGGTTCGGCCAGCAATGGCGGCGACCTGGGCTTTGCTGGCCCTGGCGTCTACGACCCGGACTTCGAGACGGCCTTGTACGCGTTGAACAAGGACCAGGTCTCGGCGCCGGTGCGCAGCACCTTCGGTTGGCACCTGATCAAGCTGTTGGGCGTTGAAGCACCGCAAGTGCCGACGTTTGCCAGCCTGAAAGACAAGCTGACCAAAGAGCTCAAGACCCAGCAAGTCGAGCAGCGTTTTGTCGAAGCGACCAAGCAATTGGAAGATGCGGCATTCGAAGCCTCCGACCTGGCCCAGCCGGCGTCCGACCTGAAGCTGACCGTCCACACCTCTGCGCCATTTGGCCGTGAAGGTGGTGAAGGTGTTGCGGCCAACCGTGCCGTGGTCACCGCCGCGTTCAGCCCGGAAGTGTTGGATGAGGGTGCCAACAGCACCGCCATCGAACTGGACCCGGAAACCATCATCGTGCTGCGTGCCAAAGAGCACCTGAAGCCTGCGCAACTGCCGCTCGAAAGTGTTGCAGCGGCGATTCGCACCCAGATGGCCAAAGAGCGCGCCAGCGCGGCTGCCAAGACCCACGCTGATGAGTTGATCGCCAGCCTGCGTGATGGCAAGACCCCGCTGAACCAGCCGGTCGACGGCCAGGCATGGAAGGTCACTGAAGCGGCTACCCGTAGCCAGGAAACCATTGACCCGGCCGTGCTGCAAGCCCTGTTCCGCATGCCCAAGCCTGCGGCCAAGGATAAGCCGACGTTTACCACGGTGACCCTGGCTGACGGTAGCCTGGTGATCGTGCGCTTGAATGGCGTCAACGAAGCCGCTGCCCCGACGGACGAAGAAAAGGCGCAATACCGCCGCTTCCTCGCTTCCCGTGTCGGTCAGCAAGACTTCGCGGCTTACCGCAAGCAGTTGGAGACCAAGGCTGACATCAAGAAGTACTGATGTCGGTTTGAATAAAAAGCCCTCGGCCTGAAAAGTCCGGGGGTTTTTTATGTGCGCTAGACTGGGCCTTCACTGTGCGGACCAGGGAGTTTGCAGCATGTTCGATCAAGGAAGTGAGGGTGTGATGATCCGCCGCGCCAGTGTGGCGGATGCCCCGGCGGTTTTGCAGGTGTTCGACGAAGTGATTGCCTGGTTCGTGTCCATGGGCAATCACGGTCAATGGGGGACTGAGCCTTGGTCGGCTTCGCCGCGACGGGTTGCGCAAGTCACCGATGCCTGCGCGATGCCGGGTGCGTGGGTGGTTGAGGCGCGCGGCGGCCAGATCCTGGCGGCACTCGTGTTGGGCGAGCCCATGGCTTATGTGCCCGCGGCGACAGCGCCGGAGGTGTATGTGCGGCTGCTGATCGCCTCGCGGGATCAGCGTGTACGGGGTATCGGGCGGCGCCTTATGGCTTTCGCCGACGACCGTGCCCATGCTGCGGGAGTAAGGCGTTTGCGGGTGGACTGCTATGGCGGTGGGACCGGCGACCTGGTGCGGTTTTATGAGTCCTGTGGCTATGAGCGCATTTCAACGTTCGACCTGGAGGGATGGCCTGGCCAGTTGTTGGGGCGCAGCCTGTAGCGCGCCGGTTATTGCCAAAAGCATCAGCAGCACAACCACCCATGGAAATGCGCCGACGCCCCAGCCTTGTAGTAACGCGCCGCCCGCCAAACCGCCGCCCGCTATGCCCAGGTTCCATACGGTCACCAGCATCGATTGCGCGGCATCTGCTGACTCGCCCGCCGACTTGGCCAGTGCCGTTTGCAGCAGCGCGGGCAGCCCGCCGAAGGCCAAACCCCAGAGTGCCACGGTGACGTAGATGACGGCTGGCAGGTCGATCCAAAACGCCAGCGCTAAGGCGATCAGGCCAAATAGGGCGCAACTGATCAGCAGCAGTGCGCGCAACCACCGATCAATCAACACGCCGGCCAGCCAGATGCTCAGCAATGCAGCGAGGCCGAACACCAGCAGCACCCGATCGATATCGGTGACAATTCCAGCCGGTACCAGCAGCGGGGCGATATAGGTATAGAGAATGTTGTGGGCCAGCACGTAGGTGAAGGTCACCCACAGCACCGGACGAATGCCTGGCAATGTCAGCACTTGATGCAGCCCCAAGCGTTTTTCGGCGCGTTCGCCGGCAAAATCCGGAAGTTGCCAGCGCGCCCAGATCAGTAGCACCAGCGTCAGCCCGGTCATGATCGCAAAACTCAGGCGCCATCCAACCGCGGCACCCAGAAAGGTGCCGGCGGGCACACCCAATGACAGCGCCAGCGGTGCACCCAGCATGGCTACCGCGATTGCCCGGCCTTGCAGGTGTGGCGCAACCATCCGGCTGGCATAACCCGCCAGCAGCGCCCAAAGTAGCCCGGCGAATACGCCGGCAAAGAAGCGCGCAACCAGGGTCAGCCCGTAGTGGCTGGACAGTGCGGTCACGCTGTTGACCAGCGCAAAGCCGCCAATGGCCACCAGCAACAAGGGCCGACGTCGCCAGCCTCGGGTCAACAGCGTCAGCGGGATGGCGGCGAGGAGCGATCCAAGTGCATACAGCGTGACCAATTGGCCGACCAGCGCGGGCGACACGCCCAGGCCTTCGCCCATCTGCGGCAGCAGCCCGGCGGGCATGGCTTCCGTGAGAATGGTGATAAAGCCGGCGCTGGCCAAGGCCAGCAAGCCAGCCATCGGAAGTGTTTCAGGCCGGGTTGTGACTGGGGAATCGGTGAGGGAGGTCATCGTGTTCTGTCCATGCAAAAGGTCAAGCAGGCAGAGTAGGGGGCTGTGGTCGGCGGAAAAACAGGCTAAGGTTCCGAACTTATCGGACTTCGGTATCCGCAATCTCAAAGGGCACATCATGGACAGTCTGGGCAGCCTTTCGGTATTCGTGCAGGTGGCAGAGACGCGCAGTTTCACCACCGCCGGCCGTCTGCTCGGCGTGTCGTCTTCGGCCATCGGCAAAAGCATCGCGCGGATGGAACAGCGCCTGGGGGTTCGGCTGTTTCACCGCAGTACCCGTAGCATCACCTTGACCAGCGAAGGCGCGCTGTTCCTCGAGCGTTCGCGGCGTATCCTTGCTGAGGTCGAGGCTGCCGAACGGGAACTGACGGAGGCCAGCGCCACACCCCGTGGCAAGTTACGCATCAGCGTGCCGCAAGTGCGCGGTTTGCTGATGCCGGTGCTCAGTGACTTTATGCGCGCCTACCCGGAGATCGAGCTGGATGTGGATTTCTCCGACCGTATGGTGGACGTGATCGAAGAAGGTTTCGACGCGGTGATTCGTACGGGCAAGCCGGAAGATTCACGCTTGATGGCCCGTCACCTGGGGCACTATCAGCTGGTGTTGGTGGGCACCCCGGGCTATTTCCGTGAGCATGGCACCCCGCAGCACCCGCAGCAGTTGAGCGAACATGCCTGCCTTCGCCACAAATTCTGCGCCACGGGCAAGCTGGAGCCTTGGCCTTTGCACCTGGCTCCCGGTGCGTCGGAGCCCACTTTGCGCACCCCACTGGTCAGCACGACCATCGAGTCCCTCAACCATGTGGTGCTCGAAGGATTGGGAATCGCTTGCCTGCCGGATTACATGGTCAACCACGCGGTGCGTGAGGGGCGCCTGCAAAGGGTGCTGGACGACTGTATCGAGCACCGTGGCAGTTTCTGGATGTTATGGCCATCAAGTCGCCATGCCACGGCCAAAGTGCGGGTGTTTATCGATCATATGTGCGCTGGGCTTTTTCCTACGAGCGGCGTCGTGTGAGGCTGTGACGTTTTACCGACAGGAATGCGCGCGCCAAGGCCTCGTTCTGTTGCACAATACCGCCCTGACTGTTTTCCTCGGGATTTTCAATGTCGACATCATTTTACTTGCGTAGCCTTGGGGTGGCGCTGGTGTTGGCGGGCGCCGCGGGCTGCTCGTCACCCAAGACCGCTATCTATGAACATGAGAGTTTCGACGACTCCGGCACGTTTTCGCGGGATTACCCGGTCAGTGATGTCGCGGCGTGCGAGGCCGCGCGGCGTGCCCTGCTGAGCCAGGGCTACATCATCACCAGTAACGATGCGAAAGTAGTCGTGGGTAACAAGAGCTTTCAGCAGACGGGCGAGACCCATCTGCAAATCAGCTTCAACGTGGTGTGTGCCGATGATGGCAAAGGCACCAACCATTCGACGATGTTCGCCAATGCCTTGCAGGATCGCTACGCGCTGAAGAAGGTCAACAACTCCGCGAGTGTGGGGGTGGGTGTGCTGGGGTCGGTGTCGATGCCGATCGGCTCCACCGATGATTCGATGGTGAAGGTGGCAAGCGAAACCGTCTCGGCGCCGAAATTCTACGAGCGCTACTTTGCGCTGGTGGATGTGTTCCTGCCTCAGGAAGTGAAGAAGGCTGCGCATATTCCCGAGCAGCCGAAAGCTGAACTGGGGGTGCCGGAACCTAAAGTGGCACCGGCTGCCGAGAAGGTCGAGCCGGCGAAGGAGGCGAAGGAAGAGCCTGCCGTTTCGCAACCCGTCACGCCGCCTGCCGAGGCCGCGCCGATTGCACCGCAAGCAGAGCCCGCACCAGCAGCCACTAACCCGGACCTGCCAGCGCCGACAGAAGCGATCCCGCCGCTGCCGACGCCTGCGCAGTAACTCAGACCGCTACGGGGTTCGCCTTGTCGACGTTGATCCCGTAGCGACTGATGGCCTCACTGACTTTTTCACGGCCGATCACGCCGTCATCCGCGAGTGCCTTCAAGGCCGCCAGCGCGATGAAATGCCGGTCCACTTCGAAAAACGCCCGCAAGCTTTCACGGGTATCCGATTGCCCGAAGCCGTCCGTGCCCAGCGCCACAAAGCGCCGATTGGGGACAAAGGGGCGAATCTGATCGGCGAAGAGTTTCATGTAGTCCGTCGCCACCACCACCGGCCCCGTTTGCCCGGCCAGGCATTGCTCCACGTAGCTCACCCGTGGCTCGCTCTGCGGGTGCAGCAGGTTCCAGCGTTCCACCTCATGCCCGTCACGCCGCAATTCGGTGAGGCTGGTGGTGCTCCACACGGCGCTTTGCACGCCGAAGTCCTTCTCCAGCAGCTCCGCCGCCGCGATCACTTCGCGCAGGATTGAGCCACTGCCCATCAGTTGCACCTGGGCCTGTTGGCTGGCCTTGAGCCGGTACATGCCCTTGAGAATGCCGTCTTCCACACCTTCGGGCATTGCCGGGTGCGGGTAGTTTTCGTTGAGCAGGGTGATGTAGTAATAAATGTCCTCCTGCTGCACATACATCCGCCGCATACCTTCGCGAATAATGACCGCCAGCTCGTAGGCAAACGTCGGGTCGTAAGACACGCAGCACGGAATCACCGACGACAGGATATGGCTGTGCCCATCGTCATGCTGCAAGCCTTCACCCATCAGCGTGGTGCGCCCGGCCGTGGCCCCCAGCAGGAAGCCGCGCGCCCGCGCGTCACCGGCCGCCCAGGCGAGGTCGCCGACCCGCTGGAAGCCGAACATCGAATAGAAGATATAGAACGGCACCGTCATCAGGCCGTGATTGCTGTAGGACGTACTCGCCGCAATCCACGAGGAAATGGCGCCGGATTCATTCAGGCCTTCCTGCATGATCTGTCCGTCCTTGCTTTCCTTGTAGTAGCTCAATTGCCCTGCGTCCTGTGGGGTGTAGAGCTGGCCTACGGCGGAGTGGATGCCGATCTGTCGGAACAGGCTCTCCATGCCGAAGGTGCGCGACTCATCCGGCACAATCGGTACGATCAGTTTGCCCAGGTGCGGGTCCTTGAGCAGGGTGCCGAGGATGCGCACAAACGCCATGGTGGTGGAGATCGCGCGCTCGCCGGTGTCCTTGAGTTGGGTGGCGAAGGCGGACAGTTCGGGAACCTGCAAGGGCTCGACCGCACTCTGGCGCGCCGGTACGTAGCCGCCCAGGGCCTGGCGGCGTGCGGCGAAGTAGCGGGCTTCTTCGCTGTCGGCCGCGGGCTTGAGGTAGGGAATGTCGGCGAGCTGCTCGTCAGCGACTTCCAGGCCAAAGCGATCGCGGAAAGCCCTTACCGCATCAGCGCCCATTTTCTTCAATTGATGGTTGATGTTCTGGCCTTCGCCGGCCTCACCCATACCAAAGCCCTTGACGGTTTTCGCCAGGATCACCGTAGGCTGTCCACTGTGACGCACGGCAGCGGCGTAGGCGTTGTAGACCTTGTCCGGGTCATGCCCGCCCCGTGAGAGTTTCCAGATGTCGTCGTCGGACATGTCCGCAACCAGCGCCAGCAATTCTGGGTATTTGCCGAAGAAATGTTCGCGCACGTAAGCGCCGTTCTGTGATTTGTAATTCTGATAGTCGCCGTCCACGCATTCCATCATGCGTTGGCGCAGCAGGCCGCTTTGGTCTTTCTCCAGCAGCGCGTCCCAGCCACCGCCCCAGATCACTTTGATCACGTTCCAGCCGGCGGCGCGGTACAGGCTTTCGAACTCCTGGATCACCTTGGCATTGCCGCGCACCGGGCCGTCCAGGCGCTGCAGGTTGCAGTTGACCACGAAGATCAGGTTGTCGAGTTTCTCGCGCCCGGCCAGGGAGATGGACGCCAGGGATTCCGGCTGGTCCATTTCGCCATCACCGAGAAATGCCCAGACCTTGCGGCCCTGGTGTTGCTTGAGGCCGCGCAGTTCCAGGTAACGCATAAAGCGCGCCTGGTAGGCGGCGGTGATCGGGCCAAGGCCCATGGACACCGTGGGGAATTGCCAGAAGTCCGGCATCAGTCGTGGGTGCGGGTAGGACGAAATACCGTCGCCACCGGCCTCGCGGCGGAAGTTGTCGAGCTGCGCTTCGCTGATGCGGCCCTCGAGGTAGGCGCGACCATAGATGCCGGGAGAGGAGTGGCCCTGGATGTAGACCAGGTCGCCGTCAAAGCTGTCGGTACGGCCACGGAAGAAGTGGTCGAAGCCTACGTCGTACAACACGGCGGCTGACGCATAGGTCGCAATATGCCCACCGACACCTGAATGTTTGCCTGCACGCAACACCATCGCCATGGCATTCCAGCGGATAAACGCATTGGTACGGCGTTCGATGGCCAGGTTGCCGGGGTAGGGCAACTGGCGGTCCACCGGGATTGTATTGACGTAGGGCGTGGTCACCCGCCCGTAGAAGTCGCCATGCCGCGCCACGTCGAAATCCAGCAACTGATCGATCAGGTAGTGCGCGCGCGGGCGACCTTCGGTGGACAGCACCGATTCGATGGACTCCAGCCACTCGCGGGTTTCCTGCGGATCGTCGTCGCGTCTGACTGCGTTGTTCGGGGTCATGTGAGGCTCCAGGGTAGGCGGATTTCAAGTGGCGGGCTCCTTGTGGGAGTGCCGACAAAGTAATTGCAATTGCAACTACATGACCGAATCTAGCGCGGGATGAGCTACTATTGCAACCTTCTTGAAATTCCCCGGATGGTGTTGCATGTCGTCGAAAGAGCCGGATGTATGGTTCCGTTTTGTCAGGGCCCACAGGACGGTGATCCGTGAAATCGAGCGGCGCCTGGCAGCGGCGGACCTGCCGCCGTATGCCTGGTACGACGCGTTGTGGGGCCTGGAAAGCGGACCCGACGGCACCCGCCGCATGCACGAATTGGCCGATGTGCTGGCCATCGAGCGCTACAACCTCACGCGCTTGGTCGACCGTCTGGAAAAGGACGGCCTGGTGGTGCGTTCCCGCTCCGACGGCGATGGCCGCGCGGCGTTTGCCTCGATCACCGATGCCGGCCGGGTGCTGCGTAAAAAGATGTGGAAGATCTACGAAAGCACGGTGGATGAGTTGTTTCTGTCTCAGCTCGAGCCGGAGCAGCGCCAGGTGTTTGCGGATGCGCTGGAACGCACCGCCGGGCTGGCGATGGACGCAGGCGTGCAGACCCGCAGCCGCCGCAAAGTCTGAGAAACATGGAGATCAAATAGGGGCGCGGGCTGGTTGTGGTGAGCAGGCTTGCCCTGCGCTGGGCTGCGAAGCAGCCCTTGGGTCGACGGTGAACCCGTCGGGGGACAAGCCCCACTCACCACAACAAACCCGCTCCCACATTTTTTGATCGCATTCCAGCTCATTTCAGGACGTACCGCTTGATGCCTTTTTCCACTAGCAGGGCATCGATCCGCCCCTCATCCGCCAACGCCCTGAGCGCCGACACCACAATCCAATACCGACTCGGCGCCGCCGTCTGCACCGAGCCCGCCCCCAACGCCACGAACCGCGCCTCCACGTGCCCCGCCAACTGATCGACAATCGCCTGCGGATAACCGGTCACCGCAATCACCGGCGCTGCATTCCCCGCCAGGCAATCACGCAAATGGCAACTGCGCCTGGGCGCCTCGGGATGCAGGCGATTCCAGCGTTCAGCGGCCGCTGCCTCGCGGGCCAGCCGTGTGTAGCTGGGGCAACTCCAGAGTTGCGCGGTGATATTCCAGTCCTGTTCCAACAAGCGCTTGGCCTGCACGACCTCTTCCAGCGCGCGGCCTGCGCCGAGCAGTCGCACATCCCCTGGCGTGTCCTGCTGGAGCGGGTACATACCCTTGAGCGCAGCTTCACGATCCTGCTCATTCAGGGCCGCTGTATTGTCATGATCATGCAGGGCCAGGTAGTAAAACCCAGGCTTGCCGTCGACATACAGCGTACGCAGCGCCGCCAGCACAATCGCTTGGGCTTCTTCCCCCGAGGCCGGGTCATACGGTGTGCAGCGCGGATGAGTGGCCAGCCACAGCGGCAAGGACGGCTGCGCACCTTTGGGCCAACGGGAGGGCTGGTTTTCAATGTCGTTGCACAGGATGCCGCGCTGTTGGGTGACGTCCGACAGCGCGCTCAGCTGTGCGGAGGATTGCGCACTGTGCAGGTACAGCAAGGGTTTTTCCGCCGTATTACGGGCAAACCAGCCGGGCCAGTGACCCGCGCGGCGTGAGCGTGACTGGCCGCGGATCACCCAGGCGTGTCGGCTGAATTCAAGGGTGTCGGCCATGCGTGTCACGGTGTACAGCGGCGAACGGCTGGCGGCGGCAGCAGTGCTCAAGGCGTCGATACAGAGCTGCGCGGCGTGTGCGGTAGCGGCGGTCATGGAGAGGGTTACCTGGCGACGAATGCCATTACCCTAATGGAAATTCGCATGTGATTGCAATTGCAATGATTGCAATAGTTCTTCAAAGCCCAGGTGCTAAATCCCTGTAACGCTGCTACGTTTAATCCTTGAGTGCAGGAACGTCATGGTGCAGACATTTTTTCGTCATGACGGCACTTTAGGCTGGCTGTGCAGGTCATTAATCAGCAGCCGCTTTTAATTCAACAAGGAGTCCAGCATGGACGATTACCAGGAAGAACTGCTCGAGTACCGCGCGATTGAGTTGGACCCGCTGGAACCCGCAGACGATGCGACAGAGCTGTAAGACCGGCTTCAGGCGGAATGCCGCTGACTGCGGCGAAATTCCCCTGGGGTCTGGTTGTTCCACCGCCTGAAGGCTCGTTGAAACGCCTGGGCCGAGGCAAAACCGAGCAAGTAGGCGATCTCGCCGAACGCCAGTTCCGTATCGCGAATGTAGGTCATGGCCAGGTCGCGGCGGGTATCGTTTAGAATCGCGCGGAACTGAGTGCCTTCTTCGGCCAGTTTGCGGCGCAACGTCCAGGTCGGCAGCTTCAGGCGTGCCGCCACTTCTTCCAGGTCGGGTTCCCGGCCGCCATTGAGCATCGGCCCGAGCAGCCGGGTAATGCGCTCGCGCAGGCTGCGGGTGCGGGTCAACTGTTCCAATTCCCTTTCACACAGCTGTAACAGCAATTGCCAGGTGCTCGGGCAGTGTTGCGGGTTGCGCAGCGCCAGGGTGTGCTGGTTGAGGCGCAGTTGATTGGCGTCGGCACCGAAGTGAACGTCGCCAAGCGCGTTGTAGTGTTCGCTGTACTCCGGCGCTTCGAACTCGATATCGATGCGCTGCGCCTGCACCGGTTGCTGGGCCAGGCTGGACAATTGATGCAGCCAGCCGGCGATGATCGAGTCCACTACAAAGCGGTTGTAGGCGTTGTAGGGGCTGATGGAATAGAAGCGCAGCCAGGCGCCTTCGGCATCTTCGACAAAGCTCGACTGCCCACGATAATTGGAGCCGTACAGTGCTTCGAAGCGCGTCAGCGCACGCGCCGCCTCGCGCACGTTGGGCGCCTGGGCGGCGGTGACGCCCGCCAGCCCGGCCTGGCTCAAGCGACTAAGCTGACCCATGCGCAGGCCCAGGCCTGGGTCGCCAGTGAGTTGAATGGCCGCATGGCCCAGGCGCATGTAGCGCGGGATCGACAAGCGGGCACCGGCCTCGGCGAGGCGCGCCGGGTCGAGTCCGTATTGCAGCAACAGCGGCTGCGGGTCCAGGCCATGGCTGTGGATGGCATCGGCCAAGGTGTGCACGAAGCCCACCGACAGGTCCCCCAGCCGTACCGGTTTCACAACCAGATATTCAACAGGCGCGCGCCACGGGCTTCGCCATCGGCGCTGACCTGTCCATTGCTGCTGAGAAAGCTGTGCCCGGCGGTGCCCAAGTCCCAGAACTGCCCGCGCAGGAACACGCTCATACCGGCGCTGGCCTGGCTGACCGGTTGTTGGCTGATCAGCGTAAGGCGGTGCCAGGCTTGGCCCTCACTGAGTTCTTCGGGCTTGAGGCTGATTTCGGTCGGGGTGGACACGCTTTTGAAGCCGCGCCAAGGGCGGTCCCAGGTATCGCGGCCGAGCACAAAGGCCGGCACCGCGATCAGCTGCGCGCCTTGTTCGTTGAGTTTGCGGTAGTTGTCCGGGTACCAACTGTCGCTGCCCACCAGCACCCCCAGGCGCCCGGCCGGGGTGTCGACCACGCTGACGATGTTTTCGTCACCGGGCTCGATAAAGCCGCGTTCATCGTAGATCGGGTAGAGCTGGCGCTGCGGCTGGCCCACCGGCAAGCCGTCTGCGTTGAAGACCAGGCTGGCGTTGTACAGCGCGCCATGGCCGACCTGCAGTTGCCCCTGGCTGACACTCGGGTTGGGCAGGGTGATGGAACCGGCCACCAGCGTGACGCCGAATTCCTTGGCCAGGCCGCCGAACACCAACTGATAGTCCCGTGCCATGCCGGAGGCTTTCATGCGCAGGTAGGCGTCGTCTGTGCGGTTGTCGCCCGTCGCGCTGATCCAGGCGCGCGCGAACAGCAGTGGGTTGCTGACCGACAGCCAATTCATCGCATCCTTCACGTGGAGCGCCTGGTAAACCTCGTTCTTTTCGCCGGTGAGCATCAGCCAGGTGCCGATATGTTCAGGCAGCACCACGATGGTCTTGTCGTTGATCAGCCCCTGATCGCGGGCTTTTTGCAGGTAGGCCGCGAGCTTCAGGTGCAGGCGTTCCAGGCTCTGGTAGTCGGCGGGAAACAGCTCCGGCTGGATGCCCAGCAAGTTGCCCCGGTCGGCGGGCAGGCCTTCGTTGACGGCGAGGGTGATACGCAGGTCCGACAGGTAATGCGCGACGGGGCGCTCCTGGGTCCAGACCAGATACGCGGCGACGGCGGCAACCAGGGCCATGGTGACGGTAAAAGCTAGAAGTTTACGCATGGGGGAACAGACAACAGACCGTGTGCAGGGTTCGCCGACTAGGGTAGGGCCCATGGGCGGGCTTGCCAAGGGGCGCTGTGCATTTGGATCAATAACTTGTCAGTTTCGGTCATTGAGCCGTCGTCCACCGGCTCTTAGTCTGTGGGACATAAACCGATGGCGCGCCGTTCGAGCGTGTCACGTCCCGTGATGATCCGTTGTGGAGCTTGACCATGACCGCTGTTGCCTACCCGCACCTGCTGGCCCCGTTGGACCTGGGTTTTACCACCTTGCGCAACCGTACCCTGATGGGCTCGATGCACACCGGCCTGGAAGAAAAACCCGGCGGTTTCGAACGCATGGCGGCCTATTTCGCCGAGCGCGCCCGAGGGGGCGTGGGCCTGATGGTCACGGGCGGCATTGGCCCGAATGATGAGGGCGGCGTGTATTCAGGCGCAGCCAAACTGACCACCGACGAAGAAGCGCAGAAGCACAAGATCGTCACCCAGGCGGTGCACGAGGCGGGCGGCAAGATCTGTATGCAGATCCTCCACGCCGGCCGTTATGCCTACAGCCCCAAGCAGGTGGCACCCAGTGCGATCCAGGCGCCCATCAACCCGTTCAAACCCAAGGAGCTGGACGAAGAGGGCATCGAAAAGCAGATTCAGGATTTCGTCACGTGCTCGTTGCTGGCCCAGGTCGCCGAGTACGACGGCGTGGAAATCATGGGTTCTGAAGGCTACTTCATTAACCAGTTCCTCGCGGCCCACACCAACCATCGCACCGACCGCTGGGGTGGCAGCTACGAAAACCGCATGCGCCTGGCGGTAGACATCGTGCGCCGTGTGCGTGAAGCCGTGGGCCCGAACTTCATCATTATCTTCCGCCTGTCGATGCTCGACCTGGTGGAAGGCGGCAGCACCTGGGAAGAAATCGTGCAGTTGGCCAAGGCCATCGAAGGTGCCGGTGCGACCCTTATCAACACCGGGATCGGCTGGCACGAAGCGCGGATCCCGACCATCGCCACCAAAGTACCGCGTGGCGCGTTCAGCAAAGTCACCGCCAAGCTGCGCGGTGCGGTGCAGATCCCGTTGATTACCACCAACCGCATCAACACCCCGGAAATCGCCGAGCAGATCCTCGCCGAAGGCGATGCCGACATGGTCTCGATGGCACGCCCCTTCCTGGCCGACCCAGAGTTCGTCAACAAGGCCGCCGCCGGCCGCGCCGATGAAATCAACACCTGCATCGGCTGCAACCAGGCGTGCCTGGACCACACCTTTGGCGGCAAGCTGACCACCTGCCTGGTCAACCCCCGTGCGTGCTACGAGACCGAGCTCAACTACCTGCCGGTCAAGCAGATCAAGAAGATCGCCGTGGTCGGTGCCGGCCCTGCCGGTTTGGCCGCCGCAACGGTCGCCGCCGAGCGTGGCCATCAAGTCACCCTGTTCGACTCCGCCAGCGAGATCGGCGGCCAGTTCAACATCGCCAAGCGTGTGCCGGGCAAAGAGGAGTTCTTCGAAACCCTGCGCTACTTCAAACGCAAGTTGCAGACCACCCACGTCGAGCTGTGCCTCAATACCCGCGTGGACGTGGCGCAACTGGCGGCGGGCGGTTACGACGAGATCATCCTGGCGACCGGCATCGCACCACGCACGCCGGCGATCCCAGGGATCGATAACGCCAAGGTGCTGAGCTACCTGGACGTGATCCTGGAACGTAAACCGGTCGGCAAGCGCGTCGCCGTGATCGGCGCGGGCGGTATCGGTTTCGACGTGTCGGAATTCCTCGTGCACCAAGGCGTGTCCACCAGCCTGGACCGCGAAGCCTTCTGGAAAGAGTGGGGCATCGACACCCAGCTGCAAGCCCGTGGCGGCGTCGCGGGCATCAAGCCGCAACCGCATGCGCCGGCGCGAGAAGTGTTCCTGCTGCAACGCAAGGCCTCCAAGGTCGGCGATGGCCTGGGCAAGACCACCGGGTGGATCCACCGTACTGGCTTGAAGAACAAGCGGGTGCAGATGCTCAACAGCGTCGAATACCTGAAGATCGACGATGAAGGCCTGCATATCCGCATCGGTGCCGAGGGCGAACCGCAGGTGCTGGCAGTGGACAACATCGTCATCTGCGCCGGCCAGGACCCGCTGCGTGAATTGCAGGACGGCCTGGTCGCGGCCGGCCAGAACGTGCACCTGATCGGCGGCGCCGACGTGGCGGCCGAGTTGGATGCCAAGCGCGCCATCAACCAGGGCTCGCGTCTCGCGGCGGAGCTGTAAGACCCCGAGCGGGGCGGTGTTAGACTACCGCCCCGTTTTTCATGCAGATCCCTTCCGATGGGTCCCTTCGATTGGCTTCCCCACGCCCCCCTTGAACGCTTGCAGCTCGATTGGCTGAACGGCGTCGAGTTGGCCGTGCTGCGCCTGGACCGTATCGACCCACTGATCAGCGGCAACAAGTGGTTCAAGCTCACCGGGCACTTGGCCCAGGCGCACAGCGCGCGCGGTCTCATCAGCCTGGGCGGCGCTTACTCCAACCATCTGCACGCGTTGGCCGCCGCCGGCAAGCGTTTCGGTTTTCCCACCGTCGGCCTGTTACGCGGGCATGCGCAAGACACCCCGACTGTCGTCGACCTGAAAGCCTTTGGCATGCAATTGCATTGGCTGGGTTATGGCGGCTATCGCGCTCGGCATGAACCGGGTTTCTGGCTGCCGTGGCGTGAACAGTATCCCGACCTGCATCCCGTGCCCGAAGGCGGCGGTGGCATCACGGGCGCCGTGGGCTGCGCGGTGCTGATCGAGCAGGTGCGTGCGCAGTTACACCGCGTGGGCTGGGCGGATTACGACGCCTGGTGGCTGGCGGCAGGCACCGGCACCACGCTGGCCGGCCTGGCACTCGCTGAAAGGGGCGCACACCCGGTGTACGGCGCCATGGCGGTGCCGGATGGCCACGGTGTGGCGCAGAACGTCGAGGCTATCGTGCAGGGCGGATATGAGCTGGTGGACGCCAGCCGCGGTGGCTTTGCCAACGTCGACCCCTTGCTGGTCGAGTTTATCGACGCAACAGAGCAGGCCTGCGGCGTGCCCTTGGAGCCGCTCTACACCGGCAAGGCCTTACTGGCTTTAAAGACCCACATCGAAGCCGGGGGCTTAGCCCCCGGCACTCGCCTGGTCTTCGTCCACACCGGCGGCCTGCAAGGTCGCCGAGGTTTCAAGGGTTAGCGCGTTTGCCCGGCATCATGCGCAACGCGGTGTTGTCGCGCAGGATGTAATGGTGGGCAATCCCGGCCAGCGCATGCAGCCCGATCAGCCAATAACCGACCTTGCCGAACCACACGTGCCAGCCCTCGATCTGCTTGGCCAGGTCCTTGTTCTCAGCGATCAGCGGCGGCAATTCCATGCCATAGAACATCACCGAATGCCCCTCGGCACTGACAATCAGCCAACCGGCAATCGGCATGCCGATCATCAACGCGTATAACGCGACGTGCATCAGGGTGGCCAACAGGCTTTGCCATTGCGGCGGCGCCGGGACGATCTTCGGTGCCACCCCCAGGCTGCGTGCAAACAGGCGCAGCCACACCAGCACAAACACGGTGAGGCCAAACATAAAGTGCATCTCGACGATCAGCGTTCGCGCACCGCTGCCTTTGGGGAACTGGCCGCGTAACTCAATGCAGGCGTAGACCACCGCCAGTAGCACCACCATCAACCAGTGCAACGCAATCGACATGGTGCTGTAGCGCGTATCGGAATTTTTCCACGGCATCGCTGGGTTCCTCACTCATCAGGGCAAACCTCCATTCTTTGGCGACGGAGTCCTTTTACTGTAAGCCTGTTTTAAGCGATTTGCCCGGCGCGAATAGCGTTGACTTGATCTCTGTCAGTTGCTCTGTGGCATTTCCCCGCGGGCCAGGCGTGCGTTGATGTCGCTGATCACCGCCGGCAGGTCGGTGATGGTGTCAATCAGGTAGTGCGGGCGCGAGCCTTCGAACATCGCCTCGATGCGTTTGCGCTCGCTGGCCAGTGTGGCCGCGTCCAGGGCGCGAAATTGCTCATAGGTCAGGCCCAAGGCATTGCCGGAGCAGGTCAGGGCCACCGTCCACATCCCGGCGCGGCGACCTTCAAGGATGCCCGGCACGGTGTCGTCGACCTTCACACACGCGGCGACATCATCGATCCCCAGCGCGATCACGTTAGCCAGGGCCTGGGCCGGCCATGGGCGACCATTGGGCACTTCGTCGGTGGCCACCACATGGTCGGCGATGTAGCCGTTGGTGGCGGCCAGGGCAACCACCTTGTCCATGACTTGCTTGGGGTAGCCGGAGCAGGAGCCGACCTTGATGCCTTGCACGCGCAGCCGGGCGATGGTGTCGAGGGCGCCGGGAATCAGCGCCGAGTGTTCGGCGATCTTCTCGATCTGCAACGGCATGAAGCGCTGGTAGATGGCGGTCACGTCGTCATCGGTGGGCGTGCGGCCGAAGGCCTTGCGGTAGCGTTCGGCAACCTGTGGTTGATCGCAGAGGGTGCGGATGTGGTCCCACTTGCCCATGCCCATCGGGCCACGGGCTTCTTCGATGGAGACTTGCACGTCGAACTCGGCGAAGGCCTCGACGAAGATTTGCGTGGGGGCAAACGAGCCGAAATCGACCACGGTGCCGGCCCAATCAAGGATAACGGCCTGGAGGGTGTTGGGGTTTTGATACTGCATGGTTCAGATCCTATCGGTAAAAGGGGGAATCAAATGTCCAACACTTCCATGGCGTGCAGCACCTCGGCAATCGCCTTGACCGCTGCCTGCATGCCTGCCGCGTCGACATCGCCGATGCAGCCCACGCGGAAGGTCTCCACCTGGGTCAGCTTGCCTGGATACAGAATGAAACCCTTGGCCTTGACCCGTTCGTAGAAGTCCTTGAACTGGTAGCGCGGGTCTTGCGGCGCATGGAAGGTGACGATGATCGGCGCCTGGATGGCGGCCGGCAGGAAGCTGCGCACGCCCAGTTCGGCCATGCCGTCGAGCAGCGCCTGACAGTTGCTGGCGTAGCGTTTATGCCGCGCGGGCAGGCCGCCTTCTTCCTGGTATTGCAGCAGCGCTTCGTGCAGGGCGGCGACCACATGGGTCGGCGGCGTGAAGCGCCATTGGCCGGTCTTGGCCATGTAGCTGTGCTGGTCGAACAGGTCCATTGCCAGGGAGTGGCAGTTGCCTTGGGCGGCGGCCAGCGCCTGTTTGTCGGCGAAGACGAACCCCATGCCCGGCACGCCCTCCAGGCACTTGCCGGAGGCGGCGACCAGTGCGTCGAACGGGACTTCGCGGGCATCGATCGGCAGCGCGCCGAAGGAACTCATGGCGTCGATGATCAGGCGTTTGCCGTGGGTTTTAACGACCTGGGCGATCTCCGGCAGCGGGTTGAGAATGCCGGTGCTGGTTTCGCAGTGGATCAGGGCGACGTGGGTGATGGCCGGGTCGGCCTGTAGCAGGCGGTCCACATCGGCAGCGGTGGTCGGTTCGTCCTCGGCGGTTTCAAAGGTGCTGAAGGCGCGGCCCAGTACTTCGCAGATTTTCGCCAGGCGCTTGCCATAGGCGCCGTTGATCAGCACCAGCACCTTGCCGTCACGCGGGACCAGCGTGCCGATGGCCGCTTCGACGGCGAAGGTGCCGCTGCCTTGCAATGGCACGCAGTGGTGGCTGTCGACGCCATCGATGATCGCCAGCAATTGTTCGCAGACGCTGGCGGTGAGTTGGTTGAAGCGGTCGTCCCATGAACCCCAGTCCACCAACATGGCCTGGCGGGTGCGGGCGGATGTGGTCAGCGGGCCGGGCGTGAGCAGGAGGGGCGCGGTCATTGCAAATCCTCGTAAAGCCGTTGAGTCAAGCTACGGCGCCTAAATTGCAGTTTGGCTTGTCATCAATCAAATTGTTTGTTGTTATGCGAGCTATCAGTGAGGCCGATAGCCATGAACCTGTTCCAACTGCGTGCATTCGATGCCGTGGCCCGTGAGGGCAGCTTTACCCGCGCGGCGGCGCGGTTGTTTATCAGCCAGCCGGCGGTGACCGGACACATCAAGGCCCTAGAAGAGCATTACCAGATCCCGTTGCTGCGCCGCACCGCGCGACGTGTCGAGTTGACGGAAGAGGGCGCACGCCTCGCGGCGATCACCCGGGCGATCTTTGGCCTGGTGGATGAAGCTCAGACCTTGCTGGAGGCCAACCGCCAATTGCTCACCGGGCGCCTGGAAGTGGCGGCTGACGGACCGCACCTAGTGATGCCGATGATCGCCAGCCTGCGTGCGCGTTACCCTGGGATCACCGTGAACCTGCGCCTGGGCAATGCCCAGGAAACCCTGGCCGCACTGTTGTCCGAACATGCGGACGTGGCGGTGCTGACCGAGGTGGAACCGCGCAATGGTTTGCACCTGCAACCCTTGAGCGAGTCGCGTATCTGCGCATTGGTGCCGGCGGGCCATGCGTGGGCCAAGTCGGCGGCAGGTATCCGCCTGGAGCAGTTGCATGAGGTGATCATGGTGCTGCGCGAGCCCAGTTCCATCACTCGTCGCACCTTTGACAACGCCTGCGTGGCGGCGGGTGTGCAGCCCAAGGTGCTGCTGGAATTGGACAGTCGCGAGGCGGTCAGCGAGGCCGTCGCCGCCGCGTTGGGGGTTGGGGTGGTGTCGTCGATGGAGGTCAGCCCGGACCCACGGGTGCAAGCGATTCCCCTGCACGCTGATGGGCTGGTCAATCGGCACATGCTCGGTTGCCTGGAGCGGCGCCGCTCGTTGCGCCTGATCCAGGCCTTTTTCGCGTTGACGCCCTGATCGGTTTTTGGTGGAACGATGTGTTCTTGCGCTATAAACTCTGCCCCCAAAGCGCCGGCCAGTAGACGTTTCGGCGCGATGGACGAATAGAGAGTGAGTCATGGGCGCACAGTGGAAAGTCAAACATAAAGAAGCGGCATCCAATGCCAAGGGCAAGATCTTCGGCAAGCTGGTGAAAGAAATCACCATCGCCGCCCGCAACGGTGCCGACACCGCGACCAACGCCCACTTGCGTCTGGTGGTGGAACAGGCCAAAAAGGCCTCGATGCCCAAGGAAACCCTGGAACGCGCCATCAAGAAAGGCGCCGGTCTGCTCGGCGAAACCGTGCAGTACCACCGCGTGACCTATGAAGGGTTCGCCCCGCATCAGGTGCCGCTGATCGTTGAGTGCGTGACCGACAACATCAACCGCACCGTGGCGGAAATCCGCGTAGCGTTCCGCAAGGGCCAACTCGGTGCCTCTGGTTCCGTGGCCTGGGATTTCAACCACGTCGGCCTGATCGAAGCCTCGCCGGACAGCCCGGACGCCGACCCGGAAATGGCCGCTATCGAAGCCGGCGCACAGGATTTTGAAGACGGCGAAGAAGAGGGCACCACCCTGTTCATCACTGAGACCACCGACCTCGATGCCGTACAGAAAGCCTTGCCTGAGCAGGGTTTCACTGTGCTGTCGGCCAAGCTGGGTTATATCTCGAAGAACCCGGTGAGCGGTTTGAGCGATGAGCAGATGGCGGAAGTGGAAGCCTTCCTGGAAGGCTTGGACAACCACGATGACGTGCAGGATATGTTCGTCGGCCTGGCTGGCTGAAACACGGTAAAAAATGTGGGAGGGAGCTTGCCCCCGATGGCGGTGTGTCAGTCGATTCCTCAGGTGACTGATTCAGCACCATCGGGGCCTCGGTATCTACACCATTCTGGGTATGGCGGCGGACCTGTGGCGAGGGAGCTTGCTCCCGTGGCGGCCTGACAGCCGAGCGCCATCTAACGGTTAGGCCGCGATCCAAATGTGGGAGGGGGCTTGCCCCCGATAGCGGTGTGTCAGTCGATTCCTCAGGTGACTGGTTCAGCGCCATCGGGGCCTCGGTATCTACACCATTCTGGGTATGGCGCTGGACCTGTGGCGAGGGAGCTTGCTCTCGCCGGCGGCCTGACAGCCGAGCGCCATCTAACGGTTAGACCGCGATCCAAATGTGGGAGGGGGCTTGCCCCCGATAGCGGTGTGTCAGTCGATTCCTCAGGTGACTGATTCAGCGCCATCGGGGCCTCGGTATCTACACCACTCTGTGTATGGCGCTGGACCTGTGGCGAGGGAGCTTGCTCCCGTTGGCGGCCTGGTAGACGATCAGGATGTTGGATCAGACCGGGTACATATCCGTTATTTAGGTAACGGCCGCTATGGGTTCCGCCCCTACGGCGGCTCACTTTTGAAAAGCGCAAAAGTAAGCAAAACGCTCTTGCCCCAACACTCGGCACCTCGCTCACGCTCGGTGTGCCCGTAATCCGACAGGTATTTGGGGGGCCGCCGCCACGCGCCATCCATGGCGCGGGGCGGCTAAACCGGCATCCCTGCCGGTTTACCCCCCAAATCCCTGTCGAATTCCGGCCAGCGTGTTTGACGGGGCGCCTCAGATCAAAAGCGAGATCAAGATCACGATCAAGAGCGGCTCGCTTCGCATCGTGGTTACGCTCTATGCGCCGACAGCGGTCTGTCAGTCAGCTTGGTTGTAGCTGACCCGCCGACATCGCAGGTAAGCCAGCTCCCCCATTTGGATTGGGTTTCAGCCCCGGTTCAGCAGTAATTCGATTTCATCGAACCCCGGCCGCGCCAATACATCGGGCTGACAGCAGCTTATTTGCAGCGCGATCAGTCCATCACTCACCTGATCCTCAACCCGCTCCAACAACTCCCCCAGCAACACGCCGAACGCCCGCACTTCAATACGCTGCAACGCTTTGGTCTCCAGGGTTTCCGCCGTGGCATGGAACGACGCCGCGCCAAAATCCCCCAGCAGGCAGTCCCCCGCTTCATTCCAGAGGATATTGTGGCCATACAGGTCGCCATGGGTGATGCCATGCCGATGCAGATGCGCGCCTACCGACGCGACCCCGCGTGCCATGCGCAGCGCCACTTCAAGGCTGAAGCAAGCGCCCGTTTCGTAGATGTCGCGTGTGCACGAGGCCAGGCTCGGCAAGGCCGCGAGGTTGCGGTAGCTCGGGTTGATCAGCTCCATCACCAGTGCGGCCTGGTCGTCAGGGTGGCCGACAACGCGGCCCTCGACCTTGATCAGGTTGGGGTGCAAGCCGGCGGCAATGCAGGCCTGCATTTCGTGCAGCGGCGAGCCATCACTGGTGATGCTGCCTTTATACAGTTTGACGGCGACGGCTTTGCCCGACGGTTTCCACAGCGCTTTACGGATGACGCCGGAAGCGCCTTCGCCGAGGACTTCGGCCAGTGCCAGGTCGGACCAGGGAATATTCGCGGTAGTCTCATCGCCCGGCACCTCGACGGCCATTTCCACCGGGTTACCGGCATAGGCCAGCCAGGTCAGGCTGGGCAGCGTCAGCAGCCACTGCGGTAACCGGGTGAAGCGGTTGGAGGCAATGCGGAGTAATTCGAGGTTGTGGCAGTTGGCCAGGCTTTCCGGCAGGTGCGTCAGCTCGTTGCCGGCCAGCATCAGCTTTTGCAGGAGTGGCCGTTCGCCCAATTCACTCGGCAACTGGCTGATGCGGTTATCGGTCAGGATCAGCCAGCGCAGCAGGGGCGGCAATGCCGCGGCGGGCACGTGGCTGATCCGGTTGGCCTTGAACCCGATCATGCTCAGCTTGGCGCACTGGCCCAGGCTGGCCGGCAGCTCGGTGAACAGGTTGTCCGAGCAGAACAGCACGCGCAGGTGCGGCAGGCGGTGCAGGTCGTCGGGCAGGCGGCTCAGGGCGTTACCGCTGAGGTTGAGGATTTCCAGGGAGTCGGCCAGTTCGAAGATTTCCCGGGGGAATTCGGTCAGCCCGCAGGACAGGTCCAGGCGCGTGATGCCGGCCAATTGGCCGGCCTTGAGTTGGGCGAGGGTATTCATGAACGGCGCGGTCACTCGGCAAGAAGGCGTAAATGGCGCTCATGATACCGGGTCGGGCACCGGTTGCGGGCAGGTCTGTTGCAGCTGCCCGAGACGGCTGGCAGTACGGGCGAGGTCGATGGCCTGGCCGCCCAAGGCGATGTCGAGGGGCTGCTCACCGATAAGCACCAGGTGCTTGTCCCGGTCGTAGAGCACGTCCACCAAGTTGATAAACCGCTGTTGCACGGCAATCGGACACTCCGCCAGTTGAGGCAGGCCGTCGATGACCCAGTGATCGTAGTCCTGGCACAGCAGCAGGTAGTCCATGACCGCCGTGAGTTGTTCGCACAGGTCGTTGAACGTGAAGGCAACGCTGCGTCCCGCGTGGCGCCGGCACATCAAGGTCCGGTGGCCGACGGCCAAGGGCTGGGGCGGGCAGTCCGCAGCGGGCAGATCAAGTGCTGCACGCTGGCTTGCGGTTCCCGGCCATACGTACTGACCGCTGGTAAAACGTTGCGCGCTCTGCGCCTGGGGCAGGCTGCGAAAGTCCTGCGGCGAGCTGACCTCCAGCACCTCCATGCGCGCGTCGATCAGGTCGATCACCGGCTTGAATCGCTCGTGGTACAGGGGGTTGGGCAGCAAGCCCTGCGGCGCATAGTTGGACGTCACCAGCACCAGCACACCGCGCTCGAACAAGGCCTTGAACAGCCGCGTGATCAGCATGGCATCGCCGATATCGTGGACGTGGAATTCGTCGAAACACAGCACCTGGCAATCTGCCAGCCGTTCATCGAGGGCCACGGCCAGGGCATCGTCCTGCTCACGGTGGGTGAACATGTCGCGATGCAGTTGGGCGAAAAAGTCATGGAAGTGCACGCGCTGCTTCTGCGCAATCGGCAACGCCTGGAAAAAACCGTCCAGCAGCCAGCTTTTGCCGCGTCCCACCGGTCCGTGCAGGTACAGGCTGCGGGCGGGTTGGCCGGCGAGCAAGTGCTGGGTTTCCCGGGCCAATGCTGCAATGGCTTGGGTTTGACCGGTGCTGAGGGTGTAACCCTGTTGTTCGGCCTTTTGCTGAAAGAACGCGGGGAGGGGCGAGGCGTCGAGGGGGGCGGTGTGTTTACCGAGCAGGCGACGGATCAAGGAAAGCGCGGCCAATGCAAGTCACTCTATAGTTCAGTGGTTGCTCACTTTAGGGCGCTCGCCGCGTTTTGACCAATAGAGAAGGGCGTTGCCCGCTATCTCGAAAAAGCCTGTCACGAAGGTAATCCTGTCCAGACTGGCAGTTTCTCGCTGAGTGTCTAACCTCCTACAAAGGAGTAATTCCTGTACAAGGATTTGGGGCAGTGAAGGGACGAGCAGTATTGGCAGTCATGGGCGCGATGCTCTGCAGCACGGCTTACGGCGCACAACTCCAGGTGGAGGTGCGTATCGACGTGCAGCGGGGCTGTCAGTTGGTGGGTACCACCCGCGAGGCTGGCATCGAGCAACTGGGTATCTTGGATTTCGGCAGCGGCCCGCGTCTCAACGACCCGGCCGGGCCCTTGAGTGCGGCGTTGATCAGCCAGCGCCAGCCGCGCCTGGAGTGCAACCCCGACACGCCGTATCAAGTGCGCGTGGACGGTGGCCTGCATGGCGGCACCGGTGAAGTGCGCTACCTGAGCGCCACCCCTTCGACCCAACCCATTCCCTATCGCCTGTATGCCGACGCCGCGCGGCGCGTGCCGTTGCCGGTGGACGTGCCGCTGAGCGGCCGGGTGCCGGACGCAGGCTTTGTTGACCTGCCGCTTTACGGCCGCATTGAACCGCTCAAAGACATCCCCGCCGTCGGCCGCTACACCGACCTGCTCAAGGTGACGGTGACATGGTAAGCCGCTGCATGGCCCTGGTGGTCATCGGCGGCCTGCTGGTGCTGGCGGATGACGCGCAGGCGGCTGCCGCCACCGGGCTGATCCAGGCGCGGCTGGTGATCACCGCCAGTTGCGAAGTGAGCAAAGGGGTTGAAAGCGCGCCGGTCAACCCCACGGGCGGCACGGCGATGCTCGACTTCGGCAGCCAAGGTCCGACCTGGAGCAACCCGCTGGGCGCTGGCGTCACCGCGGGCGACAAGGCGCCACTGGCGGTGTCGTGCAACCCCTCGGTCTCGAGCTTCACCGTGACCATCGACGGCGGTACCAACGGCGATGGCACCACCCGGCGCCTGAGCAATGGGCGCCAGATGATTCCTTATCGCCTGTCCGCCGACCCGCAGGGTCACAGCACCTACAGCATCGGGCAGCAACACAATTTTGTCGTGGCCAAGGGCACCCAGATACCGATCCCGGTGTTTGGCTCCGTGGTCGCCAATACCAGTGCCTTACCGGCAGGGATCTACACCGACACGTTGACGGTGACACTGGACTGGTAACTCAAGAGGATGGAAACCATGCATGTACTTGTTTCTCGATTAGGCGTTTGCGCGCTGGGCCTGGCGATGGCCTCCAGCCTCAACGCGGCAACCACGGTGACCGGGCAGATCACGTCCAGCCTGATATTGATCTCCAGCTGCCAGGTCAACGGCTCTGGAGCGGCCGCCGGCCTGAACTTCGGTAGCTTGAACTTCGGCACCACCAACAGCTTGTTCACCAACGCCGATGCGCAGTTGCTCGGCGGTACCGGCACGGGTGGCGGATTGTCGATCCTGTGTTCCAGTGGCACCACGCCAGCCGTCAAGGTGCGCGCCGGTGCGCATGACGGCGCTTCCCCAGGCGGCAGCCGTGCGCTGGCCGACGGTGCGGGCAACTTCGTGCCTTACGACTTCTACACCGACAGCGGCCACTCCGCGTTGTTGGCGATCGACGGCGTGATCACCCTCGCCGCCAGTACCGGCGTGGCGCAGACCGTCAGCCTCTACGGTCGGGCGGTGGGCAAGGCGGGGCTGCCGGCAGGCACCTACACCGACACCGTGGCCGTGGAACTGACGTTCTAGCGATGTGGTTCAGAGCGTTGCTGGCCTGTGCGCTGGCGGTGCCGCTGCCGTTATCGGCGGTGACCAGCCAGAGCTTCCAGGTGAGCGCGACCATCACCCCTGGCTGCCTGATTGTGGGCGGGAGCTCCAATTACGGCGCGCTGACCTACGGCAGTCATTCGGCCCTGGCGACCAGCACCGTCACGGCGGCGCTGACAGCGGGCGTCACGTTGCAATGCACGCCGGGGGTGGCGCTGAGCATGAGCGTCGACGGCGGGCTGCACAGCAGCACCGGGCGCAATTTGCAGCTCAACAGCGGCAGTGCGCGGGTGGCGTATCAGTTATTTCGGGATGCGGCGTTCAGCCAGAGCCTGGGGATCGGCCAGAGCGTCAACGTGGCTTACAGCGATGCGAACACCATCAGCCTGCCGATCTACGGGCGGGTGCAATTGCCGGGCAATCAGCCTGGGGGGACGTACAGCGACACGCTGCAAGTGCAGCTGACGTGGTAAGGCTATTGGTATAAGGAGTGGGGTTATGCGTTCACCTTCCCGGCGGCTGTGGGCCGCGGGTCTTGCCTTGAGTGCCGCGTGCACGGCAGGGCTAGTGCAAGCGGCCAGCTCGGTGCTGATCTGGCCCATCGATCCGGTGCTGGAGGCCGATCAACAGGCCAGCGCACTGTGGCTGGAAAACCGTGGGACCGAAACTGCGAGCTTGCAGATTCGCGTCTTTGCCTGGAGCCAGAGCGGCTTCGACGAGCAATACCAAAACCAGCGCGAGGTGATCGGCAGCCCGCCCGTGGCGCGGATCGAGCCGGGGCAGAAACAACTGGTACGCCTGACGCGCACCCGTGAAGTGCCGCCGGGGCAAGAGTTGGCCTACCGCATCATCATCGATGAAATCCCTTCACCCTTGCAGGTGCCCACGCCGCCGGAAGGCAAGAACACGGCAGCGGCGATCCGCTTTCAGATGCGTTATTCGGTGCCGCTGTTTGCCTACGGCGCGGGCCTGTGGAGCAAGGACGACAGCACGCGCCAGCGCGACCCCAAGGGCGCCGGCAAACCGGAGCTGAGTTGGCACAAGGTCACGGTGGCAGGGCGCAACTACATCGAAGTGCGCAACCAGGGCGCCGTGCATGCGCGCCTCACCGATGCGTCATTCAAGCAGGGTGGGCAGACGCGGCCGTTGGTGGACGGCCTGTTGGGCTACGTACTGCCGGGCGCAACCATGCGCTGGCCGGTGCCGGATACGTTGTCGGCCGACCAGCCGCTGCAGGTCAGGATCAACGGTGCGCCGCAATTGGAGAACCTGGCGCCGAAGCGATAACCGCAGGGTAGCGGGGCTGGGAAGCCCCGGGTTTTAAACGGATGGAGATGTCCATTGAAGGACACAACGCCATGATGAGTCGTGGTCTGGCTCGTGGTATATGGCTGTCGGTGGTAAGCGGGCTGGGCGGCGCAATAATTGCGCTTCCGGGCGTGGCTGGCGACCTGCCACCGCCCCCGAGCAGTATGGAGGCTGTCGCCGATGCACAGTTGTTTCTGGAGTTGGTGGTCAACCAGATGGACACCGGCCGTGTTATTGCGGTCGATCAACGGGCCGGGCAACTCTACGTGCCGGCCAGTGCGCTGCAGGATGTGGGCATGAAGCTGCCCGGTGAACCGAGTGGCAGTGTGGCGCTGGACCAGATCCCCGGCCTGCACAGCGAGTACGACAGCCATGGACAGCGCCTGTTGCTGGATGTGCCACCGTCGTGGCTGCAGGCGCAATTCATCGGCAACCGCAACACCTATCCGCGTACCCAGGCGATGAGCAGCTTCGGCGCCTTGCTCAACTATGACCTGTATTTCAACGACACCGACGAAGGCGGCAGCTACCTCGCCGCCTGGAACGAAGTGCGCCTGTTCGACAACTGGGGCACTTTGTCCAATACCGGTCAGTACCGCCAGACCCTGGCCGATGGGGTCGGCAGCAGTACGCTCAACAACGGCTACCGGCGCTACGACACCACCTGGCGTTTCTCCGATGATGAGCAGCTGCTGACCTACGAGGCCGGTGACGTGATCAGCGGCGCCTTGCCTTGGAGCAGTTCGGTGCGCCTGGGCGGCGTGCAACTGTCGCGGGACTTTGCGGTGCGCCCGGACCTGGTGACCTATCCTTTGCCGCAATTTGCCGGTGAGGCTGCGGTGCCATCGTCGGTGGACCTGTTTATCAACGGCTACAAGTCCGACAGCGCACTGCTGCAACCAGGGCCTTACACGCTGACCAATGTGCCGTTTATCAACGGAGCGGGCGAAGCCGTGGTGGTGACCACCGACGCCCTGGGTCGCCAGGTCTCGACCACCGTGCCGTTCTATGTGACCAGCACGTTGCTGCAACAGGGTCTGACGGATTTCTCGGTGGCCGCCGGTACCTTGCGCCGGGAGTACGCCCTGAAGGATTTTGCCTACGGGTCAGGTGTGGCCAGCGGCACCTTTCGTTATGGGTATTCCGACAACCTGACCTTGGAAACCCATGCCGAAGCGTCCAGCGACCTGACCCTGGGCGGCCTGGGCGGCAACCTGCGGCTGGGCAACTTCGGCGTGCTCAACACGGCCGTCAGTCAAAGCCAGTTCGAAGGCCGCACCGGCCAGCAACTGAGCCTGGGGTATCAGTACAACAGCACGCGCTACAGCCTGTCCTATCAGCGGGTGGAGCGACACGAAGCGTACGCCGACCTGACCCTGGTCGACACGCCTTACGCCAGCCTCAGCAAGCGCAGCGAGCAGGTAACCCTGAGCCTCAACCTTGAGCGTTTCGGCAGCCTGGGTGTGGGGTATTTCGACGTGCAGGCGGCGGACGATTCGCGCACGCGCCTGCTCAACCTGAGCTGGAGCAAACCGCTGTGGCGCAACACCAGTTTCTACCTGTCGGCCAACCGTGAGATCGGCGACAGCAACTGGGCGATGCAGGCGCAACTGGTGATTCCGTTTGATCTCAACGGCAGCCTGGCCCTGAGCACCGAGCGCAGCAAGGAGGGCGCCAGCCGCCAGCGCCTCAACTACAGTCACGCGGTGCCCAGCGAAGGCGGGGTAGGCTACAACCTCGGTTATGCCCAGGGCGCTGGCCCGGCGTACCGGCAGGCCGACCTGACGTGGCGCTTGCAATCGGTGCAGTTGCAGGCTGGCGTATACGGCAGCAGCGATGCCGAGACGCGTTGGGCGGATGCCAGTGGCTCGCTGGTGTGGATGGGCGGCGACGCCTTTGCCGCCAACCGCATCAACGATGCCTTTGTGGTGGTGAGTACCCAGGGGTTCGCCGGGATTCCGGTGCGCTACGAGAACCAGTTGGTGGGCGAAACCGACCGCAACGGCCATCTTCTGGTGCCGTGGAGCAGCGCGTATTACCGCGCCAAGTATGAAATCGATCCGCTGAACCTGCCGCTCAACGTGCAGAGCCCGAATGTGGAACAGCGTGTGTCGGTGCGGCGTGGCAGCGGCTACCTGCTGGAGTTTCCATTGCGCCGGGTACTCGCGGCCAGCGTCACCCTGGTGGACACCCAGCATCAGGAGTTGCCCCTGGGCAGCCTGGTGGTGCACGAGCAAAGCAACCAGCAGGCGGTGGTCGGCTGGGATGGCCTGGTGTACCTGGAAAATCTCTCGGGGCATAACACCCTGCACGTCACGCTGGGCGAAGGGCGTACCTGCCAGGCGCGGTTTGATATCGATGAGCAACAACAGGATGTGCCGCTGATCGGGCCGTTGGTATGCCAATGAGGGGAATGGGGTGGCTGTGTGTCGTGGGCGTAGTGTTTTCGGGCCAGGCCATGGCGCTGTGTTCGGTGGTGACCACGACGCCGGCGAGTTTCGGTTCGATCAGCTCAATGACGGTGCGCACGGCGGCGCAGGCCAGTTCGACGGCAAACGCAGGGTTGAGCTGCGCCTCGGCGTTGATTTCGCTGCTGGTGTCCTCCGACCACTTCTACGCGACGATCACCTCCTCCAACACCGGGATGGTCGGGCCAACCGGCGATGTCATCGGCTATACGATTTACGGCAGCAACAGCACCAGTTTCCCGATAACCAGAGGTACCCAATTTGAATTCGGTGGAGCCGGGGGCATTGCCCAAGGCATCGGTTTGATCGCGGGGCCTGGGACAAAAACCGTCCCGCTGTACCTGAGCAGCATCACCGGCAGCAACGTTGCTGCGGGGTTGTACACCGAGACCTTGAACATTGCCTGGAACTGGAACTACTGCTCGGGGATCGGCATTGGAGGTATCTGCCTGGGCCGCGACATCGGCAGCGGCACGGCAGCGTTGACCGTGAGCATGACCGTCACCAACGACTGCCAGATCACCGCGCCCAATATCAGCTTTGGCAGCGCGCCGGTTGTCAGTGGGTTCTCCACCGTGACCGGGCAGACCAGCATTTCCTGCACCAAAGGCAGCGCCTACAGCGTCGGCCTGAGTGACGGCCAGAACCCGCTCAGCGTGGGCGGGCGACGGCGCATGGTGTCCGGCGGCAACTACCTGGCCTACGACATCTTCAAAAGCGCCGGGACCACCCGCTGGGGCAGCGTGGGCGCAGCGCGTCGCGACAGCTCCACCGCCGAAATCAACCCCGGCAACGGCCTGGGCACCGGTAGCCAGGTGTTCAACTACAACGCCAGGGTCTACACCGACCAGAACACTCCACCCGCGGGTACCTATCTCGACAACGTGGTACTCGACGTGGGCTTTTAGAACGTCTGCATCGGTGGTGTGGGCTGACCCACCGGGCTGACCACCGCATAGTTGTAGCCGGCGCCGGACCAGTATTGGGCCTGCAAGCCATCGGCACTGCGGCTGCCACGGGGCAGGAAGCCGTTTTCGGGACCCGGTGGACGGATGTAGAAACTGATGCGCCGCCCTTGCCGGTCTTCGTACAGCACCATGGCCGCCGCGCCTTGCTCGGTGGTGAGCAAGCGCCCGCTGACCGGCGTGAAGCCCGATGCGCTCAAGTCAGGCAGGCGGTGCGCCTGGTTGAAGTAGCGGTCGAGCCAGGCCTGCATCGTGCCGTCGCCCTGGACCTTGTAGTCGGCGGGCATGATGCCGTCCTGGGCAAACAAGCGGAACGCCTGCATCGCGTCGGCCATTGGCAGCAGGGGCGGTTGGGTGGCTTCACGGGCGTGCCAGCCGCCGAGGCCGCCGAGGCTGACGGCGATCAGCAGCACGGCTGCGGTGGCGACGTGGCGACGCGACTGGTGCTTGATGCGTTGGCGGATGAGCGCCGGGTCCAGGTCCGGGTTGGCCGGCTGTTGCAGCGCACCGCCCAATGCCGCGCGCAGCAACTGTGCATCGTGCTGCCAGGCGTGGACCTGGGCCGCAACGTCCGGGTGGGTGGCCAAATAGGTTTCCAGCACACGGCGATCACTCTCCAGCAGTTGATGATCGACGTAGGCATGCAAATCGCGTTCGCTGGGGGGCAGGCTGATCATTTGAGTCTCCGCAGGGAAGGGCTGGCAATTTCGCCATCACTGAGTTGACGCAGGGCTTGGCGTGCCCGCGACAGGCGCGACATCACGGTACCGATGGGCACCTCGAGGATCTCGGCGACCTCCTTGTAGCTGAAGCCTTCGACGGAGACCCACAGCAGCAGCGCGCGCTGCTCGGTGCTGAGTTGATCGAAGGCTTGCAGGGTCGACTGGGCGATCACCGTGCGTTCCACCGACGGTTGCACATCGTCGCGTCCGGTGAAGAACTCCAGCATGCGTGCGTAGCGCCGGGTGCGGCGGTGGGCATCGAGGAATTGTCGGTAGAGGATCGAGAACAGCCAGGCGCGCAAGTCGCCTTCGATGCGTTTATCGGCCCAACTGATGATCCCCCGCTCCAGGGTCGACTGCACCAGGTCGTCGGCGCTGCTGGCGTTACGGGTCAGGGACACGGCAAAGCGCCGTAGCCTGGGGATGAGTTCACGTAACTGTTCGTCGAGTTCATGCATGGGCGTCTGGCGGGTCACTACGCTGGGACTAGAGAGACGTGCGGCGTTGACGGTTATTCCCTGTGTTGGGAAATAAATCCACGGCCCGGGAATAGAGCGGATCGGCGTTCGTCTTAATGCTCCGACCTTATGTTCACCCCTAAGGCCTTTGGCCCTGGAGTTTCTTCATGGTAGATCACTCATCACCGCCCCGTCCCCCGTTGAGCACTGCGAGCCTGATCGCGCGCCTGGCGGGTATCGGTGCCGTGGTTGCGGTTGTGGCGGGGGCATTTGCCTACGTCAATGGCACCCTCGACCCACAGCGCCTGCGCCCGAAAACCTTGGTCAACGCTCTGGAAACCAACAATGGCGTGCACCCCGGCTTCCGACGTAACCATGCCAAGGGCGTGTGCGTGGCGGGGTATTTCGAGAGCAGTGCCGAAGCCCGCGCCTACTCCAGCGCCCAGGTGTTCAGCGCGGCCAAGACCCCGCTGATCGGTCGGTTTGCGTTGCCCAGCGGCAACCCCTATGCGCCGGACAGCAGTGTACCGATCCGCAGTTTTGCCGTGCAATTCAGCCAGGCCAACGGCCAGCAGTGGCGCACCGGCATGAACAGCATGCCGGTGTTCCCGGTGGGCACGCCCGAGGCGTTCTACCAGATGCTCAAGGCCGGCGCACCGGAGCCCGCCACCGGCAAACCGAACCCGGCGAGTATGCCAGCGTTCTTTGCCGCCCATCCCGAGACCGCGTCGTTTCTGGCATGGGTCAAGACCGCCAAGCCTTCGGCCAGTTATGCGACCGAAACCTACAACGGTATCAATGCGTTTTACCTGGTGGGTGCCGATGGCAAGCGCCAGGCCGTGCGTTGGGGCGTCGTACCCCTGAGTCAAGACGCACCGGGCGATACCGCGCCAGCGGGGAGTGATTTCCTCGAGAAAGACCTGGTACAGCGCCTGTCTGCCGGGCCGCTGCGTTGGCAGTTAAGCATGACCCTGGCCAACCCCGGCGACCCGCTGGACGATGCGAGCAAGGCCTGGACCGGCGAGCATAAGGTCATTAACGCCGGCACCCTGGTCTTGCAAAGCAGCCAGCCGCAAGCGGACGGTGCTTGCCGTGATATCAACTTTGATCCGCTGATTTTGCCCAGTGGCATTGAAGCCTCCAATGACCCCCTGCTGGCGGCACGTTCGGCAGCGTACGCGAGCTCGTACCTGCGCCGTGCCGGTGAAGTCAGCCCGTTGCATAGCGCCCCTCAGGAGTCGAAGCCATGAATGCCCAACCCCGGTTTTTCGCCCCCTTGGCGCGTCTGTTGCACTGGCTGATGGCGCTGATGGTCATCGCCATGCTGTTTATCGGCGCGGGCCTGGCGGCTTCGGTGTCGGAGCGGCATGAGTGGTTGATTCACCTGCACAAGCCGCTGGGTATTGCGATTCTGGCGTTGGTGATCGTGCGGTTGGTGGTGCGTTTTTCCACTCGCCAACCGCCGTTGCCAGCCGACTTGCCGCTGTGGCAAGTGCTGGCGGCCAAGGCGTCCCACCTGGTGCTGTATGCCTTGATGCTGGTGCTGCCGCTGCTGGGTTGGGCAATGATTTCGGCGGCCGGCGACCCGGTGATGCTCAGCAGTTCGGTGCAGTTGCCGGCGCTGGTGGGGGCGAATGCGCCGCTGTTCGCGGTGCTGCGCAAGGCCCACGGGTTTCTCGCCTACCTGTTGTTCCTGACGGTGCTCTTGCACCTGGCGGCGGCGCTGTTCCATGGGTTGGTCCGACGCGATGGCGTGCTGCAAAGCATGACCGGCTCCAAACGCTCCCTGTAGTGAGCGAGCTTGCTCGCGCTGGGCTGCGAAGCAGCCCCGCGCAAGCAAGCCACAACCTCAGCGCAGGACGTCGACGATATCAGCGACCGTACTCAACACGTCCTTGCCCAACTGCATCGAGCGTTTGCCTGACCAGCCGGTGTGCAGGTCGGGCGCGTCGTCGTTATCCTTGAATGGCATTTCCAGGGTCAGCGACAGGCAGTCGTATTGTTGGCCTACCGCGTTGCAAGCCAGGGTCATGTTGGCTTCGCCCGGCAGGTCGCGGGTGTAGCCGTAGGTGGTCTGGAAGTCGCGGGTCAGCGCGCTCAGGTGGCCGCGGAAGTGTTTTTCCAACGCCTCGATGCGCGGGGTATAACCGGGGTTACCCTCGCAGCCCGCGGTGAACACGTAGGGAATTTCCTCGTCACCGTGGATATCGAGGAACAGGTCGACGCCGTACGTTTCCATTTGCTGCTGTACGAACAGCACTTCCGGGCTGATCTCCTGGCTGGCGCTCTGCCAGGCACGGTTAAGGTCCTGGCCCATGGCGTTGGTGCGCAGGTGACCGTGGAAGGCGCCGTCCGGGTTCATGTTGGGCACCAGGTACAGGTCGGCGACTTTCAGCAGTTTTTTCAGCTCGGCGTCACCGTCCTGCTGCAGGCGTTCGATGATGCCCTCCATAAACCATTCGGCCATGTGCTCGCCAGGATGCTGTTGGGCGATGATCCAGATCTTGCGGCGGCCTTCGCCGCCTTTGCCGCGACGTAGCAGTTGGATATCACGGCCTTCGACACTTTTACCGGTGGCCAGCAGCTTCGTGCCGGCACGGCTCAGGGCCTTGTCGATCAATGCGTCGTGGCGCTCGCGGCTGTAGGGCTCGAAGTAGGCAAACCACGCGTGTTTCTCGCGGGTTTCGAGGCTGATGTGCAGGATTTCCCCATCAAAGCGCGAAGGCACCCGGAACCAGTTGATATGGTCGTAAGAGGCCACGGCGTTGTAGCCGCTCCACGCGTGCGGGTAGGAAGACTTGCTCGCGTTGCTCAGGCGGAACGTGTGGGTGTGGCCCACGTGCATGCCTTCGGCCTTGAAGTGGAACCACTGGAAGTGTGGGCTGCGCGTGTCGGGTTTGATTGCCAGCAACAACTGATAGGCATCGTGGGCATCCAGTACCTGGATATTGCCACTGTCGAAGTCGGTGCTGATTTTGATGGAGGTCAAGGCCACGGTCATAGTCTGGGTGCCTGAATATGAGTGTTGTGGCGCCATATTACACAGGAGTCTGGTAAAGGCTGGACGCAAAATTGTTGCTGGGGGAAGGGGGGGCGTCATCCGTGACGCCGCCGCAGCTTAGAATCTATGAGATTGATTCTCAAGCGCTATTTCGCAAAGATGTGAGCCAGAGCGCTCGACCGACTTTCTTTCGGCGATGGTCTTTTGCTACCATGCGCGCCATCGAGCAACACACAGTCTTCATTAGCCTGAAGCCATGCCGGGGAAACCGGCAAAAAAAAGACCCGGCCAAAGAGCCGGGTCAAAAACCGTGATTAGCCTGATGAGGAGATATTCCAAGAGTCCGACCTAAGGTCCCTTGGTCTATCGACTGATCTCGCGATCAGCTGAACCCAATAATAATCATTATCATTTGCAAGTCAAATGTTTTTATCCGTGAGATAGAAATATTTTTCTTCCGCGCCGGTTACCCGTTTGCCTGAGCCACTGGCACCTGCAACGACCGCTCCACCATCGCCTTCGCCATATCAATCAAATACACCACTGAAAACGCCAGGTCACGATGATTGCCCTGATGGCTGCTTGCTGATTCATAGGCGGTGGCCGCGGCGCTGCGCAGCAGGTCTGAAGCGTGTATCAGGGCTTCCTCCTGGCTGATGCCTGGCTTGAGGGTGAATAGGGCTCCATCCGGAAATGATTCCGAACTATCTTCTTTCAAGTAAAAATCCAGCGCGCGCTTGGCGGCACCGCTATGGCGCAGGTCGTGCAGTTCAGTGTCTTCAGCGGTTTCAGGCAGGAGGTTGGGGCTGGTCGTCATGGGGGGCGGTACTCCGGATGGGTGTCGAAAACCTTATGTCCGATGATAGTACGTATCGTATTTATGTCGTTTTATGGATTACTACAAACTGTTTATTGCCCTGAAAACTCCATGACGTATTGTCAGCCCCATGGATAACTGGATTGCGTTGGTCAGGACCAACATGGAAGACCGCAAGGTCACACAAGGGGAGTTGGCCGAGCGCTTGGGCATGTCCCAGGGCGGCGTTGGCCATTGGCTCAACAAACGGCGGGCGCCAAGCCTGGTGGACATGAACCGGGTCCTGGCGGCGCTGGGGCTGGGGTACCTTGAAGTCGCACTGGATATCCGCGAGCGGGCCGAGGAAGCCCCACCGGAGAAAAACTACAACCCGTATTACCGCTACCCGGTCAGCGATTGGAGAGGGGTGTGCGAGGTGCGCGAAGAACGGGCGCCTTATGGCGTGTCCCGCTTCGAACTGACGGATTATCACGCCCAGGGCGACGCCTTTTGGCTGCCGGTCACAGGCGACGCCATGACCGCCCCCAGCGGCCTGAGTGTCAGTGCGGGCATGATGATCCTGGTAGACCCGGCCATCGCGGCCGAGCCCGGCAAGCTGGTGGTCGCCCAATGGGCCGAGAGCCCACACGCGACCTTCCGCCAGTTGCTGGAAGAGAGCGGCCAGCTTTACCTGGTGCCGCTCAATCCCACCTACCCGAAACGGCTGTTCACTGAAGAATGCCGCATCCTCGGCGTGGTGGTTCAAGCCACGGCGAAGTTCTAGCCAGCCGTTTCGAGCTCCACCAGCGCGCAACCTTCTGCAACCATTTCACCTTCCTGGCAGAACAGCGCCTTGACCACTCCAGCCTGGGGCGCGCGGATACTGTGTTCCATCTTCATGGCCTCCAGGACCACCAGTGGCGTGCCGGCCTCCACGTTTTGTCCGACCTCCACCAGCACTCGCACGATGCTGCCGTTCATCGGCGCGGTAAGGCCGCCTTGGTGGGACTGGTTGGCCTCGACTGCTGCAATCGGGTCGAACAGCGTTGCCGCCTGCATCTCGCCGTCCCAGCGCAGATACACCGTGTGGCCATGGCGCACCGCCAAATGGCTGCGACGCACGCCCTGTTGCTCGATCAGCAGCTGTTCGCCGCGTAGCTGGGCGCCGTCCGCGGCCAGAGTGACCAGCCGATCCTGGCCGTTGCAGCTCAAATGCAGCGAAACCTCGGCCGGCAACCCAGCACGAAACCCACGCTTATCCGCCCAAGGCCCTTCACCCGGCGGCAAACTCTGGATGTAGGCCGCGCCTGCGGCTTGCCAGAATTCATCGCCCAGTTCCCCGGGCGCCGGCAGCAAATCGTCCTGATATCGCGGAATAAACCCGGTATCCAACTCGGCCGCCGCGAACGCCGGATGCCCGATAATGCGCCGCAAAAAGCCCAGGTTGGTCTTCAGCCCGCCCACGGCAAACTCATCCAGCATGCCCAGCAACCGCAGCCGCGCCTGTTCACGGTCCTCGCCCCAGGCAATCAGCTTGCCGAGCATGGGGTCATAGAAGGGCGACACGCTGTCGCCTTGCTCGACGCCACTGTCCACCCGGCAGCCCGGCCTTGGCGTGGATTCGCGGTACAGCGCGAGATGCCCGGTAGCCGGCAGGAAATCATTCGCGGGGTCCTCGGCATACAGTCGCACTTCGATTGCATGGCCGATCAGCGGCACCTGCTCCTGGGTGATCGGCAAAGCCTCGCCCTGGGCGACACGAATCTGCCAGGCCACCAAATCCAGTCCGGTGATCGCCTCGGTCACGGGATGCTCCACCTGCAGCCGCGTGTTCATCTCCATGAAGAAGAACTCGCCGCGCGCGTCCAGCAAAAACTCCACCGTACCGGCGCCGACATAACCGATGGCCTGTGCTGCACGCACGGCAGCTTCGCCCATGGCCTTGCGTTGTTCAACGCTCAACCCCGGCGCGGGCGCTTCCTCGACCACCTTCTGGTGGCGGCGCTGGATCGAGCAGTCGCGTTCATTGAGGTACAGGCAATGCCCATGCTGGTCGGCAAACACCTGGATCTCCACATGACGCGGCTTGAGCAGGTATTTTTCCACCAGCATCTGCCCATTGCCGAAGGACGACAGCGCCTCACGCTGGGCCGACGCGAGCGCCTCGGCCAATTGGCTGACGTCCTCGACCACCTTCATGCCTTTGCCGCCGCCACCGGCTGTAGCCTTGAGCAGCACGGGGTAGCCGATGCGTTCGCAGGCGGCGCGGAAGGTGTCCAGGTCCTGAGCTTCGCCGTGATAACCCGGCACCAGCGGCACACCGGCGGTTTCCATCAGGGCCTTGGCCGCCGACTTGCTGCCCATGGCATCGATCGCCGAGGCGGGTGGGCCGAGGAAGATCAAGCCAGCGGCTTCAATGGCGCGGGCAAACCCGGCGTTCTCCGACAAAAAACCGTAACCCGGATGAATCGCCTGGGCGCCGCTGGCCTGGGCGGCGGCGATCAGTTTGTCGATTTGCAGGTAACTGTCAGTGGCCTTGCTGCCCCCCAGGTCGACACGAATATCCGCCTCGCGACTGTGACGCGCATCGCGGTCGATGGCGCTGTGCACCGCCACGGTGGTCAGGCCCATCGCCTTGGCGGTGCGCATCACCCGGCAGGCAATCTCGCCTCGGTTGGCCACCAGCACGGTCGTCAATGTTGTCATGAACGCGGCTCCTGAGGCTGCCAGCTCGGTGGACGTTTTTGCAGGAAGGCGCGCAAGCCTTCCTGGCCCTCGGCGCTCACGCGAATGCGCGCAATGGCGTTTTCGCAGTAGCGGCGCAAGGCCGGGGTGAGGGCGCCGTTGCCCACTTCGCGCAGCAAGTCCTTGCTGGCGCGCATCGCCGCCGGGCTGTTGTGCAGCAGGTTGGCGATCCACTGTTCGACCTGACGGTCCAGCTCGCCAATCGGGTAACTCTCTGCCAGCAAACCGATGTCCCGCGCGCGTTGGCCGCCAAAGCGCTCGGCGGTCAGGGCATAGCGCCGCGCCGCGCGTTCGCCGATGGCTTGCACCACGAACGGGCTGATCACGGCCGGCGCCAGGCCGATGCGTACTTCCGACAGGCAGAACTGCGCGTCATCCGCGCCAATTGCCATGTCACAGCAACTGATCAAGCCCAGCGCGCCACCGTAGGCTGCGCCTTGCACTACTGCGAGGGTCGGGATTTTCAGCTTGGCCAGGTTGTACATCAGCTCCGCCAGTTCGCGGGCATCGTCCAGGTTGGTGTGGTAGTCCAGCTCGGCCGATTGCTGCATCCAGGCCAGGTCGGCACCGGCGCTGAAGTGTTTGCCGCGCCCGCGCAGCACCAGAAAACGCAGGGACGGATCGCCTTGCACCTGGTCGAGGGCGATGATCAGTTCGCGGATCATCTCGGCATTGAACGCGTTGTTCTTGGCTTCACGACTAAGCCACAGCGTGGCAAAACCACGGCTGTCGGTGATCAGTTCGAGGGTATTGAAATCGCTCATGGGGTACGGCTCCATTTACATGCGGAACACGCCGAAGCGGCTCGGCTCGATGGGGGCATTCAGCGAGGCGGACAAGGCCAGCGCCAGCACGTCACGGGTCTGCAACGGGTCAATCACGCCGTCATCCCACAGGCGCGCGCTGGAATAGTAGGGGTGGCCCTGGGTGTCGTACTGGTCGAGGATCGGCTGCTTGATTGCCGCCTCTTCTTCGGCGCTGAATCCCACGCCCGCGCGTTCGGCCTGCTCGCGCTTGACCTGCACCAGCACACCGGCCGCCTGCTCGGCGCCCATCACGCCAATGCGTGCATTCGGCCACATCCACAGGAAACGTGGGTCGTAGGCGCGGCCACACATGCCGTAGTTACCCGCGCCAAAGCTGCCGCCTATGATCACCGTAAACTTCGGCACCTTGGCGCAGGCCACTGCGGTGACCAGCTTGGCGCCGTGCTTGGCGATGCCACCGGCTTCGTACTTCTGGCCGACCATGAAGCCGGTGATGTTCTGCAGGAACAACAGGGGAATGCCGCGCTGGCAGGCCAGCTCGATAAAGTGCGCGCCTTTTTGCGCGGCTTCGGCGAACAGAATCCCGTTGTTGGCCAGGACCGCAATCGGGTAGCCGTGCAAGTGCGCAAAACCGCACACCAGGGTGGTCCCAAACAGCGCCTTGAACTCATCGAACACTGAACCGTCGACCAGGCGTGCGATCACTTCGCGCACATCAAAGGGCTGCTTGGCGTCGGCCGGGATCACGCCGTACAGCTCTTCGCTGCTGTACAGCGGCGCCACGGGCGGGCGTTGCAGCAACTCGCCCTGTTTGCGCCAATTGAGGTTGGCCACGCTGCGGCGGGCCAGCGCCAATGCGTGTTCATCGCTGTCGGCATAGTGGTCGGCTACGCCGGAGACCTTGCAGTGCACATCGGCACCGCCGAGGTCTTCGGCGCTGACCACTTCACCGGTCGCGGCTTTCACCAGCGGCGGGCCGGCGAGAAAGATGGTGGCCTGGTTGCGCACCATGATCGCTTCGTCGGCCATCGCCGGCACATACGCGCCACCGGCAGTGCACGAGCCCATCACCACGGCGATCTGCGGGATGCCTTGGGCGCTCATGTTGGCTTGGTTGAAGAAGATCCGCCCGAAATGCTCGCGATCGGGAAACACTTCGTCCTGACGCGGCAGATTGGCGCCGCCGGAGTCCACCAGGTAGATGCACGGCAGGCGGTTCTGCTCGGCAATGGTCTGCGCGCGCAGGTGTTTTTTGACCGTGAGCGGGTAGTAGGAACCGCCTTTCACCGTGGCGTCGTTGGCGACGATCATGCATTCGACGCCTTCCACGCAGCCGATCCCGGCAATCACCCCAGCGGCCGGTACGTCTTCGCCGTACACCTGATGGGCGGCCAGTTGGCTGAGTTCAAGAAACGGCGAGCCGGGGTCGAGCAAGCGATTGATGCGCTCGCGAGGCAGCAGTTTGCCGCGCGAGGTGTGCCGCTCCTGGGCCTTGGCGCCGCCGCCTTGTTGCACGTGGGCGAGCAGGGTGTGCAGGGCGTCGACCTGTTGGCGCATCGCCGCGCTGTTGGCGGCAAACTCCGCCGAGCGGGGGTTGAGCTGGCTGTGCAAGGTGGCCATGGTGCGCTCCTTCAGCGGGTTTCGTTGAAGAGTTCGCGACCGATCAGCATCCGGCGGATCTCACTGGTGCCGGCGCCGATCTCATACAATTTGGCGTCACGCAGCAGGCGCCCGGCCGGGAATTCATTGATATAGCCATTGCCGCCCAGGATCTGGATGGCATCAAGGGCCATTTGCGTGGCGCGTTCGGCGCTGTAGAGGATCACCCCGGCCGCGTCCTTGCGCGTGGTCTCGCCACGCTCGCACGCCTGGGCCACCGCGTAGAGGTAGGCGCGGCTGGCGTTGAGTTGGGTGTACATGTCGGCGACCTTGCCCTGGATCAGCTGGAATTCGCCGATGCTCTGGCCGAACTGCTTGCGGTCGTGGATGTAGGGCACGATCAGGTCCATGCACGCCTGCATGATCCCGGTGGGGCCGCCGGACAGCACCACGCGCTCGTAGTCGAGGCCGCTCATCAGCACTTTGACGCCGCCATTGAGCACGCCGAGGATGTTTTCCTGCGGCACTTGCACGTCATCGAAAAACAGTTCGCAGGTGTTGGAGCCGCGCATGCCCAGTTTGTCGAACTTGTTGCTGCGGCTGAAGCCTTTCCAGTCGCGCTCGACAATGAACGCGGTGATGCCGTGAGGGCCCTTTTCCAGGTCGGTCTTGGCGTAGATCACATAGGTGCTGGCGTCGGGGCCGTTGGTGATCCAGGTTTTGCTGCCGTTGAGCACGTAATGATCGCCGCGTTTGTCGGCGCGCAGTTTCATCGAAACCACATCGGAGCCGGCATTCGGCTCACTCATGGCCAGGGCGCCGACGTGTTCGCCGCTGATGAGTTTGGGCAGGTAGTTGAGTTTTTGTTCGTGGTTGCCGTTGCGGTTGATCTGGTTCACGCACAGGTTGGAATGCGCGCCGTAGGACAGCGCCACTGACGCCGAGCCCCGGCTGATCTCTTCCATGGCCACCACGTGGGCCAGGTAACCCAGGCCGGCGCCGCCGTACTCTTCCGGCACGGTGATGCCCAGCAGGCCCATATCGCCGAACTTACGCCACAGGTCGGCGGGGAACAGGTTGTCGATGTCGATCTGGGCCGCGCGGGGCGCGATTTCCTTGCCCACGAAGGACTGCACCTGGTCGCGCAGCATGTCGATGGTTTCACCGAGGGCGAAGTTCAGGGACGGGTAACTCATGACAGGCACCTTAATGTGAGCATTGTTTTTGTGTGGAGGGCGCGCCAGGGGAGGGCGCTCACCTTTACGTTAACGTAAGCTTGCGTTGCGGCGCTGTCAATCGTAGTTTACGTTTACGTCAACCTACAAAAAAGACAACAGGGGTCGTTATGGATCAATCGAATCAGAGCTACAGCCGTGGCCCTCAGGACAAAGCCTTGCTGGCCATGACCATCGGCCAGGCCTTTGATCGCACGGTTGCGCGTCATCCTGACGGCGAGGCCCTGGTGGTGCGCCACCAGCAGCTTCGCTACACCTGGCGGCAGTTGGCCGAGGCGGTGGATGTACACGCCCGCGCTTTTCTTGCCTTGGGCATGCAGGCCGGCGACCGCCTGGGTATCTGGGCGCCCAATTGCGCCGAGTGGTGCATCAGCCAGATCGCCAGTGCCAAGCTCGGGGTCATCCTGGTCAATATCAACCCGGCCTACCGCAGCAGTGAACTGGACTACGTGCTCAAGCAGTCCGGCTGCCAGTGGCTGGTGTGTGCCGGGTCGTTCAAGACTTCCGATTACCACGCGATGCTGCAGGCGCTGAAGCCGGACCTGCGCGGCATGATCAGCCTCGACCCCAACCCGCCACCGGGATTCCTGCCCTGGTCGCAGTTGGCAGCGCGCGGTGCAGGCATCCCGCTCGAGCAACTGCATGCCCGCCAGGCCGCTTTGCATTTCGATCAACCGGTGAATATCCAGTACACCTCCGGCACCACGGGCTTTCCCAAAGGTGCCACCCTCAGCCATCACAACATCCTCAATAACGGCTACATGGTCGGCGAAAGCCTGGGCCTCACCGCGCAGGACCGCCTGGTGATCCCGGTGCCGTTGTATCACTGCTTCGGCATGGTCATGGGCAACCTCGGTTGCATCACCCACGGCACCACCATGATCTACCCGAATGACGGCTTCGACCCGCTGCTGACCCTCGCCGCCGTCGCCGAGGAGCGCGCCACCGGCCTGTACGGCGTGCCCACCATGTTTATCGCCATGCTCGATCACCCCCGCCTGGGCGACTTTGACCTGTCCACCCTGCGCACCGGCATCATGGCCGGCGCCACGTGCCCCATCGAAGTGATGCGCCGGGTCATCAGCGAGATGCACATGAGCGAGGTGCAGATTGCCTACGGCATGACCGAGACCAGCCCGGTGTCCTTGCAAACCGGAGCGGATGACGACTTGGAACGCCGCGTGACCACCGTCGGGCGCACCCAGCCGCAGTTGGAAAACAAGATCATCGACGCCGATGGCAATACGATTGCGCGCGGCGAGATCGGCGAGTTGTGCACCCGTGGCTACAGCGTGATGCTCGGCTACTGGAACAACCCCGACGCCACCCGCGAGGCCATCGACGACGCCGGCTGGATGCACACCGGTGACCTGGCGAACATGGACGCCCACGGCTACGTGTGCATCGCCGGGCGCAACAAAGACATGATCATTCGCGGCGGCGAGAACGTGTACCCGCGTGAGCTGGAGGAGTTTTTCTTCACCCACCCGGCGGTGGCGGATGTGCAGGTCATCGGCATTCCGGATGAGCGCTACGGTGAAGCCATCGTCGCCTGGATCAAGTTCCATCCCGGCCATGTGGCCAATGAGCTTGAGCTGCAAACTTGGTGCAAGGGCCGCATTGCGCACTTCAAGACGCCCAAGCACTTCAAGTTCGTGGAGGCATTCCCCATGACGGTCACGGGCAAGATCCAGAAATTCCGCATGCGCGAAATCTCCATCGAAGAGCTGCGCACGCAGTCTCAATAACACCACAGAACCCATGTGGGAGGGGGCTTGCTCCCTCACATGTTGGCTGCGGTGAATCAACACATGAACGAAACGCAGAAAGCACAAAGGGGACCCGAGGGTCCCCTTTAATTTGTCGTTGCGTGCTCTTTTTTTATTATTGAGGGGCGGTCTATTGTTGTTTTTGGCAACCGTTACCCTTTACCGCTGTTTTTGGCGACCCCCATTCGGGGTCAAGAGCAAACGTATTTTTTTGAGCGCTGATCTGCTTCTTCGTTATCGATCCAACCAGTGGGTAGCTACCTGAGGTAGTTTTATTTTTCTCTAACCGGTTGCGGGTTTCGGCACGCCGTACCCAGCGAAGCACATCTTCTCCAAAAAAATCTGTTAGCTGCGTCTCTGCCGTGTTGTTTTTGTTATGTCAGAGTCGTTTCGTCTTATTTTTATTAGGCTTGGTGCTTTTTATTCTTGTTATGCCATAGAGATAGCAGAAGCCGTGCCAACTTTTAAAAAGTCTTTAAAATCAAGGGTTTGATTTTTTTGTGGGAAATATCCTGCGGCAAATACGACAAAATATGTTCCCGTGTTACTCGATGTGTAGGCGTGCGGTAACACATTGTCACGGCTACGCTACTCAACCGGTGTTACGCGCCTTGGCCACGCGCGACCCGGTGGGTCGGCCCAACACGTTGCTGATTTGCTGGCCCGCGGCAATCAATGCCTGCAGGTCGATACCGGTCTCGATGCCCAGGCCGTTTAGCAGGTACAGCACATCTTCGGTGGCGACGTTACCGCTGGCGCCCTTGGCGTAGGGGCAGCCGCCGAGGCCCGCGATAGAGCTGTCGAACACCGCGATGCCCTCCAGCAGGCTGGCGTAGATATTCGCGATAGCCTGGCCATACGTATCGTGGAAGTGCCCCGCCAGCTTGTCTCGTGGCACCTGCGCGCCGACCACCTCGAACAGCCGCCGCGTGGCGCCCGCCGTGCCGGTGCCGATGGTGTCGCCCAGGGACACTTCATAGCAGCCCATGGCATACAACTCCCGCGCGACCGCCGCCACTTGCGCCGGCGCAATCTCGCCTTCATACGGGCAGCCCAGCACGCACGACACATAACCTCGCACGCTGATTCCGTGCTGCCTGGCCGCCGCCATGATCGGCGCAAAGCGTTCCAGGCTTTCGCTGATGGAACAGTTGATATTGCGCTGGGAAAACGCCTCGGACGCGGCCGCAAACACCGCCACTTCCTTCACGCCGGCTGCCAATGCGTCCTCGAAACCGCGCAGGTTCGGCGCCAGGGCACCGTAGGTCACGCCGGGCCTGCGCTGGATCTGCGCGAATACCTCGGCCGAGCCGGCCATCTGCGGCACCCACTTGGGCGAGACGAAACTGCCGACTTCGATATAGCTCAAGCCGGCAGCGCTGAGTGCGTCCACCAACCGGACTTTGTCCGCAACGCTGATAGGTTGGGCTTCGTTCTGCAGGCCGTCGCGCGGGCCGACTTCCACCAGGCGTACGTGTGAGGGGAGGGACATGGCAGTTACCTTCTGATCAATGGCCGGCCTGGCGCAGGGTGGTGGCCAGGGCTTGGGTGCAGCGCTCTTCGGCGGTGTCCAGTTCCAGCTTCATCTGTTCGATATCCAGCAGTTGCTGTTCCAACTGCTCACGGCGCTCGGCGATTTTTGCCAGCATGCTGTTGAGTTGCACATGGTTGCCGCTGGCGGGGTCGTAGAGTTCGATCAGCTCGCGGCATTCGGCCAGGGAAAAGCCGATGCGTTTGCCGCGCAGGATCAGCTTGAGACTGACCTTGTCGCGGGCCGAGTAGATACGCTCCTGGCCCCGGCGTTCCGGGGCCAGCAGCCCTTGTTCCTCATAGAAGCGAATGGCGCGCGTGGTGATGTCGAGCTCGCGGGCGAGGTCGGAGATGCTGTAGGTCGTGCTCATGGTAGTGCCCGAGAAGATGTCTTGGGCGCTAAGCTAATGGCTGCTTGACGTTAACGTCAAGGGTCGCGCTCTTGTAGTGAGTGGGCTTGCCCCGCGCTGGGCGGCGAAGCCGCCCCAAACCAGGCGACCTGGGTTTATCTGGGACTCGGTGGTGTCTTTTCTAGGGCGGCTTCGCCACCCAGCGCGGGGCAAGCCCGCTCACTACAAGTTAGGGTTGTTTGCCGTCCAGTTTCTTTTCGTGCGCCGTGACCTGCTGGCACAACTCAATCATCTGCTCGCGCATCCAGCGGTTGGCCGGGTCCTGGTCGGTGCTTTCGTGCCAGTACAGGTGGGTTTCCACCGGCGGCACATCGTTGACCGGCAGGTTGAACCAGTGCAGTTCGTGGCGGCGGGCGAAGCGTTCGGGCACGGTCATGACCATGTCGGTCTGCTGCAACACTTGTGAAGCCATCAGGTAATGCTGGGAGCGCAGGGCGATTTTGCGCTGGATGCCCATCTTGCCCAAGGCCAGGTCGACGTGGCCCAAGCCGTTGCGGCGGCTGGAGATATGGATATGGGTCAGCGACAGGTAGTCATCCAGGGTCAGTTTGTCCTTGCCGGCCATGGGATGGCCCTTGCGCATGGCGCACACGTAGCGGTCTTCCATCAGCTTGACGTGGCGCACCTGCGGATCGGTGTTCAACGGCGCATCCACGGCGAAGTCCAGGCGCCCGGCGGCGAGTTCCTTGGTGGTCTCGCGGCGTTTGGACAGGAAACTCTCGATCACCACGGTGGGCGCCAAGCGGCGCAGGCGCTGAAACAGCAGCGGCAGGATCACCGCCTCGGTGAGGTCGGTCATGCTGATGCGGTAGGTCTTGGCCGCCTGCTGTGGGTTGAAAATGCGGCTTTCCTGTACCGACACCCGCAGCAACGACAACGCATTGCGCACCGGGCCGATGATGTTCTGCGCCATCGGCGTGGGCACCATGCCTTGGGCGGTACGCACGAACAGCGGATCGTTGAAGGTCTCACGCAGACGGGCTAGCGCGTTGGACACCGCCGGCTGGGTGATGCCGACAATCTGCCCGGCGCGGGTCAGGTTGGCTTCGGTGTAGATCGCGTCAAAGACGATAAACAGGTTGAGGTCGACCTTGCTCAGATTCATTGCGTAGCGCTCTTATTGTTAGGTGGCCATACGTCGATCATATATCGGTGATGAATGTTAATACACGCCGAGAATAGGCTAGGTAAATTATCAACGCTGTTCTAGCATCGATTGCATGACCTAAACAACCTCTCAGAGAAGGGAGCTGCTCATGGATTTCGCCTATTCGCCCAAGGTTCAGGAACTGCGTGAACGCGTCACTGCGTTCATGGATGCTTACGTTTACCCGGCCGAGCCGGTGTTCGAGCGCCAAGTCAGCGAAGGCGACCGCTGGCAGCCCACCGCAATCATGGAAGAGCTGAAAGCCAAGGCCAAAGCTGAAGGCCTGTGGAACCTGTTCCTGCCGGAATCCGAATTGGGCGCCGGGCTGACCAACCTTGAATATGCGCCACTCGCCGAAATCATGGGCCGCTCCCTGCTGGGCCCGGAGCCGTTCAACTGCTCCGCCCCCGACACCGGCAACATGGAAGTGCTGGTGCGCTACGCCAACGAAGAGCAGAAACAACGCTGGCTGGAACCGCTGCTGCGCGGCGAGATCCGCTCAGCGTTCGCCATGACCGAGCCGGACGTGGCGTCCTCGGACGCAACCAACATGGCCGCCCGCGCCGAACGCCAGGGCGACGAATGGGTGATCAACGGCAAAAAATGGTGGACCTCCGGCGCCTGCGACCCGCGCTGCAAGATCCTGATCTTCATGGGCCTGAGCAACCCCGATGCACCGCGCCACCAGCAGCATTCGATGATCCTGGTGCCAGTGGACACTCCTGGCGTGAAAATCGTGCGCCCCCTGCCGGTGTTCGGCTACGACGATGCCCCCCACGGCCACGCCGAAGTGCTGTTCGACAACGTACGCGTGCCTTATGAGAACGTTCTGCTCGGCGAAGGCCGCGGCTTTGAAATCGCCCAAGGCCGTCTGGGCCCTGGCCGTATCCACCACTGCATGCGCTCCATCGGCATGGCCGAGCGCGCACTGGAATTGATGTGCAAGCGTTCCGTCAGCCGTACCGCGTTTGGCAAACCGCTGGCCCGCCTGGGCGGCAATATCGACAAGATCGCCGACTCACGGATGGAGATCGACATGGCGCGCCTGCTGACCCTGAAGGCGGCGTACATGATGGACACCGTGGGTAACAAAGTGGCGAAAAGTGAAATCGCCCAGATCAAGGTGGTGGCGCCGAACGTAGCGTTGAAGGTGATCGACCGCGCGATCCAGATCCATGGCGGAGCCGGGGTTTCCAACGACTTCCCGCTGGCCTACATGTATGCCATGCAACGCACCCTGCGCTTGGCCGATGGCCCGGACGAAGTGCATCGGGCGGCGATCGGCAAGTTCGAGATTGGCAAGTACGTGCCTAAAGAGCTGATGCGCAGCGGGCAATAACAGCGCGTCGCCTGCATCGGGGGCAAGCCCCCTCCCACACTTGGATGTGTTCACAGATCAAAATGTGGGAGGGGGCTTGCCCCCGATGAGGCCGGATCAGGCAATGAAGATCCATCAGTTCTCAGTAAACCCACACCTCCACCCGCCGATTCTTGATCCGGCCCTCATCCGCCGTATTCGCCGCCACCGGCATCTGCGCGCCAAACCCGCGAATCTCCCTCAGTACCACACCGCTCTTGACCAGCTCCCGGCGCACCGCCATCGCCCTGAGCTTGGACAGTAACGCGGCGCGCTGCGGGTCATTCTTCGCGTCACCAAACCCCACCAGCGTCACCTGCTTATCCAGCTTGTCGTGGCTTTTTATATAAGCCACCACCCGCTGCAAATCCTGGCGTGCTTTGTTGTCGAGGCTGGCGCTGCCTTCTTCGAAACGAAAATTCACCGTCAGGCGCTGTGCCTCGCGGGCGATGGTTTGATAGCCCTCGGGCATCGAGGCGCGCGGTTCGACGTCCATCGCCTGCACCTGTTGGGCGATAAACCCGCTCGCCGCGACAATCGCCTGGCCCTTGCTGCTCTGGGTAAAGTCCACCAGCGCCTTGGCCCACGGGTTGTGGCCCGACGGCGGCAGGTAAAAGAACAGCCGACGGGACAACGGGTAATCCTCGGTGGCGATCAGGCTATTGAGCGGCAACATCGGTTGTGAGTCGCCGTCCACAATTGCCACTGCCTTGGCCTGGCGCACGTAGGGCAAGCCGATAAAGCCGATGCCCAGCGGATCCTGGCTGACCGCATCGGACAACTGCTCACTGGACTCGAAACGCTTGGCGGAAGGCACGAGCGGTTTGCCGCGCAGGCGCAGTACCAGGTCCTTGAACGTGTCGTAGGTGCCGGACTGATCATCGCGCGCGTACACATGAATCGGCCCGCCGACGCCGCCCACGGCCTCCCAGGTGCTGATTTCACCATTGAAGAGCTGCGCCAGTTGCTCGGTATTCAGGGTGTTCAACGGGTTTTGTGGGTGGAGGATGATGGCCAAGCCGTCGATGGCGATCACCTGTTCGGCTTCAGGGCTTTTCAGGTCGCCGAGGGGTTCCAGATCGACCAGTTCACTGTCCTTGATCGGGCGGGAGGAGGCCGCCAGGTCGGCAGTGGACTTTTTAAGCGCAGTGAAACCGGTGCTGGAACCGTGGGCGGCGACCTCAATGGTCACGGTCTTGCCCTGACGCGTCTTGCCGATCACGCGCTGTTCATTGGCACCTTCGGCCGGTTCAGTGTGCACTGCCTGCAGGCCCTGATGCTCCATCAAGCCCTTGACCAGCGCCGGGCCCAACGCAGCGCCAATGGTATTGGAACCCTGGATGCGCAGTGCAGGGCCTTGGTCGGGAACGGGAAGGGGAGCGCAAACAGCGAAGACGGGAAACAGGGTCAGCAGGAACAGAACGCGCAGCCTCATGCCGGCACCTTCTCAAGCCAAAGGGAGTGCCGCGAGAATAAGTCAGGCAGGTTGCATAAATATGACTGGCGCGCCGCAAGGCTAAATGTGGGAAGGGGTAATCCCCTCCCACATTTTGACCGGGTACGGTCCTGAAATCAGCTCAGTTCCAGCCAGATCGGCGCATGGTCCGACGGCTTTTCCAGCCCGCGCAGGTCGTAGTCCACCCCGGCGTCCTTGACCCGCGGCAGCAGGCCATTGGACGCCATGATCACGTCAATCCGCAGGCCGCGCTTGGGCTCATCTTCGAACCCACGGCTACGGTAGTCGAACCAGCTGAAGCGGTCCGCCACGTCCGGGTTCAAGTGGCGGAAGCTGTCCACCAGGCCCCAGTTTTTCAGGCGCGCCATCCATTCGCGTTCTTCCGGCAGGAAGCTGCACTTGCCGGTTTTCAGCCAACGCTTGGCGTTGTCGGCGCCGATGCCGATGTCGCAGTCTTCCGGGGAAATGTTCACGTCGCCCATCACCACCAGCGCCTGGTCATTGCTGAACTGGCTTTCCAGCAACTGTTGCAGGTCTTCGTAAAAGCGCTGCTTGGCCGGGAATTTGGTGGGGTGGTCGCGGCTTTCGCCTTGTGGGAAATAGCCGTTCATGATGGTCACTGGCTGGCCATGTTCGTCGGCGAAAGTGCCCCAGATAAACCGGCGCTGGGCGTCTTCTTCGTCACTGGCAAAGCCTTTGTGCAGGCTTAGCGCCGGCTGGCGCGAGAGCAGGGCCACACCGTAGTGGCCTTTCTGCCCGTGGTAGTACACGTGATAGCCCAGGGCTTGTACTTCGGCGAGGGGGAATTGGTCATCGTGGACCTTGGTTTCCTGCAGGCCGATCACGTCGGGCTGGTGCTTTTCAATCAGCGCCGCCAGCTGATGAGGGCGGGCGCGCAGCCCGTTGATATTGAAGGAGACGATTTTCATGGTCGGCAGTCCAGTCTGGCAAAAGGGCGATGCTAGCGGACAAGTCGGACGGGGGCCAGCATGGCGGTAGGGCAGATGCGCTGCTAATGTCTGGGAACGACTCGTGCTGCGTGGGTTCGTACCCATAAGAACGCCGCCTCCTGAGCGGCGCCCAGGGAGATTGACTGTATGCCGGACACTTCGACTGCCATTGCTGAAATTCGCCTGCTCAACAGCGGCTATTCCCGTGAGGCCCGTTCCCTGCTGTATCAGGCCTATCGTCATGAGCCGACCTTTGCCTATATCTTCGAAGCCGAGCGTCCGGGCTACGAGCAGCGCGTACGGGCCACCGTGCGCGAGTTGGTCAAACAGCATTTCTTTCAGAAACTGCCGGCGATTGGCCTGTTCGTCAACGACCGGCTGATCGGCATCGCCCTGATCGCGCCACCGCAACGGCGCCTGGGCATCACCGAGAGCTGGGCCTGGCAATTGCGCATGTGGTTGAGCACGGGTGTGCGCGGTACCCGGCGTTATCTCGACTACCACCACGCCGTGCTGGCGTGCCTGCCCAATGAGTCGGTGCACGTGTTGCCACTGCTGGGGATCCACCCGCAATTCCAGGGCAAACATTATGGCGAGCAGTTGCTGGAGGCCGTGCACAACTGGTGCGCCGAAGACCCGCATTCGTCCGGTGTGGTGCTCGACACGGGCAATTCACGCTACCTGGATTTCTATAAGCGTCAGGGCTATGAGGAAATTGGTGAGGTCGCTGTAGGACCGATCCTGGAGCACGTTTTTTTCCATCCCAACCCCCAAGCCTTACAGGCCGTAACGGTTTAGCACAGAATTTTTCAGAATTGTCTGAGTTCTAAGTTTCTCCCCAGCTCGTGTAGCATCCGCGCCTATGAAGTTTCCAGGAAGATTTACCAGCGGCTTGGTTCTGCTGTTCACAAGCTGCGGCGCCTTGGCGCAGAGCGAATTGGACGTGCGGATCAAGCCCTCAAACGACGCGTTGAAAGCCAACATCGAAGGCTATATCGGCGGGGTGGGCGATCGTGATGAAGAGGCCTTGCTGCGGTTCAGCCGCGGCGCCGAGGAGCAGGCGCGCAAGGCCGCCCAGGCGCTGGGTTTCTATCAGCCACAGATCGAAAGCGATGTGAAGGGCGGCAAGAATCCGCGCCTGATCCTCACCATCGACCCCGGCGAGCCGGTGCATCTGCGTAACGTGACCATTCGGGTCGACGGCCCTGCCGCCGACCTCAAGGCCTTTCGCGTGCCCGTCAGCGACGACCTCACCTCCGGCGCCGTGCTCAACCATGGCCATTACGAAGACGCCAAGCGTCTGATCCAGAACCAGGCGTCGCGCTACGGCTTTTTCAGCGGGCGCTTCACCCAACAGCAACTCGCGGTGGACCCGAAGGCGGGTGTCGCCGATATCGAACTCGTTTACGACAGCGGCCCGCGCTACACCCTGGGCAAGGTCAGCTTCGCCGGCGATACGCCGTTTGACGAAGAGCTGCTGCAACGCATGGTGCCGTTCAAAAGTGGCACGCCCTACGATTCCGAACTGATCGCCGAACTCAACCAGAACCTGCAAGCCAGCGGTTTTTTCGAAGGCGTGCGCGTGGACGCCGCCCCGGCCGCCTCGGCCAACGACATCATCCCGGTCGCCGTGCGCCTGGAGACCCGCAAGCCGCGCACCATGGGCCTGGGCCTGGGGTTCTCCACCGACGTCGGCCCACGCGGCAAAGCCAACTGGACCCGGCACTGGGTCAACCCCCAGGGCCATAGCTATGGCTGGGAAGCCGAGCTGTCGGCGCCACGCCAGAACGTCGGCCTGTGGTATGACATCCCGCTCGACCCACCGCTCACCGACAAGCTGCGTTTCGCCGGTGGCTATCAGAATGAAGAAATCGCCAACACCGACACCCTGAGTAAATTGCTCACCCTCGGCCCCGAGTGGCACAGCAAATTGCCCAGCGGTTGGACCCGAGTGATCTCGCTCAAGTACCAGCGCGAAGAATATCGCCTGGGTAATGACTCCGGCCTGAGCAACCTGGTGATGCCGGGGATCAGCTATTCCTACCTGCGCAGTGACAACCGCATCGACCCGCACCACGGCTATCGCCTGCAATTTGATAGCAAGGTGGCGAAAGAGGGCTTGGGCTCCGACACCAACCTGCTCTACGGCACGGCCATGGTCAAAGGCCTGACCACCTTGTGGGACAACCATCGCTTTCTGGCGCGTGCCCAGGTAGGCGGCAGTGCCACCAATGGCTACAAGTCGGTGCCGCCGTCGCTGCGCTTCTTTGCCGGTGGCGACCAGAGCGTGCGCGGCTACGAGTACCAGACGCTGTCACCCGAGAACGACCGTGGCGACCGCATCGGTGGCCGCTACATGGTGGCCCTGAGCGCCGAGTACCAGTATTCCATCGCCGAGAAATGGCGGGTCGCGACCTTTATCGACCAGGGCAATTCCTTCAATTCCCTGGAAATGCCCAGCCTCAAGACCGGCGTGGGCGTGGGTATCCGCTGGGTTTCGCCGGTCGGCCCGATCCGCCTTGACCTGGCCCATGCCCTCGAAGATCCGGGCGGCGTTCGATTGCACTTTTCCATGGGGCCTGAGCTGTGATGCGTGGTGTGAAAATAGCAGGGTTGGCCGTGGTGGCCCTCCTTGGGGTGCTGTTGCTGGCACTGTGGGCGGTACTGGGCACTCAGGCGGGCAGCCGCTGGGCGTTGGGGCGTGTACCGGGGTTGAGCGTAGAGCATTTCCAGGGGCATCTGGGCGGCCAATGGAGCGCCGACCATGTGTTGTGGCAGCAGGACAGCAGTCGCGTCGAACTCCAGGCCCCCCAATGGGATTGGTCGCCGGCGTGCCTGTTGCGCATGACCTTGTGTATCGACCGCTTGGACGTGGAACAGGTCAGCCTGCAATTCCCGCCAAGCACCGAGGAAAGCAGCGGGCCGATCGCGCTGCCTGACTTGAAACTGCCGCTGGCCATCCAGCTGGGCGACGTTCGCGTCGGTAGCCTGCTGTTTAACGGCAGCGAAGAACTCAAAGGCTTGCAACTGGCGGCGCATTGGACCGCCGCCGGCCTGCAGATCGACTCGGTGCATGTGCAGCGCGATGGCCTGGTGCTGGACCTCGCCGGCCTGCTGCAACCCATTGGCGACTGGCCTTTGACCGCCAGCGGTAACCTGAGCCTGCCCTACGCGCCGGGCGGCGCACCGTGGCACGTCGCTCTCAACGTCGACGGCGACCTGCTCAAGACCCTCAAGCTCAATGCTGACAGCAGCGGCTACCTGCCGGCCAAGCTCACCGGCGAGCTGCAACCGCTGGCGGAAAACCTCCCGGCCCAATTGCACCTCACTGCCGACGGCTTCAAGCCCAGCGCCGATCTGCCCGACACCTTGCAACTCAATCAACTCGACCTCACCGCCAAAGGCGACTTGAACAGCGGCTACCAATTGCTGGGCAAGGCCGTGCTGCCGGCGGAAAAGGGCCCGGTGGACTTGCTGCTGCAAGGCAAGGTCGACGCCAAGGGCGCGCAGATCGCCGGCCTGGACCTGAATGCCGGTGACAAGCAAAGCCTCAAACTGACCGCCCAACTCGATTGGCAGCAAGGCTTCAGCGCCGAGGCCAAGATCGATTGGCTGGATTTCCCCTGGCATCGCCTCTATCCGGTGATCGACGAGCCGCAAGTCGCGCTGCGTACGTTCAATGGTGAGATCTCCTACAAGGACGGCAACTACCTGGGCAACCTCAAGGCCGACCTCGATGGCCCGGCGGGCAAGTTCAATGTGGTCACGCCGTTCAGTGGCGACCTTAAACAAATTTTCCTGCCTGAACTGAAACTCACCGCTGGCCAAGGCAAGGCTGAAGGCCACCTGAACCTGCAATTCGCCGACGGCATTGCCTGGGACACGGCCCTCGACCTGTCGGCGCTGAACCCGGCTTACTGGGTGGCTGAATTGCCCGGCACCCTGGCCGGGCCGTTGCGCAGTAAAGGCGAGTTCAAGAACGAGCAACTCAAGCTGAATGCCGACCTCGACCTCAAGGGCCGCCTGCGCGGTCAAACCGCGGTGCTGGCGGCCAAGGCCGACGGGGCGGGCGAGCAGTGGACGTTGGCTAACCTGGATATCCGCCTCGGCGACAACCGCATCAACGGCAGTGGCAGCCTGCAACAACGCTTGGCCGGGCAGATTGATATCAAGCTGGCGCGCCTGGCCCAGTTGTGGCCGCAACTGCGCGGGCAGGTCAACGGCCGCCTCGACGTCGCCGGCAGCCTCAAGGCGCCCCAAGGCAAATTGGGCCTCAAGGGCCAGCAACTGGCGTTTGCCGACAATCGCCTGCAAAGCCTCACCCTCGATGCCAGCCTGGACAATGCCCAGCGCGCCAAGATCGACCTCAAGGGCAGCGGCATTCAGTCCGGCGACACCCAGGTTGGTACCCTGACGGCCAGCGCCCAAGGCGATATCCAGCAGCAGAAGGTCCAACTGGACTTGGTCGGCCCGCTGGTCAAGCTGGCCCTGGCCTTGGATGGCACTCTCGATAAAGGCAACTGGCGCGGGCGCTTGGCCAGCGGTGATGTACAAGCCGGCGGGCAGGACTGGAAGCTGCAGGCGCCGGCGAAGATCGAGCGCCTGGCCGATGGCAAGCTCACTTTTGCCGCGCACTGCTGGGTGTCCGGGCCCGCCAGCCTGTGCGGCGAAGACCAGCGCCTGATGCCGGAACCGAAGCTGCGCTACCACCTCAAGCAATTCCCCATCGACAGCCTGGCGGCGTTCTTGCCCAAGGATTTTGCCTGGCAGGGCAAGCTCAACGCCGACCTGCAACTGGACCTGCCGGACAGCGGCCCTAAAGGCCTGGTCTCGGTGGACGCCAGTGGTGGCATCCTGCGCGTCAAGGACAAGGACCAGTGGCTGGATTTCCCTTACGACACCCTGAAGCTGGAAACCACCCTTAACCCTAAACGCATCGACACGCAGCTGAACTTCCGTGGCGGCAAGCTCGGTGAGTTGATGCTGCAGGCGCAGATCAACCCGTTGCCGAAGAACAAGCCGATCACCGGCAACTTCAGCCTCGTCGGGCTGGACTTGGCGGTGGCGCGGCCGTTTGTACCGATGGTGGAAACCCTCAGCGGCAAGCTCAATGGCAATGGTCGGATTTCCGGTGGCTTGCTGGCACCGCAGGTCAACGGCAACGTGAACCTGGTGGGTGGCGAGATTGCCGGGCCGGAACTGCCCATCAGCCTCGAAGGCTTGAATGTGCAAGCGCTGATCGCGGGCGAAAGCGTGCAGCTCAACGGTGGCTGGCGCAGCGGCAAGGCGGGGCAGGGTAGCCTCAAGGGCCAGATCGACTGGGGCCAGGCGCTGGTGGTGGACCTCAGCCTGCAAGGCTCGCAGCTGCCGGTCACGGTTGAACCGTACGCCGTGCTGGAGGTGGCGCCCGACCTGAAAATCAGCCTGAAGAACGACAAGCTGGCGGTGGCCGGTAAAGTGCACATCCCGCGTGGCGATATCACCGTGCGTGAGCTGCCGCCGTCCACCGTCAAAGTCTCGGATGACACGGTGATCATCGGCAGCCAGACCGAGGAGGGCAAGCCGCCGATGGCGATGGCCATGGATATCGACGTGGTGGTGGGTGAAGACAAGCTCAACTTCTCGGGCTTCGACCTCACTGCCAAGGTGCAGGGCCAGGTGCATATCGGCGACAACCTCGACACCCGTGGCGAGCTGTGGCTCAACGATGGCCGCTACCGTGCCTACGGGCAGCGGCTGGATGTGCGACGAGCGCGCTTGCTGTTCGCCGGGCCCCTGGACCAGCCGTACCTGGACATCGAAGCGATCCGCAAGACCGATGATGTGGTCGCCGGTATCCGCCTGAGCGGCAGTGCCGAGCAGCCCACCACGCAAATCTTCTCGGAACCGGCCATGAGCCAGGAACAGGCACTGTCGTATCTGGTGCTGGGGCGTCCGTTGAGCAGCACCGGCGAAGATAACAATATGCTCGCGCAAGCCGCATTGGGCCTGGGGTTGATGGGCAGCGCCGGGGTCACCTCGGACCTTGCCAACAAGTTGGGTATCCAGGACTTCGACCTCGACACCCAGGGCAGCGGTAACAACACCGCCGTGGTGGCCAGCGGCAAGATCACCGAGAAACTCAGCCTGCGTTACGGCGTGGGCGTGTTCGAGCCCGCCAGCACGATTGCCTTGCGCTACCTGTTGAGCAAGAAGGTGTATCTGGAAGTGGCAAGCGGCGTGGCCAGCTCCCTGGATATCTTCTACAAGCGCGATTTCTAACGCTTACGCGATTAAACATGTGGGAGGGGGCTTGCTCCCGATGGCGGTGGGTCAGTCATGTTGCAGTCGACTGAAACACCGCCATCGGGGGCAAGCCCCCTCCCACATTAGCAAGCAAGCTAATTATTCCATTTGACATTTGCTGCCTAAGCAGTAACATCTCGTCACACATTCGCTGCCTAGGCAGTAATAAGGTGACTTCCGATGAAACACTTCACCCCGGATAACTTCCACAACTGCCACCTCGGCCTCTTGCTCGGGCGTGCCGCAATCCTCAAAGACCGGATCATCGACACCCACATGGAACCCCACGGCATCACCGCCGCGCAGTTCAAGGTGTTGATCATCATGGCTCAGTTCGGCGTCGACACCCCGGCGGAGCTGTGCCGCAACCTGTCTTTGGACAGCGGTTCAATGACCCGCATGCTCGACCGCCTGGAGCAGAAGGGGCTGCTGGACCGCAAACGTTCAGCGCTGGATCGACGCCAAGTGCAGCTTGTACTCACCCCGGAGGGCCAGCGTCTGGCAGACATGCTGCCGTTCATCGGCGCCGATGCATTGAACCAGCTGGCCGGCGCACTGGAGCCGGGTGAGTTGGAAACCCTGGAAAAGATCCTAAAGAAAATTCTGATAGCTGCGGGTGATCCCATCACTATCCAGCGGGTAGGTAACCAATGAACACACGTGCCCTTTGCCTGGTGCTGGTGGCCATGAGCATGGCCGGTTGCGCCAACTACAGCGGCCTCGACACCCAAGGCAAACGCCTCGACGCGAGCACCCTGCAAAGCGGAAAAACCCTGAGCGGTGCGACCTTGTCGAGCGCCGCCTGGCCCAGCGCCGACTGGTGGAAAAGCCTCGGCGACCCACAACTCGACGGCCTGATCCAGGAAGCCCTGCAAAACAGCCCCGACATGCAAGTGGCCAGCGCCCGTGCCCACCAGGCCGAAGCCGCCGCCTACGCCGCCAACGCCGAGCGCATGCCGACCCTGGATGCCAGCGCCGGCGTGAGCCGTTCGCGCCTGGCCAAAGACCAGGACCCACGCGGCGAAGGCGATGCCTATTCGACCGTGCGCAACATCGGCGCCAGCTTCAATTACAACTTCGACCTCTGGGGCGGCCAGCGCGCTGCCTGGGAAGCCGCGTTGGGCGAGGCGCGTGCCGCCCAAGTCGACCAGCAGGCGGCGCGCCTGACGCTGGCCGCCAATGTGGCCAAGGCTTACAGCGACTTGGGCCAGGCCCATATCGTGCGGGACCTGGCCAATGACGACCTCAAGCGCACCCGGCAGATGCTCGACCTGGGCAAGCGCCGCCTGAACTCGGGCATCGACAGCCAGTACCAGTACCAGCAGACCGAAAGCCTCGAAGCCAGCGCCCAGTCGCAGCTGATCGACGCGGAAAAACAACTGCAGAGCGCCAAGATTGCGTTGGCGGTGTTGCTCGGCAAAGGCCCGGACCGTGGCAGTGAACTGGCCCGGCCCGCCGTGCTGAAACCCAGCGCCGTTGCCGTGCCATCGGTGCTGCCGGCCGAGCTGTTGGGCCGTCGCCCGGACCTGATCGCCGCGCGCTGGCGCGTCGAGGCGGCGGGCAAGAACATCGATGCGAGCAAGACCCGCTTCTACCCCAACCTCAACCTGAGCGCGAGCGCTGGGGCCGAGTCGTTGCTGGGCGATGCGATGTTCGGTTCGGCCAGCCGCTTCTTCAATATTGCGCCGACGGTCTCGCTGCCGATCTTCGACGGCGGCCGCCTGCGCGCCGACCTCGATGCCCGCGACGCCGACTACGATCTGGCGGTGGCGCAGTACAACAAGACCCTGGTGCAAGCCCTGGGCGATATCGGTAACACCCTTTCGCAACTGCGCGACACCGGCCGGCAGATCCAGGCCCAGCGACACGCCGCGGACATTGCCCAGCAGTCCTACGACACCGGCGTGCAGCGCTACAGCTCCGGGATCGGTAACTACCTGGATGTACTCAGCATCGAACAGCAATTGCTGCAGGCCCAGCGCCAGTTGGCAACGCTGAATGCCGCGCAGATCGATCTGTCGATTCAATTGATGCAGGCCCTGGGCGGCGGCTACAGCGCCGACAACGTGGCTGCGACCACCCCAGCCACCCGCACGGAATAATTTGAGGTATTTGTCATGGCCACTGCCGAAAACACCCCTGCAAGCGAACAACCCAAGCAAGACAACAACCCCCGCAAACGCAAAGTGATGCTGATCGGCCTGACGCTGATCGTCATCCTCGCCGTGGTCGGCGTGTGGGGCTGGTATGAGCTCTACGGCCGCTTCAGCGAAAGCACCGACGACGCCTACGTGAACGGCAACGTGGTGGAAATCACCCCGCTGGTCACCGGCACCGTGGTCAGCATCGGCGCCGACGACGGCGACCTGGTCCACGAAGGCCAGGTGCTGATCAACTTCGACCCGAACGACGCCGCCGTCGGCCTGCAAAGCGCCCAGGCCAACTTGGCCCGCACCGTGCGCCAGGTGCGCGGTTTGTACAGCAACGTCGATGGCATGAAGGCCCAGGTCAATGCGCAGAAAGCCGATGTGCAAACGGCCCAGGACAACTTCAACCGCCGTAAAACCCTGGCCCAGGGCGGGGCGATTTCCCAGGAAGAACTGTCCCACGCCCGTGACAGCCTGACCGCCGCCAAGAACGCGTTGACCAACCTTGAACAGCAACTGAAAACCAGCAACGCGTTGGTGGACGACACGGTGATCAGCTCCCATCCGGATGTGCAGGCCGCCGCCGCGCAATTGCGCCAAGCCTACCTGGCCAATGCGCGCAGCACCCTGATCGCACCGGTCACCGGCTACGTCGCCAAGCGCACCGTGCAACTGGGCCAGCGCGTTCAGCCCGGCACAGCGTTGATGGCAGTGATCCCGCTGAACCAGCTGTGGATCGACGCCAACTTCAAGGAAACCCAACTGCGCGATATGCGCATTGGCCAACCGGTGGACATTGAGTCGGACATCTACGGCAGCGACGTGAAGTACAGCGGCACCGTGGACAGTTTGGGCGCCGGTACCGGCAGCGCATTTGCCCTGTTGCCGGCGCAGAACGCCACCGGTAACTGGATCAAGATCGTGCAACGGGTGCCGGTGCGCATCCATATCAACGCCGAGGAGCTGGCCAAGCACCCACTGCGCGTGGGCTTGAGCACCGTGGTCAATGTGGACCTGCACGACCAAAGCGGCCCGGTGCTGGCGCAACAGGCGCCGCAAAAGGCCTCGTTCACCACCAACGTGTATGACCGCCAATTGGCCGAAGCTGACGCCATGATCACCCAGTTGATCCATGACAACAGCCTCGCCGCTCCCAAGGCTGCGCAACGCTGATGAGCAATAACGCCTCCTTCACGCCACCCAGCCTGTTGATGGCCACTATTGGCCTGTCGCTGGCGACCTTTATGCAGGTGCTCGACACCACCATCGCCAACGTGGCGTTGCCGACCATTTCCGGCAACCTCGGCGTGAGTTCGGAGCAGGGCACCTGGGTGATCACCTCGTTTGCGGTGAGCAACGCCATCGCGTTGCCACTCACCGGTTGGCTGAGCCGCCGGTTTGGCGAGGTGAAGCTGTTTTTGTGGGCGACCATGCTGTTTGTGCTGGCGTCGTTCCTCTGTGGTATTTCCACGTCGATGCCTGAACTGATCGCCTTTCGGGTCGTGCAAGGCCTGGTGGCCGGGCCGCTGTACCCGATGACGCAGACGCTGCTGATCGCGGTCTACCCGCCGGCGAAGCGGGGAATGGCCCTGGCGCTGCTGGCGATGGTCACGGTGGTGGCGCCGATTGCGGGGCCGATCCTCGGCGGTTGGATCACCGACAGCTACAGCTGGCCGTGGATCTTCTTTATCAACGTGCCGATCGGTGTTTTTGCGGTGATGGTGGTGCGTTCGCAACTGAAGAAACGCCCGGTGGAGACCAGCTACCAACCCATGGACTACGTGGGGCTGCTGAGCCTGATCGTGGGGGTTGGCGCCTTGCAGATCATCCTCGACAAGGGCAATGACCTGGATTGGTTTGAATCCAACTTCATCATCATTGGCGCCGCGATTTCGGTGATTGCCCTGGCGGTGTTCATTATCTGGGAGATGACCGACAAGCACCCGGTGGTGAATCTGCGGCTGTTCGCCTACCGCAACTTCCGCATTGGCACCATCGTGTTGATCCTGGGTTACGCAGGCTTCTTCGGCATCAACCTGATCCTGCCGCAATGGTTGCAGACCCAGATGGGCTACACGGCCACGTGGGCGGGCCTGGCGGTGGCGCCGATCGGCATCCTGCCGGTGCTGATGTCGCCGTTCGTGGGCAAGTACGCGCACAAGTTCGACCTGCGCCTGTTGGCAGGCCTGGCGTTCCTGGCGATTGGCTTGAGCTGCTTTATGCGTGCGGGCTTCACCAATGAGGTGGACTTCACGCACATCGCGATGGTGCAGCTGTTCATGGGGATCGGCGTGGCGCTGTTCTTTATGCCGACCTTGAGCATCTTGATGTCCGACCTGCCGCCGCACCAGATTGCCGACGGCGCAGGTCTGGCGACGTTCCTGCGGACCTTGGGCGGTAGCTTTGCCGCTTCGCTGACCACCTGGATCTGGATCCGCCGTGCGGACCAGCACCATGCGTACATGAGCGAGAACATGACCACCTACGACTCCGCGACCCGCGATGCCTTGCAGGCGCTCGGCGGGGCAGGGCAGAAGGCCTACACGCAGCTGGACCAGATCCTCACCAGCCAGGCGTACATGATGTCCACCGTGGATTACTTCACGTTGCTGGGGTGGATGTTCATGGCGTTGATGTTGCTGGTGTGGTTGGCCAAGCCGCCGTTTGGCGCCAAGGCCGGGCCGGAAGCCTCAGGCCACTGATTCCGAAAACGTACAACATCCAAATGTGGGAGGGGGCTTGCCCCCGATGGCATTCTGTCAGTTGAGTATGAGCTGACTGACACACTGCTATCGGGGGCAAGCCCCCTCCCACATTTGGATCTTTGTTCACATTGGATTTGTGGTGTCTGAGGTTCAGGCGCCGGGCAACGCCAATTGTGGGTTCACAAAATCAAACGCCGCCAATTGAAACCCTTGCTCATCCACCTGCAATGCCCAGCCTTGCTTATCCCAATCCCCCAGCACAATGCGCTTGGCCGCCTGATCGCCAATCTGCAGCTTATGGATGGCCGGCCGGTGCGTGTGGCCGTGGACCAGGGTGCGCACGCCAAATTGCTGCATCACCCGTGGGACTTCCTCGGGGGTCACATCGACAATGTCGTTGGCCTTCATGCGCGTCTGCGCACGGCTTTCGCTGCGCAGCTTGCGCGCCAGCTTGTGCCGCGTGCGCAGCGGCAGATGCCGCAGGATAAACAGCACAATCGGGTTGCGCAGGATGCGCCGCAGCTTCATATAGCCGACGTCGCGGGTGCAGAGGCTGTCGCCGTGCATCAACAGCACGGGCTCGCCATGGAGCTGCACGACACTCGGGTCCTTGAGCAAGGTGGCACCTGCGGCTTTGCAGAACGCCTTGCCGATGAGGAAATCGCGGTTGCCGTGCATGATGAAAATCGGGGTGCCGCTGTCGCTCAGCTCGCGCAGGGCTGCGCAAATCGAACGCTGGAAGGGGGTCATCCCATCGTCGCCAATCCAGGCTTCAAAGAAGTCCCCCAGAATGTACAACGCCTGGGCGCCACGGGCGCGGTGGTGGAGCAGATCCAGAAACGCCCGGGTGATGTCCGGGCGCTCCTCTTCCAGATGCAAATCTGAAATCAGCAATATCACCCAACGATCTCGGCTTTCTCGACGATCACGTCTTCTACCGGAACGTCCTGGTGGCCGGCTTTACCGGTGGTTTGCACGCCTTTGATCTTGTCGACGACGTCCTGGCCTTCGGTCACTTTACCGAATACCGCGTAGCCCCAGCCCTGCACGTTCTTGCCGCTGTGGTTGAGGAAGGCGTTGTCGGCGACGTTGATGAAGAACTGCGCGGAGGCCGAATGTGGCTCCATGGTACGGGCCATCGCAACGGTGTATTTGTCGTTGGAAAGGCCGTTGTCCGCTTCGTTCTGGATGCTTGGACGCTTGTCTTTCTTTTCTTTCATGCCAGGCTCGAAACCGCCGCCCTGGACCATGAAGTTGCCGATGACACGGTGGAAAACGGTGTTTTCGTAGTGGCCGGCTTTAACGTACTCGATGAAGTTGGCGACGGTGATCGGCGCTTTCTCGGCGTTCAGCTCGATGACGATGTCACCGTGGTTGGTGGTCAGTTTGACTTGAGTCATGTTCACTACTCTTTTCAGGGAATTCGTGGGTTTGGACGCCTGGGCGCCTCGACCGGTCTGGCTAAACAGAGGCCAAGGGGCGCAGTTTAGCGTGACCTGCAGGAATTTCGAGGTGGTTTTTTACCGCCTATGCAATAAATGCTGCAGTTTTCGGTGCTGGCCTGTCAGGTGCTTGACAGCATCGGCTATGATATCGCCTTTGTTTTATCTGGCCTCACCCGGCCACGAACCTGTCTGTTCAAGGATCCTATGAGCAAGCCCACTGTCGACCCTACCTCGAATGCCAAGGCCGGACCTGCCGTCCCGGTCAACTTCCTGCGCCCGATCATCCAGGCGGACCTGGATTCGGGCAAGCACACGCAGATCGTCACCCGCTTCCCGCCAGAGCCCAACGGCTACCTGCACATCGGTCACGCCAAGTCGATCTGTGTGAACTTCGGCCTGGCCCAGGAGTTCGGTGGCGTCACGCACCTGCGTTTCGACGACACCAACCCGGCCAAGGAAGACCAGGAATACATCGACGCCATCGAAAGCGACATCAAGTGGCTGGGCTTCGAATGGTCCGGTGAAGTGCGCTATGCCTCGAAGTATTTCGACCAATTGTTCGACTGGGCCGTCGAGCTGATCAAGGCCGGCAAGGCCTACGTCGACGACCTGACGCCTGAGCAAGCCAAGGAATACCGTGGCACCCTGACCGAGCCGGGTAAGAACAGCCCCTTCCGCGACCGTTCGGTGGAAGAGAACCTGGACCTGTTCAACCGCATGCGCGACGGTGAGTTCCCGGACGGCGCCCGCGTGCTGCGCGCCAAGATCGATATGGCCTCGCCGAACATGAACCTGCGCGACCCGATCATGTACCGCATCCGTCATGCCCACCACCACCAGACCGGTGACAAGTGGTGCATCTACCCCAACTACGACTTCACCCACGGTCAGTCGGACGCCATCGAAGGCATCACCCACTCCATCTGCACCCTGGAGTTCGAAAGCCATCGCCCGCTGTACGAATGGTTCCTCGACAGCCTGCCGGTACCGGCGCACCCGCGTCAGTACGAATTCAGCCGCCTGAACCTGAACTACACCATCACCAGCAAGCGCAAGCTCAAGCAACTGGTGGATGAAAAGCACGTGCACGGCTGGGACGACCCACGCATGTCGACGCTGTCGGGCTTCCGCCGTCGCGGCTACACCCCGGCATCGATCCGCAACTTCTGCGACATGGTCGGCACCAACCGTTCCGACGGCGTGGTCGACTTCGGCATGCTCGAATTCAGCATCCGCCAGGACCTCGACGCCAACGCGCCGCGTGCCATGTGCGTGCTGCGTCCGTTGAAAGTAGTGATCACCAACTATCCGGAAGACAAAGTCGACCACCTCGAGCTGCCGCGTCACCCGCAGAACGAAGCGCTCGGCGTGCGCAAGCTGCCGTTCGCGCGTGAAATCTACATCGACCGTGATGACTACATGGAAGAACCGCCGAAGGGCTACAAGCGCCTGGAGCCGAACGGCGAAGTACGTCTGCGTGGCAGCTACGTGATCCGTGCCGACGAAGCGATCAAGGACGCCGATGGCAACATCGTCGAACTGCGCTGCTCCTACGACCCGGAAACCCTGGGCAAGAACCCTGAAGGCCGCAAGGTCAAAGGCGTGATCCACTGGGTGCCGGCCGCTGCCAGCGTCGAGTGCGAAGTGCGCCTGTACGATCGCCTGTTCCGCTCGCCGAACCCTGAAAAGGCTGAAGACAGCGCCAGTTTCCTCGACAACATCAACCCTGACTCCCTGCAAGTGCTCACCGGTTGTCGTGCCGAGCCATCGCTTGGCGACGCACAGCCGGAAGACCGTTTCCAGTTCGAGCGCGAAGGTTACTTCTGCGCGGATATCAAGGACTCGAAACCCGGTCATCCGGTATTCAACCGTACCGTGACCTTGCGTGATTCGTGGGGCCAGTGATTTAAGGGAAATGTCGTGTTAACGATCTACAACACACTCAGCAAGACCAAAGAAGTCTTCAAGCCGCTGGATGGCAACAAGGTGCGCATGTACGTGTGCGGCATGACCGTGTACGACTACTGCCACATCGGCCACGGCCGCAGCATGGTTGCCTTCGACCTGGTGACCCGCTGGTTGCGTTTCAGCGGCTATGACTTGACCTATGTGCGCAACATCACCGACATCGACGACAAGATCATCAACCGCGCCAATGAAAACGGCGAGTCGTTCGACGCGCTGACCGAGCGCATGATTGCCGCGATGCACGAGGACGAGGCGCGCCTCAACATCCTCAAGCCGGACATGGAGCCACGTGCCACGGACCACATCCCTGGCATGCACGCGATGATCCAGACCCTGATCGACAAGGGTTACGCCTACGCCCCAGGCAATGGCGACGTGTACTACCGCGTCGCCAAGTTCATGGGCTACGGCAAGCTGTCGCGCAAGAAAATCGAAGACCTGCGCATCGGCGCACGGATCGAAGTCGATGAAGCCAAGCAAGACCCGCTCGACTTCGTGCTGTGGAAAGGCACTAAGCCCGGCGAGCCGAGCTGGGAGTCGCCGTGGGGCGCCGGGCGTCCGGGCTGGCACATCGAATGCTCGGTGATGTCCACCTGCTGCCTGGGCGACACCTTCGACATTCATGGCGGCGGCAGCGACCTTGAGTTCCCGCACCACGAAAACGAAATCGCCCAGAGCGAAGCCGCCACCGGCAAGACCTACGCCAACGCCTGGATGCACTGCGGCATGATCCGCATCAATGGCGAGAAGATGTCCAAGTCCTTGAACAACTTCTTCACCATTCGCGACGTGCTGGAAAAGTACCACCCGGAAGTCGTGCGTTACCTGTTGGTGTCGAGCCACTACCGCAGCGCCATCAACTACTCGGAAGACAACCTCAAGGACGCCAAGGGCGCCCTGGAGCGTTTCTACCACGCGTTGAAAGGCCTGCCATCCGTGGCGCCTGCCGGCGGCGAAGCGTTCGTGGCACGCTTCACTGAAGTCATGAACGACGACTTTGGCACCCCGGAAGCCTGTGCCGTGCTGTTCGAGATGGTGCGCGAGATCAACCGCTTGCGCGAGAGCGATCTCGACGCGGCGGCCGGCCTGGCGGCACGCTTGAAAGAGCTGGCCAGCGTGCTGGGGGTTCTGCAAATGAAGCCTGAGGATTTCCTGCAAGCCGGCGCCGAAGGGCGTGTGGATGCGGCTGAAGTGGATGCGCTGATCCAGGCGCGTTTGTCTGCGCGGGCCAATAAGGACTGGGCGGAATCTGACCGTATCCGTGACCAACTGACCGCGATGGGGGTGGTGTTGGAAGACGGCAAGGGTGGGACGACGTGGCGGTTGGCTGATCAGGCTTGATCGGTAAACGCTGAATGAAAAACGCCCCGATTGGTTCGGGGCGTTTTTTTGCACACCGTTTTAGTGAGCGGCTCACCTGATCCAGTGTGGGAGGGGGCTTGCCCCCGATGACGTTGGTTCAGTCAACATATCTGCCAACAATGCCGCCGTCTTCGAAGCCTCGCTAGAGCTCGACATCTCCCACAGGGGATTGGCGGTATCCATGAGATTTACAGCCGGGCTGCTTTCTACCTGCCAACAGCGATCCAGTGTGGGAGGGGGCTTGCCCCCGATGACGGTGGTTCAGTCAATATATCTGCCAACAGTGCCGCCGTCTTCGAAGCCTCGCTAGAGCTCGACATCTCCCACATTTGGATCGTGCCTGCTTCATTCCCTCGCTGCGCCGCGCCGCACGTAATCGACCCATTCATACGCTAGGCCCTCATGCTCCCTGACACCATGATGGCAAACCTCGATGAATTCATCCTCGAAGCTGGGAAACCGGGCTTCCCCTTCGTGATCGTCGTTGAACAGGGTGAGGTAAAGCCTGTCCACCCGATCCATCACCTGGTCATACAGCTCCGGGCCGCCACCAATATGAATTTCCTCGGGATGGTAGGAAGCGGCGCATTCCAGCGCTGATGCTAGCGAGCGGCAGACTACAGCCTGCTTGTGTTCAAAGGCCGGGTTGCGCGACAGCACGATATTGGGACGATCCGCCAGTGGTCGTCCACTGAGTGCGATCACCGATTCAAAGGTCTTGCGGCCCATGATCACGGGCTTTCCGATGGTTTTGGCGGCGAAGCGGCGCATGTCGTCCGGGACCATCCGTAAGAGTCCGCCCGCTTTGCCGATAGAGCGGTTACGGCGGCCCATTCCTGCCACGACTGCGATGGGTATAGCCATGATCTGTTCCTTCAGAGAAATGGCGGTGGCGTAGATGCCCTCCCACATTTTTGACCATGCTTATTCTAGGGATCAGCGGCGGCTGCTGACCTCGGCGGGGACGTCATCACCGGCCATGCGCTTGCGGAACAGCGCAGTGCGAGCCAACAGCAATGTGGTCACCGGCACCGTGATCGACAACAAAATCGGAATCAGCCACCCGTGCAGTACCGGCCCAGATTTGAGCACCGAGAAGTAGATGATCGACGCCAACGCCACACACCACGCGCCCAGCGTCGAGGCCAGCGCCGGCGGGTGCATGCGCTGGAAGAAGTCTTTCATGCGCAATAGCCCGATCGCGCCAATCAACGCAAACACACTGCTCAGCACCAGCAGCACCGCCACGATCACTTCCACCCATAACGGCATCATTCAATCACCTCCCCACGCAGCAGGAATTTCGCCAGGGCAAACGAGCCCACGAAGCCGAACAGCGCAATCAGCAGCGCCGCTTCAAAGTAGGTGTCACTCGCATACCGAATGCCCAGCACCAGCATCATCAGCATCGCCAGGATGTACAGGTAGTCCAGCGCCAGTACGCGGTCTTGTGCCGACGGGCCTTTGAACAGGCGCACCAAGGTCAGCACCATGGCCAGCGAGAACAGGAACAGGCTGAACAGGATCGCATTGGAGAGCAGGGCGCTCATTCGAAGATCTCCATCAGGGGCCGCTCGTAGGTGGTCTTGAAGTGCTCGATAAACGGCGCTTCATCCTCCAGGTCGAACACATGCAAGAGCAGGATGCTGCGGTCCAGTGCCAGTTCCGACCAGATGGTGCCGGGCACCACGGTGGTGATCATCGACAGCGCGGCCAGGCCGTTGGCGTCGCGCAGGTCCAGGGGGATCTTGACGAAGCGCGAGCGCGGCGGGCGCGAGCCGCAGGTCAGCACGCCCCAGGCCACTTGCAGGTTGGAGACGATCACATCGCGTCCCACCAGGAAAAACAGGCGGATGATCACGCCGGGGCGGCGGATGCGGATCGGCAACGGGCGCAGCGGTGCCATCAGCAGCGGCGCAAGAAAGCCCAGCAGGGCGCCCAGCAGCAGGTTGCCGGGGCTGACCGACAGGTTCAGCACCAGCCACAGCACCCACAACGCCAGCGACAGCCACGGGGCAGGGAACAGGCGCTTCATGGTTGCACCTCCAGCGCGGCGGTCTTGGCTTCAGGGCTGGGTACAGGACGCGTTGCCATCACCGCCATCACGTAGTTTTCCGGGTTGTTCAGGCTCTGGGCGGTGCCCAGGGTGTAGCGCATCAGCGGCTCTGCCTTGAAGGTCAGCAGAATGCTCAGGCCCAGCAGAAAGAAGATCGGCACGCACTCATAGCGGCGCAGCAACGGCGACGGGCGCTCTTCCGGGGTCCAGAAGCGCTGGATGCCCAAGCGCGCAAAGGCGATCAGCGAGGCCAGGCCGGAGAGGATCAGCAGTGCGACCAGGCCCCAGGCAGCCGGGCGGATCGGCTCCTCGACACTGACCCCCAGGCCCAGCGGGTTGACCAGCGCGCTCAACAGGCTGAGCTTGCCGATAAACCCGGACAACGGCGGCATGCCGATAATCAGCAGGGCGCAGGCGACAAAACTCAAGCCCAGGAAGGCCATGGTCCAGGGAATCACCTGGCCGACCACGGCTTTCTGTTCGTCATCGAGGTTGACGCCAGGGCGCGGATGCAGGGACTCCATGGCCTTGGGCAGCGCATCGATCTCTTCATCCAGCGGCAGGTCGTTGGCCGAGCGCGAACGCTCGATCAATTCGGCCAGCAGGAACAGCGCGCTCAAGGCCAAGGTGGAACTGACCAGATAGAACAGCGCGCCGGCGGTGAGGCTCGGCTGGGCGAAGCCCACCGACGACAGCAGGATCCCGGCCGAGACCAGGATGCTCAAGCTGGCCATGCGCTCCAGGCGCTGCGCCGCCACCATCGCCAGACCGGCGCAGACAATGGTGGCCATGCCGCCATACACCAGCCAATCGCCGCCAAACAGTGCCGACGCACCGGCCTGGCCGGAGAACAACAGGGTCCACAGGCGCAGCACGGTGTACACGCCGACCTTGGTCATGATCGCAAACATCGCCGCCACCGGCGCGCTGGCCGATGAGTAGGCGGGGGCCAGCCAGAAGTTCAGCGGCCACATGCCGGCTTTCGCCAGGAACGCCGTCGCAAGGATCGCCGCACCCGCGTGCAGCAGGCCGCGATCGGCTTCCGGCACCAGCGGGATCTTCAGCGCCAGGTCGGCAAAGTTCAGCGTGCCGGTGACGCCATAGATCATCGCCGCACCAATCAGGAACAGTGACGAGGCCAGCAGGTTGATCGCGATGTAATGCAGCCCCGATGACACCCGCGCACGGCCGGAACCGTGCAGCATCAAGCCATAGGACGCCGCCAGCAGCACCTCGAAGAACACGAACAGGTTAAACAGGTCGGCCGTGAGGAAGGCGCCGTAGAGGCCCATCATCTGGATCTGGAACAGCGCATGGAAGCTGGTGCCGGCACGGTCCCAGCGGGCCATGGCGAACAGCAGCGCGCTCACGCCGATGATCCCGGTGAGCACCAGCATCAAGGCTGATAGTTGGTCCACCACCAGCACAATGCCGAACGGCACCTGCCAGTTGCCCGGCAGGTACACGCCGATCGAGCCGGGGCCGCCTTTTTGCGTCCAGTACAGCAGCAGAATGGCGATGCCCAGGCCGATCATGCTCGAGAACAGGTTGATGCGCGCTTTCAGCGGCCGATGCTTCTCGCCGAGCATCAGCATCAAGGCGGCGGTGAGCAACGGCAGCAGGATCGGCGCGACGATCAGTTGATTCATCCACGTCATTCCTTGGGCTCCCGGCCGTCCACATGGTCAGTGCCGGTCAGGCCCCGTGAGGCCAGCAACACCACCAGGAACAAGGCGGTCATGGCGAAGCTGATCACGATGGCCGTGAGCACCAGCGCCTGGGGCAGCGGGTCGGTGTAGTGGAGCAGGTCTTGCGGCACACCGTCCTTGATGATCGGCTCCTTGCCGATAAACAGGCTGCCCATGCTGAAAATGAACAGGTTGACCCCGTACGACAGCAGGCACAGGCCCATCACCACCTGGAACGTCCGTGGCCGCAGGATCAGCCAGACCCCGGAGGCGGCCAGGACGCCAATGGCAATTGCAATGACTTCTTCCATCAGGCGGCTCCTTCCGTAGCGGCAACCACTTTGGCCTGGTTGCTCGGTTTATGGGCCCGCACGGACTGGTGACCGAGGGCGGTGAGCATCAGCAGCGTCGAGCCGACGACCATGGCGTACACGCCGACGTCGAAGAACAGCGCGCTGGCGACATGAATGTCGCCGAGCACCGGCAGGCTGAAATGCCAGGTGTGGGTGGTGAGGAACGGGTAGCCGGCAAACAAGGCGCCAAGCCCGGTCAGGGTCGCGGAGAACAGCCCGAAGCCCATCCAGCGCATCGGCCGCAGGCTCATCTGTGCCTCGACCCATTGGGTGCCGGCGACCATGTATTGCAGGATAAACGCGACCGACATCACCAGCCCGGCGACAAACCCGCCGCCCGGTTGGTTGTGGCCGCGCATGAACAGGTAGAACGACACCACCAGCGCAATCGGCAGCAGCAGACGCACCAGCACCGCCGGCACCATCATGAAGCCCAGCGCGGTGTCGCTGGCCTGGCGTGGGTTGACCAGGTCGGTGGCCACGTCCGGCGCCAACTGGCGCTGTTGCGCGGGCAGTTGCATGCTTTCCTTGGAAGGGCGGAAGCGGCGCAGCAGGGCGTACACCGTCAGCGCCACGGCGCCGAGCACGGTGATTTCGCCGAGGGTATCAAAGCCCCGGAAGTCGACGAGCATCACGTTCACCACATTGCTGCCGCCGCCTTCGGGCAGGGCACGGCTGAGGTAGAACGAAGAGATATCGTTGGGGGTCTGGCGCGTCAACATCGCGTAGGACAACAGCGCCATGCCGCCGCCCACTACGGTGGACAGCAGGAAGTCGCGCACCCGGCGAATCCGCGCCTTGCGCAAGGTGTTCGGCAGCGGCGAGACCTCCTCGATCCGCCGCGGCAGCCAGCGCAGGCCCAGCAGGATCAGCACGGTGGTCACCACTTCGACCACCAACTGCGTCAACGCCAGGTCCGGCGCCGAGAACCACACAAAGGTGATGCAGGTCATCAGGCCGCACACGCTGACCATGGTCAGGGCCGCCAGCCGGTGGTACTTGGCTTGCCAGGCGGCGCCAAGGGCGCAGGCGATCGCCAGCACCCACAGGGTGACGAACACGATCGACCCCGGGATTTTCGGGCGGTCGCCCCAGCTCAAGCCACTGTTGAGCATCGGGATCATGCCGCCGATCACCGCCACCAGCACCAGCAGGAACAACTGAGTCTGCAGGCGCTTGGTACTGATGCGTTTCTCGATCCTGCGCACGCCGCGCATCATCACCACCAAGCTGCGCTCGAAACCACGCTTGCCGTTGAAATAGCTGATGATCGGCGGGTACTTGAAGCGCCCCAGCTTGAGTTGCTTGCGCAGCAGCAGGTACAGCACCACGCCGCCGGACATGGCCACCAGGCTCATGATCATCGGCGCGTTCCAGCCGTGCCAGATCGCCAGGCTGTACTCCGGCAGCACGCCGCCCACCACCGGCAGCGCAGCGGCGGCAAGGATCGAGCCGACCACCTGGGCCGGGAAAATCCCTACCAGCAGGCACGTGAACACCAGCAACTCAACCGGTGCGCGCATCCAGCGCGGTGGTTCGTGGGGCGTGTGCGGCAGGTTGGTCGCCGGCGGGCCGAAGAACACGTCCACGGTGAAACGCAGCGCATAGGCCACGCTGAATGTCCCGGCAATGGTCGCGATCAACGGCAGGGCGAACTCCACCCAGGCCGTCGAGGTGATGAACACGGTCTCGGCAAAGAACATCTCTTTGGACAGGAAGCCGTTGAGCAACGGCACGCCCGCCATGGACGCACTGGCCACCATCGCCAGGGTCGCGGTAAACGGGATCAGCTTGACCAGCCCGCTGAGCTTGCGGATGTCCCGCGTGCCGCTTTCGTGGTCGATGATGCCCGCGGCCATGAACAGCGAGGCTTTGAAGGTGGCGTGGTTGAGGATATGGAACACCGCCGCGACGGCGGCCAGCGGGCTGTTGAGGCCCAGCAGCAAGGTGATCAGCCCGAGGTGGCTGATGGTGGAATAGGCCAGCAGGCCCTTCAGATCATTTTGGAACATGGCGCAGTACGCGCCGAGGAGTAGGGTGAGGGCGCCGGCACCGCCGACGATCCAGAACCATTCTTCGCTGCCCGACAGCGACGGCCACAGGCGGGCCAGCAGGAACACGCCGGCCTTCACCATCGTTGCCGAATGCAGGTACGCCGACACCGGCGTGGGGGCCGCCATCGCATGTGGCAGCCAGAAGTGGAAGGGGAATTGCGCGCTTTTGCTCAAGGCGCCTATCAGCACCAGGGCCAGCATGACCGGGTACAGCGAGTGCGCGCGAATCTGATCGCCCGCCGCCAGCACCTGGTCGAGGTCATAGCTGCCGACGATGTGCCCCAGCAGCATCACGCCCGCCAGCAGGCACAAGCCGCCGGCGCCGGTGACCATCAACGCCATGTACGCACCGCGGCGCGCGTCGGCGCGGTGGTGCCAATAGCCGATCAGCAGGAACGAGAACAGGCTGGTCAGTTCCCAGAAGAACACGATCTGGATGAGGTTGCCGGAGATCACCAGGCCGAGCATGGCGCCCATAAAGGCCAGGAAAAACGCGAAGAATCGCGGCACCGGATCATCCGGCGACATGTAGTAACGCGCATACAACGCCACCAGCGAACCGATGCCGAGCACCAGCATCGAGAACAGCCAGGCAAACCCGTCCATGCGCAACACGAAGTTCAGCCCGAGGCTGGGCAACCATATGAATTCTTCGCGGATCACGCCACCGTGGGCGATCTGGGGGTAGAGCAGGGCGACTTGAATAGTGCCGACCAGGGCCACAAGGCCGGCCAGCAGGGATTCGGTGTTACGTGCATTGTGCGGCAGCAAGGCCGCCAGACAGCTGCCAATAAAAGGCAGAAGCAGTAGAACTATCAGGGACATAGGCTTCTAATCTGCGGGAGTTTGGGATGCATCATACGTGCCGCTTTCACGATCACCAAACGGCAAGATGTGGCAGGATCCTACAAGATAGGTCGAATAATCCCATTTGGCAGTGTTTAGGACCCTGTGGCGAGGGAGCTTGCTCCCGCTGGGCTGCGCAGCCGCCCCACAACCGGCACCTCAGTTCTGACGCTCTTGCTCCAGCTCTTCTTCCAACGCCAGCGCCTTCTGCCCCTTAGTCTTCATTTCACTGACAATCACCGCCACCACAATCAACGCCGCCCCCACCATCGCAATCGGCGGGAAGCGCTCCCCGGCAATCCGCCCCACCACGCCTGCCCATACCGGCTCACCGGCATAGATCAACGTGGCCCGGGTCGGCGAAACACTTTGCTGCGCCCAGTTCATCGCCACCTGGATCACCGCACTGGTCAAGCCCAGGCCCACCGCACTGAACAGCAGCAGCCACGAAAACCCCGGCAACGCCTCGCCCATCGGCACCACCATCAGGAACGACAACAGCGACGCCGTGGCCAGTTGCACCACGGTCACCCGGCGCACATCCACCTGCCCGGCAAACGCGCTGATCAGGATGATCTCCGCCGCAATCGCCACCGCGCCAATCAACGTGGCGATTTCGCCGGCGCTGAAGTTCAGCGAAGCGCCCGCCGGCCCGGTCAGCAGCATCAACCCGGCAAACGCCAGCATGATGCCAATGCTCGGCATCAAGCCCGGACGACGCCCAAGCACCAGCCATTGCAGTAGCGGCACGAACGGCACATATAAAGCCGTGATAAACGCCGACTGGCTGCTCAAGATCGTCTGCAAGCCAATGGTCTGCAAACCGTAGCCAAACATGATTGCCACACCGATAAACACCCCCGCCTTCAACTCGAACAGCGTCAGGTCGCGCAGGGTGCGCAAGGAAAAGAACCCCACCACGATCGCCGCTGCCGCAAAGCGCAGGCCGACGAAAAACATCGGCCCACTGACGGTCATCGCGTGCTGCACCAGCAAAAACGTGCCGCCCCAGATCATGGTGATCACCACCAGGATGCATTCGGCTTTGCTGAAACGGTTGAAACGAGGGGAGACGTTTGGGGTGGTCATGGCGGCTCGGTCTTGCAAGGGAAAGGCACGGACCGCACAATGCGCCGCACGCTGGGCAGTATACTGCGCACACCCACCCATTGAGCAATATAGTGCACAAAGAAAATCCACATCGGGCTTCGGTCCTGCAGCACGTCAGCCAGAACGTCCGTCGCCTGCGCCACGCCGCCGACCTGAGCCAGACCGCGCTCTCGGAAAAGTCCGGGGTTAGCCGGCGCATGCTGGTGGCCATCGAAGCGGGCGAAAAGAACGTCAGCCTGTCCACCCTCGACCGGGTGGCCGAAGCGTTAAACGTGGCCTTCAGCGACCTCATCCAGGCGCCGGAGGTGCGCGACCACAGTCGCATCAACGAATTGGCTTGGGCGGGGGAAATTGTTGGGAGTAAGGCGGTGTTGTTGGCCAAGGCCACGGCGCGGCGTGAAGTCGAACTCTGGGAGTGGCGCCTTGAACCCGGTGATCGGTACTGCCCGGACCCAGACCAAGAGGGTTGGAGCGAGCAGTTGTTCGTCTTTGAGGGCAGTTTGACCTTGGTGATAGGCGACAAGGAAAACACTATTGATGCCGGTGAGTTTTTTATGTTTGCCAGCCACCAGCCCCACTCTTATTACAACGGAGGCAAGGTGGCGGCAAGATTTGTAAGGAATGTGGTGTTGTAGTTAGCATGTTTTTGCTGTTTGTCAACTGTGCAGGTTGACAGCTTATGTTCAAAAGGGACGGGTGCTAGGGTGGACGATACTACTCAGTCAGTGACGTTGGGTAGTTGTCATGACTTCATGGAGTGAAAACGAATGAACCCAAAACATGTCTCAAGCAAGAATCTGCTTCCCCAGCCGAAGATTACGCCGTCCCACGGGAATGTATTGAAGTACCCCGAAGTGACCGGCGGTACTGCCGAGATTATCTTCCCTAGTTATCCCGGTATTACGCTCGGACAAGAAGTTTCCTGGGGGATACGCGGTAATGGAATTGCATTTGCTAGTTTTAAAATTCTAGAGTTGAAGCCCCAGTATGAGGTCAAAGTGCGTTTTCATATTGTCTTCGATGCCGAGCAAGTCACAGCCGATTATAGCGTTCGCGAGAATGACGAGGTAATTGGTGTTTCTCATCAAAGTGTATATACCGTGATAGATCGCCCTTAAGTTTAAGTCGACGTTGTGAGGCTTTAATACTCAAATTAATTAGCCGTGAGTATTGAAGCCTGTGTCGATTGAGTTGGCAGGAGGGTGAGTGGCTAAAAGTGTTCGTAGCGCAACAGTGCTTGAACATTTTGCTGATTAGCGCGAGCAATAAGCGCCTCGTACTCTCACCAACCCGCTGATTTTATTGGTAATTACTTTCAGGCACGACTCCTGCAATCACCCAGGTCATCCCCACGGAGCCTGGAGTCGGCCCATGTCAGCCCACCCTCAACACCCTGCCCATATCATCCGCTCGGACGCGGAAGCCATCGAGGTCGCCACGCGCCTGGCCGCACGTTTTGCCGTCGACGCCAGCGCGCGCGACCGTGATCGGATCCTGCCTTTCGCCGAACTCGAAGCGTTCTCTGCCAGCGGCCTGTGGGGCATCACCATTCCCAAAGAGTACGGCGGCGCTGGAGTGTCCTATGTGACGGTCGCTGAGGTCATCAAGCTGATCTCCGCCGCCGACCCGTCCCTGGGGCAGATCCCGCAGAACCACTTGGGCGTGGTGGACATCCTGCTGCAAACCGCGACCGAGGAACAAAAACGTCATTACTTCGGCAAGGTGCTGGCCGGCTACCGTTTCGGCAATGCCTTCTCCGAAGCCAAGAGCAAAAATGCCGGCACCTTCGATACCCAGATTCGCGTCCACGGCGACACCGCGCACATCAACGGCGAGAAGTTCTACTGCACCGGCGCGCTGTTCGCCCACATCGTGCCTACGGTCGGCAACAACGAACACGGCCAGGCGTTTATCGCCTTTGTCGAACGCGATGCGCCGGGCCTTAGCGTGATCGACAGCTGGGACGGCTTCGGCCAGCGCACCACCGCCAGCGGCGGCGTGACCCTCGACGGGGTAACGGTGCCCTTGACAGCGGTGATCCCCGCCCATCAAGTCTTCGACCAACCCACCGCCAACGGCCCGATCTCGCAGATCATCCAGGCCGCCGTCGACACCGGTATCGCCCTCGGTGCCCTCGAACAGGCGAAGATCTACGCCCGCCAGGCGCGACCGTGGATCGACAGCCAGCAGGAGCACGGCTGGCAAGACCCCTTCACCATCGCCGCCATCGGCGACCTGGAATGGCGCGTCCACGGCACCGAAGCCATCCTCGCCAAAGCAGGTTTGGCGGTTGATCGCGCCCTCGCCGAGCCCAGCGAAGACACCGTCGCCCACGCCTCGCTGGTGGTTGCCCAGGCCAAAGTCCTCTCGGCTGAAACCGCCTTGCTCGCCAGCAGCAAACTCTTCGAACTGGCCGGCACGCGCTCGGTCACCGGCAAACATAACCTTGATCGCTTCTGGCGCAACGCGCGTACCCACACCCTGCACGACCCGGCCCGCTGGAAATACCACCTGATCGGCAATTTCGTGCTTAACGGCGTGAAGCCCGCGCGCCACGCCTGGAACTGAGGAGCCGCATTCCATGACCACACTGAAGCTTGCGCGCCAACTGTTGGACAGCACCCGCCGCCATGTCGAGAAAAGCGATGACCCCTATGTGATCAGCCGCTTCGGCGATCTGCAGATCCGCGTCGACGTGGCCGCCGCCTTGCTTGAACGCGCCGAAACCCATCCCAGCCCAGTCGCTGCGACCGAAGCGCAGATCGCGGCCGCCGAAGCCTTGATCGCTGCCAGCAACGCCGAATTCGAACTCACCGGCCAACGCACCGCACTGCCGCCGACCCTCGATGACCCCCTGCGCTGGAAATACCAGGTTGTCGGTAACTACCACCTCAACGGAGTGCTTTGATGTCCCGTGAAATCCGTTTGAACGCCTTCGACATGAACTGTGTCGGCCACCAATCCCCGGGCCTGTGGGCGCATCCGCGTGACCGTTCGTGGCAGTACAAGGACCTGGAATACTGGACAGACCTCGCCAAAATCCTTGAGCGCGGCAAGTTTGATGGCCTGTTTATCGCCGATGTGCTGGGCATCTATGACGTCTACAACGGCAATGGCGAGGCGGCGATTCGCCAGGCGACCCAAGTGCCGGTCAATGACCCGCTGTCGTTGATCGCGCCGATGGCCTTGGTTACCGAGCACCTGGGTTTTGGCCTGACGGCGTCGTTGTCCTTCGAACATCCGTACCCGTTCGCCCGCCGACTCTCCACCCTCGACCACCTGACCAAGGGCCGCATCGGCTGGAACATCGTCACCTCCTACCTGGAAAGCGGCGCCAAGAACCTTGGCCAGAAAGCCCAGACCGAACACGACGCGCGCTACGACTACGCCGAGGAATACCTGGAGGTCTGCTACAAACTCTGGGAGGGCAGTTGGGAGGAGGGCGCGGTATTGCGCGACCGCGAGCGCCGGATTTTCAGCGACCCGAGCAAGATCCACGAGATCCGCCACGTCGGCAAACACTTCCAGGTGCCCGGCATTCATCTGTGCGAGCCGTCGCCGCAGCGCACGCCGGTGCTCTACCAAGCCGGTGCGTCCAGCCGTGGCAAGCAGTTTGCGGCCGAGCAGGCCGAGTGCGTGTTCGTTGCCGCGCCGTCCAAGGTGCTGCTGAAAAAGACCGTCGCCGACATCCGCCGCCGTGCCGCCGAAGCCGGGCGCGATCCGAAGAAGATCCTGATCTTCAACTTGCAGACGGTGATCGTCGGCGAGACCGATGCCAAGGCCAAAGCCAAGTTTGACGAATACAAATCCTACGTCAGCTACGAAGGCGCAATGGCGCTGATCTCCGGCTGGACCGGCATCGATTTCAGCCAGTTCAAACCGGATGAACCGCTCAAGCACGTGCACACCAACGCCATCCAGTCGGCGGTGGAAGCCTTCTCCACGGCGGACCCGAACAAGGTCTGGACCCCAAACGAACTGGCCGATTGGGTCGGCATCGGCGGCTTCGGCCCCTTGTTTGTCGGCGGCCCGGAAACCGTGGCGGACCTGTTGCAGGAATGGGTCGAAGAGACCGATGTCGACGGCTTCAACCTGGCCTACGCGCTGACCCATGAAACCTTCATCGACGCCGTGGACCTGTTGGTGCCGGAGTTGCAGAAGCGTGGCGTGTACAAGACCGAATACGCCCAGGGTACGTTGCGCGAGAAGTTGTTTGGCGACGGTGCAAGGTTGGCCTCCAACCACCCTGGTGCCGGTTACCGCAATTTATCTGACGCGCACATAACCAATGTGGGAGGGGCGGTGCGACGATTCGACTTGCCCCCGATAGCGGCAGTCCAGTCAAGGCACTTGTGACTGACACACCGCCATCGGGGGCAAGCCCCCTCCCACAGTAGATCGGTGTTGATCCAAATAATCCAGCCAGCGGACCACCGCACGCTTAACACTTCAATAGGAGCAAGTCCCTATGAGCGTGCACGCACTCAAACGCCCACTGGCCCTGGAATGGCCCGCCGAACTGCTCGGCAACCTGCCCAAGGCGCTGGAACAGTTGCGCCACTGGGCGCAGATCACGCCGCTGCACACCGCCCTGCGCCACAAGCGCCAGGGGCAGTGGTATGCGTGGCGCTGGATCGACGCCTTGCGCGATGTGGAGCGCCTGGCCGACGGGTTACGCCATCAGGGTTTCAGCGAGCAGTCGCGGCTGGCCCTCAGCGGTGCGTTTGAACCGAACCTGTTGCTGCTGGCGCTGGCGGCGCACGCCATCGGTGGACAGGTCTTGACCCTGGCCGATGACCTGGATCCCGAGGCGCTCCAGCACCACCTGTGGCGCATCCGCCCCACTCACTCTTATGTGCAAGGCCGCCAGCACGTACGGGATTGGCAGTCAGCGAATCTACTGGATTTCGCCCAATTACTCGGCCCGCTGGACCCCGCGCAACACCTCGCACGCTGGTGGCAGCCCACGGGCGAAACCGCGTTGTGGAGCGAAGAGGGCACCCACTGGCAGGGCGGTCTCGCGGTGGTGCTGGAGCAATGGCTGAACAGCGGTCACGGCCTGGCCTTCCCGGAAAGCCTGGCCTCGGCGCGGCGCGATCGCAGCGAAGTCGCCCCCACCGGCCTGCTGTTGTCGCCCGTGCGTTTGCAGCATCTGGCCGATGAGATCGAAAGCCGCCTGGCGCCTCACGGCACCTGGCGCCGACGTTTGTGCGACTGGGCCATCGCCCACCCGCAGAGCGGCGTGCGTCGCCTGCTGAAAAACCGCGTGCGCAAACTGCTGGGTTTCCAACGCCTGGCCTACATCTGGCAACCGCTTAAACCGACGGCCGAACCGACCTGGCTGGCTGAGTTCACACGGGACATCGCATGAGCCAGGCCATTTTGCAGGTGCGGGATATCTCGCTGTCGTTCAAGGGCGTCAAAGCGATCAATGCCTTGTCCTTCGAGGTGGCGCGCGGCGAAATCTGCGCGCTGATCGGGCCGAATGGCGCAGGTAAAAGTTCGCTGCTCAACGTGCTCAATGGTGTGTATCGCTTCGATGCCGGCGAGATTGTCTTCGAAGACCAACACTTCCACCGCATCGACCCCTTGGGGGCTGCGCGTCGTGGCATTGGTCGCACCTTCCAGAACAACGCGCTGTTCAAAAAGATGAGCGTGCTCGACAACATTCTCACCGGCCTGTCACGGCACATGCGCAGCAATTTTATCGAACAGGCCCTCGGCTTACCCCGCGCACGCCGCGAAGCCGAAGCGTTCCGGCTGCGGGCCCAGGGCATTCTCGAATTCCTTGAACTGCAAGCTCACCGGGATGTGTTGGTGGGCAACCTTTCCTACGGCCTGCAAAAACGCGTGGAACTCGGCCGGGCGTTGATCGCAGGGCCGAGCTTGTTGTTGCTGGATGAGCCCATGGCCGGCATGAACGCCGAAGAAAAGCAGGAAATGGCGCGCTTCGTCGCCGACGTAAACCGCGACCTCGGCACCACCGTGGTGTTGATCGAACACGACATGGGCGTGGTGATGGGCCTGTCCGACCACGTGGTGGTGCTTGATTACGGGCGCAAGGTCGGTGACGGCACGCCTGCCGATGTGCAGGCCAATCCCGAGGTGATCGCGGCCTACCTGGGAGTGGTAAACGGATGACGTTCTTCTTTGAAACCCTGCTCGGCGGCCTGCTCGCCGGCACCATGTACTCGCTGGTCGCCATCGGCTTCGTGCTGATCTACAAGGCCAGTGGCGTGTTCAATTTCGCCCAGGGCTCGATGCTGCTGTTCGCCGCGCTGACCTTTGTCAGCCTGCATGATCAGGGCGTGCCGTTTGCCCTGGCACTGCTGCTGACGGTGATCGTAATGATCGTCGGCGCCTTGTTCATCGAGCGCCTGGTCTTGAGGCCGTTGGTGAACCGTTCGCAGATCACCTTGTTCATGGCGACGCTGGGCCTGTCGTTCATTATCGAAGGCCTGGCCCAGGGACTGATGGGCGCTCAGGTGCGCGCCCTCGACCTGGGTATCGACGACGTGCCGCTGTTCGTCGGCCCGCTGATGCTCAGCCAGTTCGACCTGATCGCTGCCGCCGCCGCCGTGGTGCTGGTGACAGTGCTGGCGTTGCTGTTCAACAAGACCCGCATCGGCGTGTCGCTGCGCGCGGTAGCGGATGACACCACGGCGGCGCTGTCCATCGGCATCAACCTCAACCGCATCTGGCAGATTGTCTGGGCGGTGGCCGGGATCGTCGGGCTGGTGGCCGGGCTGCTGTGGGGCGCGCGTCAAGGCGTGCAATTCTCGTTGTCGCTGGTGGTGCTCAAGGCCTTGCCGGTGTTGATTATCGGCGGCTTTACCTCGATTGGCGGGGCGATTGTCGGCGGGCTGATTGTCGGCGCGGCGGAGAACCTCGCCGAGGTGTACATCGGCCCGTTGATCGGCGGCGGTATCACGCCGTGGTTCGCCTACGTATTGGCCCTGGCCTTCCTGTATATCCGTCCCGCCGGCCTGTTCGGCGAGCGCGCCATCGAGCGAGTCTGAAACCATGTCGATCCCCCTTGCGCAAGAAACCGCGCCGTTGCTGCTGATTCAGCGGCGCATCCCGTGGGCCCTGATCGGCCTGTTGGCGCTGGCCTTTATCGCGGTGCCGCTGTGGGGCAATGACTATTGGCTGAATGCGATCCTGATCCCGTTCCTGGTGCTGTCGCTGGCCGGGCTGGGCCTTAACCTGCTCACCGGCTACACCGGACAGACATCGGTGGGGGCGGCCGGCTTCATGGCCGTCGGCGCGTTTGCCACCTATGGATTTCTGTTACGCCTGCCTGAATTGGGTTTGCCGGTGGCGCTGCTCGGCGGTGGGGTCATCAGCGCCTTGGTCGGCCTGCTGTTCGGCCTGCCCAGTTCGCGGATCAAGGGCTTCTACCTGATGGTCACCACCCTGGCCGCACAGTTTTTCCTGGAGTGGCTGTTCGTCAAATTTCCGTGGTTCTACAACTACGGTTCGTCCGGGACTATCTCCGCGCCGAAGCTGGCGCTGTTCGGTCACGACCTCAACACGCCGTTGGGCCGCTACCTGCTGACCCTGGTCACCGTGCTGCTGCTGACCTGGACCGCGATCAACCTGGTGCGCAGCCAGGTCGGGCGCAACTGGATGGCGATCCGCGACATGGACACCGCCGCCGCCGTGGTCGGCATTCCGGTGGTGCGCTACAAACGCCTGGCGTTCGCGGTCAGCTCGTTCTACCTGGGCATCGCCGGCGCGCTGTGGGCCTTTGCCTACCTGGGAACGGCCAGCGCCAGCAGCTTCGATATCAATCGTTCGTTCCAGATCCTGTTCATCATCATTATCGGCGGCATGGGCAGTATCGCCGGCAACTTTGTCGGCGCGGCCTTTATCAGCCTGCTGCCGATCTTTCTCAGCCACGCCGGGCAGGCGCTGTTTGGTGGCGCGGTGGATGCGGGGCAGTTGCAGAACCTGCAGAAAATCATTTTTGGCGTGTTGATCATCGTGTTCCTGATCAAGGAACCCGAGGGCTTGATTCGCCTGTTGCACAACCTTCGCGATCGGCTGCGTCAATGGCCCCTACGTTTCTGACTGACTAAGAGAACCCAAATGCGTGCATCCTTGAAACGTTCCCTGGCCGGCGCCGCCTTCGCGCTGGCTGCCCTGGCCGGTGCTGTGCCTCAGGCGGTGGCCTCGCCCGACCAGCAATTCTTTCCCCTCGCGACTTACCGTGTCGGTGCCTATGCGTCCAGTGGCGTGCAGGTGTGGGCCGGGATGATCGATTACCTGCGTTACATCAACGAGGTCGAAGGCGGCATCAACGGCGTCAAACTGGTGTGGCAGGAATGCGAGACCGAATGGACGGCGGAGAAGGGCATCGAGTGCTACGAGCGCTTCAAGAATGGCCTGGATGGCGCCCCGGTCGCGGTGTACCAGCCCAACGGCGCCCCGGCGGCGTACGCGCTGAGCGAGCGGGCGGAAGTCGACAAGATCCCGCTGATCACCCTCGGCTACGGCCGCACCGAAGCCACCGACGGCACGGTGTTCCCCTACAATTTCCCAGTGATGCTGACCTTCTACAGCGAGGCGTCGACGCTGGTGAACTACATCGCGCAGCGCGAAGGCGGTTTCGACAAACTCAAGGGCAAGAAGATCGCCACGGTCTACCACGACTCGGCCTACGGTCGTGAAACCCTCGGCCCGTTGAAACTGCTCGCCGAAAAATACGGCTTCGAAAACATCCAGATTCCGATCGCCGACCCTGGCAACGAACAATCTGCGCAATGGCGCCAGGTGCGCCAGGCCAACCCGGACTGGGTGTTCCTGCGCACCTGGGGCGTGTCCACGCCGGTCGCGGTGAAGACCGCCGCGCGCTTCGGCTTCCCGGCGGACCACATCATCGGCGATATCTGGGCCAGCTCCAGCGAAGACGTATTGCCCGCCGGTGCCGCCGCCAAAGGCTACCTGGCGCTCACGCCGTACCCAGCAGGTGCCGACTTTGAGATCCACAAGCGCCTCAAGCGCTACATCCTCGACAAAGGCCACAGTGACCTGAAGGACCTGAAGAACTTCGGCAGCGTCTACTACAACTCCGGCCTGGTGAACGCCGCCGTGGCGGTGGAAGCGATCCGCACCGGCCAGGCCAAGTTCGGCAAGCGCCCGCTTAATGGCGAAGAAGGCCGCTGGGGCCTGGAGCACTTGAACATCGACGATGCGCGCTTGAAGGACATGGGTTACCTGGGCCTGATGCAGAACCTCAAGCTGTCGTGCCGCGACCACGAAGGCGGCGGCTCGGCGCGCGTGCAGCAGTGGGACGGCGCTCAATGGACGCTGATCAGCGACTGGATCGCCGCCGACCGCGCCCTGTTGCGCCCGCTGATCGATGAAAAGTCGGCAGCGTTCGCCAAGGAAAAAGGCCTGACGCCACGTACCTGCACCGGGGATGAATAAACCATGAGCCAGCCCGCCACCGACACCACACGCCCGTCGCTGCTGACGGTCAACGATATTGAAGTGATCTACGACGGTGCCATCCTTGCGGTCGCCGGGGTGTCGCTGAGCGTGCCCAAGGGCGCCATCGTCGCCTTGCTCGGTGCCAATGGCGCCGGCAAGAGCACCACGCTCAAGGCCATCTCCGGGTTGGTGCGTGCCGAGCGGGCCGAGGTCAGCCGGGGCACGATCGAATACGCCGGCGCCGACCTGGCCGGCATCGACCCCAGCCAGCGCGTGCGCCAGGGCATGGTCCACGTGCTGGAAGGCCGCCATGTGTTCGGCCAGTTGAGCGTGGAAGACAACCTGCGCAGCGGCGGCTTCGTGCGGCGCCTGAGCCGCAAGGACATGGCGCACGACCTGGAGCGCATCTACGCCTGGTTCCCACGGCTCAAGACCAAGCGCCACACCCGCGCCGGCCTCACCTCCGGCGGCGAGCAGCAGATGGTCGCCATCGGTCGGGCGTTGATGACCCGTCCTACGCTGGTACTGCTCGACGAGCCGTCCATGGGATTGGCGCCTATGATCGTGCAGGAGATCTTCGCGATCATCGCGCAGCTCAACCGTGAGCAGCAGGTGAGCTTCCTGATCGCCGAGCAGAACATCAACGTCGCGCTGAACTATGCGTCCCACGGCTACGTATTGGATACTGGCCGCGTGGCCTTGAGTGGCAGCGCCGCTGAACTGCTGGCGCGGGGCGACTTGCATGACATTTATCTGGGCAAACAGTAAGGGCGACTCCGCATGACTGAATCCATCCGCAACGCTGATGTACTGATCATCGGCGGCGGCCTGAGCGGCACGATGCTGGCCGTGCAACTGTTGCGCCTGCCTGGCCAGCGCCAGATCCTGGTGATCGAGCCGCGCGCGGAACTCGGCCGGGGCGAGGCCTACAGCGCCGTCGAACTGGGCCACACCCTGAACGGCAATGCGGCGCGCATGAGTGTCGACCCGGACAATGCCGACGACCTGACCGAATGGCTGACCGATTTTATCGGCGCTGGCGGCTGGCCTGAGTCGGATCAGCAGCACGTACCGATCAGCGAACTGTTCCCGCCGCGCGGGATTTTCGGCGTGTACGCCCAGCAACGCTTGGCCGAGGCGAAGGCGCAGTCAGCGTCCAGCGTCGAACATGTGCGCGGTGAAGTGGTCGACCTGCGCGTGGAGGAAGCCTCAACGCTGCTGACCCTCGACAACGGCCAGCAACTGCGCGGCGCGTTCGCGGTACTGGCCACCGGCATGTTCCCGGCGGCGCGTACGCCACAGACCGAGTCCAGCGGGTTGAACGCGGCGGCGGTGGACCCCTGGGATGTGAGCGCGATGACCGAGATTGACCCGCAAGCGACGGTGCTGATCATCGGTTCCGGGCTGACCATGGTCGACGCCGTGGTTTCCCTCGAGCAGGCCGGGCATCGCGGGCCAATCGAAATTTTCTCGCGCCACGGCCTGCTGCCCCATGTGCGCCGGCAACCGCCGAGTTGGGTGGATTTCCTCGGCGAGGATCACCGCCTGCGCAGCCCCCGGCAATTGCTGCGTGAGGTGCGTCGGCAATGCGCTATTGCGCACGCGCAGGGCATCGATTGGCAAGCACCGCTGGACACCGTGCGTGCGCACATCGGCCGTCTATGGAGCCAGGCCAGCGAGGGCGAGAAACGCCAGTTCGTGAGGCATGTGCGGCCGTGGTGGGAGAGCCATCACCACCGCTCGCCGCCGTTGAGCGCGCAGTTGGTGGCGCGCTTGCATGAGGAAGGGCGGTTGCGGATCCGGGCGGCGTCGTTCAAAGGCCTGGAGCCTTCGGCGCAAGGGGTGACCATTCGCTTGCGTTATCGCGGCGAGCACGCGGTGACCCAGGTGTCGGGCGCAGCGCTGATCAACTCCAGCGGCATCGAATACGATTGGCGCCGCGTGGCCCGGCCGCTCCCGCAGCAGTTGCTCAAGCGTGGGCTGATCCAGCCTGGGCCGCTGGCGTTGGGGATTGCGGCTGATGCGTCGGGGGCGGTGGTGGATGCGCAGGGGCAGGTCAGCCAGCGGTTGTTCGCCATGGGGCCGCCGTTGCGGGGGATGTGGTGGGAGAGTACGGCGGTAACGGATGTAGCGCTGCAAGCCAAGGCGCTGGCCTCAAAGCTCACACAAATCTGAAGGTGGGAGCTGGCTTGCCAGCTCCCACAGTTTGAACCGTGTTCAGCTTCCGACTTTTACGAAACCCGGCCTAAGCCCAAACACCTCAACCCCCTGCGCCGTCGACTGCCCGGTCGTCACCTTCACCCGCTCCACCGGCTTATCCATCGCCTCGCGGTACTCAACGGTTTTGTCCGCCTGGATCGCCTGGCTCGGAACCACAATCGCCTGCGCATTGTTGTAGGTCACGATGGTCAATCGCGCACTCATCCCCAGCCGCACCCGCTGCAACTGCTGCGGCGTGAGCTTGGGAATCGATAACGTCACCGGAAACTGCGCGCTGCCCTGGCTGTCACTGGCAATCGCCAAGCCACTGACCACGCTCACCGAACCGGTCAGCCGCTCGCCATCAAACCCATCCCCCAGTACTTCAACCGCCTGGCCCTGGTGCAGTTGGTTGATATCCAGCTCCGACACCTTGGCGACGATTTTCAGCCGTTCGATATTCGCCAGTCCAAACAGCACCTGGCCCTGGCTGACCTTGCTGCCGGCCTGCACCGGGGCCGTGTTGTTGCCACCGCCTTGGGGTGACGGATTGCCGGGCGGTGGCACCACGATGCCGGCGAACGGCGCCTTGATGTCCTTGCCTTCGAGCAACGTGTGCAGGGCCTCGTATTTCACCGTGGCATTGGTCAGTTCCATATCGGCGATCTGGCGGTATTCGCCTTTGCCCTGGTCGATGGCCTGTTGCAGTTCGCTGCGCGCGGAAGCGAGGTCCAGTTGTTGCTGCTGGGTCTGTTGCTTGAGGTCGTCCAGCTCATTGCGCGGGATGATGCCGCGCTTGAACAGGTTTTCGCTTTCAGTGAGTTTGCGCTGGGTGTTGCCGGCGATCATTTCGGCGGTGCGCAGGCTGCGGCGCGCGCGGCTGACGGTAGGGCCGTTGTTCCAGTCCTGCATCTCTTGCACGGTGCGCCGGGCCTTGAGCTGCGTGGAGAGTGCTTCACGCAGCTGCACTTCGAGGGTCGCCGGGTCCATGCGCAACAGCACTTGGCCGGCCTCGACCCGCTGGCCTTGTTCCACCAGGTTGGCCTGTACGTTGCCGTCGAAGGGCGCGGTGAGGGTGATGGTGGTGTCGGGTTCGATCCTGCCCACCAGGCCGATCTGGTGCACCAGCGCGTCGGCTTTCACCTCCTGCCAGTGCTCGGCGGTGGTCGCCGGATCGGACGCAGGGCTGCGCAGGGCCAGACCTGCGCCCGCCAGCAGCACGATCAATACAGCGCCCAGCAGGCGTTTCTGATTAGTAGTCATTGAGGGCGATTTCCCAACTTTCCAGCGTCATGCCCAGGGTCAAGTCGAGCTGGGTCTGGGCGTTCAAATAAGCGATCAGCGCATTGAGGCGCGCATTTTCGGCGTTGCGCAGGTCGGTCTCGAAACTCAGCACCTGGAAGTTGGTGGAGCGCCCGGCGCTGAGTTTCTCCCGCTCGATCTCGATCTTGCGCCGCGACAACTCCACCGCGCGCTGGGAAATTTCATACTGGCGCCAGCGCGTGCCGAGGTCGCGCACCACATCGTTGACGCTGCGTTCCAGTTCCTGGCGTGCATCGGTGATGCGGATCTCCTGGTCCTCCACATTCACCCGCGCGCGCACTTCGGCCTGGCGCGTGCTGATATCGCCGATGGGGATTTGCACCTGCACCCCAGCGTAGCTGTCCCAGGTGCGGTTGTTGGAGCGGCCTGTGTCGTTGTCGTAGGCGTCGCGTACCTGGTTGGCGCCGGCCACCAGGTCCACCTGCCAACGCCCGGAGTCCTTGGCGATCACCAGGTTGAGGTCCGCCTGTTGGCTGCCAAGCAGGGCGGCGAGGTATTCCGGCTGCTGGGTCTGCGCCAGGTTGAACGCCTGGCGCTTGTCGATCTGCATGGGCCTGGCCTCCAGGGCTTCGGTGGCGCGAATCGGCGTGGACAGGTCGAGGGCCAGCAGGCGCAGCAGCGACAGGCGGTTGGTGTCCAGTTGGTTTTGCGCCTCTTCCACCCCCAGTTGCTGGGTGGCGATATCGGCTTCGGTCTGTACGATTTCGAACTCGGCCATGCGCCCGGCACTGATCAATGCCTTGTTCACTTCCAGCAAGGTACCGGACCGCTTGAGGGCGTCCTGGACGATACTCAGTTGTTCCTGGGCGCGCAGCAGTTCGCGGTAGGTGGCGATGATCTGGCTGATGGTCTGCGCCACCGTGGCCTTGAGGTTCAGGCGGTTGGCCTGCTCCGACAGGCGCGACAGGCGCAGCGGCGCGGTGGTGGCGTCCCAGCCGGCGCCACGCAGCAGCGGTTGGATGATCGCCAGGTCCAGGCCGTCGCTGCGGTAGCGGCCGGCGCGGTCGGCGGTGTTCAGCTGCTGGGTCCAGGCCATGCTCAAGCGCGTACCGTACTCGCCGAGCAGGCTGGTGGCCGGCGCCACGTTGGCATTGCGCGCATTGTCGACGGAGCCGCGGGTGCTGCGGTACGCGCTGTTGAGCGTGAGTTTGGGGTTGAACACGTCTTCGGCCACGCGCAGGTCGAATTTCTGGGCCACCCGTTGCAGGTACGCGCTGCGGATCGCCGGGTTGTTGCGCAGGCCCAGGTACACCGCATCGCCCAGGGTCAGGGTGGTGAGCTGGGCATTCAGCGAGACGCTGCGCTCATAGCCGCTGCGCGTCGTGCTCGGTGCCGACGGCTTGATCACCACGTCGGCCGCCACGCCCTGCAGGCTGAACAGGGCAAACCACAGCAGCCACTTATTCATCGCGCAGGGCCTCCACCGGCTGCAGCCGTGAGGCCGAGATCGCCGGGTAGAGGCCGAAGAACAACCCCACCAGCAGCGTACTGCCCACGCCCAGCGGGAGGGCGGCGACGGCCAGGGCAAACGCCCAGCCTGACAGCCAGGCATACAGCCAGGCAGCGGTCATGCCCAGCACCGCACCACACAGGGCGCCGACGGCGGTGAGGGTTACGGCTTCAAGCAGGAACAGGTTACGGATATCTCGCTGGCGCGCGCCGAGGGCCATGCGAATGCCGATCTCGCGACGGCGCTCCGAGACGTTCATCAACATCACGTTCATCACCCCCACGCCGCCGCCGACCAGGGAGATCGCGCCGAGGGCCAGCAGCAGGTAGGCGAAGGTGCGGCTTTGCCGGGTCATGCCGTCGATCATTTGCTGGGGCACCTGGATGTCCACATCGTGGTCGGGCAGTTGTGGTTTCAAGGCTGCGGCGGCCTCTTGGGCAAGGCGTTCCATGTCCTGGCCGGGCGCGGCGCGGATGATCACGTTGCCGATCTGCGGCGTGGCGTAGATACGGCGCATGCCTTCGGCAGGAATGAACAGCGACTCATTGGCCTGCACCGGCATCAGCATCGCGCGTGGCTGGCTGCGCAGGATGCCCACGATCAGGAACAGGTAGTCGTTGATGCGCACGCGGTCGCCCAGTTGCAGGGGGTCGCCCGGCGAACCCAGGGCCTCGGCCAACGGGTCACCGATCACGGCGTAGGTTTCGTTGGCATCGAAGCTCGACAGAAAACGTCCCTGTTGCACCACCAGGCGCATCGCGTCCTTGATGTCCGGCGTGCTGCCGACGAAGTTGGCGTTGACGGTCCGGCCGTGGAACACGATGGGCCCGCTGAACAAGGTGAGGGCGCCGATGTGGGTAATGCCCGGTACCGCTTGGCGCACGGCGTCCAGGTCAAGGCGAGCGGGCATGGTGATAGTGCCGCCGTTCTTGGCCGGGAACTGGGCGACCAGGGTGTCGGTGCCCATGTCCTTGAAAATCATCGCGGCGTCCACCGCCGCGTTGTGCCCGATATTGATCAACGCCACCACCGATGAACTGCCGATGACGATACCCAGCAGCGCCAGGATCGAGCGCTTGCCCAGGGTGCGCAGGCTGACGAACGCTTCATGCAGCAGTTGGCTGAGGCTCTGTTCGACCCGCAGGCTGCTCTCTACCTGCGGGGTCATAGGCGCCCAACCTCTTGCACCACGCCATTGCGTACCAGGATCTTACGTTCCAGGCGCTCGGCAATATGCGGGTCGTGGGTGACGATGATCAGGGTGACTTGTTGCTCGCGGTTCAGGGCCAGCAGCAGGTCCATGATGTCCTGGGCCGTGGTGCTGTCGAGGTTGCCGGTGGGTTCATCGGCCAATATGACCGAGGGCTTGCCCACCAGCGCGCGTGCAATGGCGACGCGTTGGCGTTGGCCGCCGGAGAGGTCGGCGGGGCGATGGTGGGCGCGGTCGGCCAGGCCGACCTGTTGGAGCATGCGCAGGGCCTGCTCCACCGATTCCTGGCGCGATACGCCGCGATAGCTCAAGGGTAGGGCGACGTTATCCAGGGCACTGAGGCGTGGCAGCAGGTTGAAGCTCTGGAACACGAAGCCGATCTGCTGGTTGCGGATGGCCGCCAACTGATCAGGGGTAGCGTTGAAAATGTCGTGGCCGGCAAAGTGGTACTGGCCGCCGTTGGGCAGGTCCAACAGGCCCAGGATATTGAGCAGGGTACTTTTGCCGGAACCCGAGGCGCCGAGGATGCCGCAGCTGTCGCCACGGGCGATGCAAAGGCATACATCATTGAGAATGGACAGGTGTTGCCCGGCCAGCTGATAGTGCTTGCCGATGCCTTGCAGGGAGATCAAGCCTGGGTGCGCGGGGGTATCTGTCATGAATACGCCTTCAGTCTCGACGCTGCCGTCCTCTTCCCCTGGTAAAGCCTTGTAACAAGTTAGGGGGTCGCCTCGGCGCGCGCCATGGACCTTTTTTGCTTCTTGTTTTTAAAATATTGTTTGAATACTAACCGCGTTCCAGCCGCTTCGCCAGCCATCGATGTAGAGCCGTTTCAGCTTGGGAAAAGGCTTACTTCAGGGGGCCGGAAGGCGGATCAAAACACGCTTGCCTCGCTCCGGGGAACCCGTCGGCCAAGGCTTTCGATCATATGGCGCAGTGTCACTACTTGCTTTCGAGCGACGGCACCGGTATAAAAAATCAAATTATTTTTTAAAACAATATTTCCCACGTGGAACTTCTATGGTCGCGAAGAAAGTCAGCGCTCCAAACATCACCAAGACTCGACTGCTGGATGCGACAGAGGCTCTCTTCATCAAATACGGCTATGACGCGGTTTTGTTGCGGCAGATTACCGAGCGTGCCCAGGTCAACCTGGCGGCGGTGAACTACCACTTCGGGGACAAGGATTCCCTGATGCAAACCCTGCTGAAGCAGCGTCTGGAGCCGCTCAACGAGCAGCGCCTGGAACTGTTGGCCCGCTGTGAAGCCGAGTCCGACGGGCCGCTGGATTGCGACACGTTGCTCGGCGTGCTGTTCGCCCCGGCCATGGGCCTGGAGCGCAGCGACCCGGCCAGCGCCAGCGGGGAAGGGCGTTCGTTCATCCGTTTCCTGGGGCGGGTGTACAGCGATACGTCGCCGTTTATCCAGGAATACCTCAAGGTGCATTACCAGCCGGTGTTCCAGCGTTTCTTCGAAGCCTTCGCCCTGGCGTTGCCGGACCTGCCGCGCAATGAATTGGGGGTGCGTTTGCAGTTTGCCCTGAAGGCCATTTCTGGCGTGATGGCCGGCACCGAGCTGCGCTTGTTGATGAACTCCATGAGCCTGGGCCGTCCGGCGACGGATGCCGAGGTGATGGCCAAGTTGATCACCCTGGTGTCGGCGGCGATTCGCGTCCCGCAGCAAAGCCCGGAAGCGGAACATGCGTTGGCCAAGGTGCTGGACACTCAGCGCGCCATCCGTGAGCACGCCGCAGCGCCTGTCGCCAAGGCTTCTCGCTGAGCGGTTTTTCAGGCAAAAAAAAGCCCGCTGGGGCGGCGGGCTTGATGTACAACGTTTGTAACGGATGAGGCTTCACCCTACGTTCCGCGATGTGAATAAAACGTGAAAACTTTGTAAGGCAAAGTGTGAAAACCTTGAAATCCGTAAATGTTTGGGAATTTTCCTATTTCGGCGAGCGGATTCAGATTTTCCAACGACCCGCACTCTTGGCCAGCCGCTGGCGCATCGCATCCACATTCTGCGCCAGCTGCAACGTCAGCAGCCGATAGCCATCCAACGCGCTATACACCGGCACGTCCAGCGCAGTCTCTGCACCGCTGGCGTGACTCGGCCGCTCCAATCGCTCCGTTACCCCCGACTTCAAGGCCCGCGCCATCCCCACCAATTGCACTCGGATCTGCCGGTGCTCGGCCTTCAACATCACCTGCATCCGTGCCGTCGCCTGTTCATCCCGCGGATCCGGGCGCGTATTGCCGAGAATCTCCAGGGTGCTGATGCACATGCGCAGATGACGTTGGATCGTGTCCAGTTCGGTCATCGATATCCGCACTTCCTTGGACACCGACGGCATCAACGAACGCAACTGCAACATCGCCGCATTCAGCCGGTTAAGCAGCTTCAGGTGTTGATCGTCGGTGACTGACTCGCCATTAATGATCCGGCTGTAAATCTCGGCGCAATCGCGCAGCGCGCTGGCCAGGTTGTAGCGCCAGGAGTACACGGCGTACAGCGGCAGGGCGAAGGAGAACGCCAGGGCCAGGACGATGCCGATCAGGATATCGACCGTGCGCCACAGGCCGTCCGAGATCGGGTTGTCTCCATGGCCCGCGACGATAAACACGGTGATTGCCGACAGCAGCGCTATATAGCCGCCCTTGCCAATGGCGTGATACGAAAAGAACCCGCACACCGCCGACATCAACAGGTAGGTCAAAAACGGCTGGCCGAAATAAGCCTGTTGCACCACCAGCACCAAACCGACGCTGGCGCCGATCAAGGTGCCGTAGGCGCGCTCCACGGCTTTCTTGCCGATATTGCCGTGGTGCTGCAAGCCGCCGATCACGATCAGCATGGTCACCGAGGCCCACTCACCGTGGGGCAGGTTGATGCCGGTGGTCAGCAGAATGGTGGCCAGCAAGCCGATGGACACGCGCACGGCGTGGATCAGCTTGGCATGGCGATAACGGCGGTACGGGTCGAGCAAGGGGCGCAGCAGGCGCCGGGCGAAGAAGGGCAGGTTCATCGGTCTTAAAGTGGCCTCAAAATTCAGGTGTGTGTTGTTTTCAGAAGATGTAGTCGGTGGTCAGGAAGCTTGAGTCACGGTTGCGCAGGATGTCGCTGACCAGCGCCTTGTTGCTCTCTTGGAACTTGGTCGCCACCAGCGTGCGGATGGAGAACACGCGCAAGGCGTCATGCACTGACAACGTGCCTTCGGCCGAGTTCTTGCGCCCATTGAACGGGAAGGTGTCCGGGCCACGCTGGCACTGGGCGTTGATGTTGATACGGCCGACCTGGTTCGCGAAGGCGTCCACCAGGCGCCCGACCTCCACGGCGTTGGTGCCGAAGAGGCTCAGTTGCTGGCCGAAATCCGAGTCCAGCACGTACTCGATCACGGTCTCCAGGTCACGGTAAGGCACGATCGGCACCACCGGGCCGAACTGTTCCTCATGGTAAACGCGCATGTGCGGGTTCACCGGGTACAGCACCGCCGGGTAGAAGAACGTGCCGCGACTTTCACCGCCGTGTTCATTCACCACCTTGGCGCCGTGTTGCGCGGCATCGGCTACCAAGCTGTTGAGATAATCCACCTTGCCTGCTTCGGGCAATGGCGTCAGCGCCACACCGTCTTCCCACGGCATGCCGGGCTTGAGCGTGGCGACTTTTTTATTGAATTTGTCGATAAAACTGTCGACGACATCTTCATGCACGAACAGGATTTTCAACGCGGTGCAGCGCTGGCCATTGAACGACAACGAACCGGTGACGGCTTCACTGACGGCATTGTCCAGGTCCACCTCAGGCAGCACGATGCCGGGGTTTTTCGCATCCAGGCCCAGCGCCGCACGTAGGCGGTGCGGCTTGGGGTGCAGCTTTTTCAAATCGCTGGCGGCCTTGTTGGTGCCGATAAACGCAAAGATATCGATCTTGCCGCTGGCCATCAGCGCGCTGACCGTTTCGCGGCCGCTGCCGTAGATCACGTTGATCACCCCGGCCGGGAAACTGTCGCGGAACGCCTCCAGCAACGGGCGGATCAGCAGCACACCGAGCTTGGCCGGCTTGAACACCACGGTGTTGCCCATGATCAGCGCCGGGATCAGCGTGGTGAAGGTTTCATTCAGCGGGTAATTGTAGGGGCCCATGCACAGCGCCACGCCCAGTGGTACGCGACGGATCTGGCCGAGGGTGTCCTGTTCCAGCTCGAAGCGGCTGGAGCGACGGTCGAGTTCCTTGAGGGCATTGATGGTGTCGGTGATGTAGTCGCAGGTGCGGTCGAATTCTTTCTGCGAATCCTTGAGGTTCTTGCCGATTTCCCACATCAGCAGCTTGACCACCGCATCACGCTGTTCGCGCATGCGCCGCAAGAACGCTTCGACATGCTGGATGCGGTCTGCCACGCGCATCGTCGGCCATTCGCCCTGGCCACGGTCATAAGCGCGCACGGCGGCGTCGAGGGCGGTGAGGGCGGTGTCGGCATCCAGCAATGGCGTGCTGCCGATGTGCACGCGTGCATCGCCCAGTTGCACCGGGCTGAGGACTTGGGCCAAGGGGCCGCTCCATACCTGCAACTGGCCGTCGACCAGGTAATCACGCTGTTCGATAGGCGCCGCCAGGCGGAACTGTTCGGGAATATCGGCGGCGGAGGTGGGAAACAGCTGGGTGAGCAGGTTGCTGGTGGTCATGTCGCTACCCCTGGAATAGTTGCAAAACATGACTAGAGAGTCACCCAACACGGGGCTCTATGGCAAGGCTTGTGCGCTTTGCAGTACGCACAGGGGCGCTCGCCGGGTAAACTGCGCGGCTTTCTTGAAGGAGTTCACATGAGTCAGTACCAGCCGGGCATTCTTGCCGCACCGGTGCCGTTGCAGGCACGTCATCTGTTTTTTGCCGTGGACTCCCTGGCCGCCGTGCCCGCTGCGCTGGACGCACTGGTGCAGTGGGCCGATTCGGCGGCAGTGATCGGGGTGGGTGAGCCGCTGGTCACCGCACTCGGCGCCCGGATTGAAGGCCTGCGCGCCTTCCCGATGGTCAGCGGGCCGGGCGCGCATAACCCGTCCACCCAACAGGCGTTGTGGGTGTGGCTGCATGGCGTGGATCGCGGTGAGCTACTGTTGCGCAGCCGCACCGTTGAAAAGGCCCTGGCCCCGGCGTTTCGGCTGGTGCAGATGATCGAAGGCTTCCGCTACAAGACGGGCTTCGACCTCACCGACTACGAAGACGGCACAGAAAACCCCCACGACGACGCGGCGGTTGAAGCCGCCCTGACCGACAGCGGCGCCAGCTTCGCCGCCCTCCAGCAATGGCAGCACGACCTCGACGGCTTCGCCGCCTTGCCTGCACAAGAGCGCGATCACATCATCGGCCGCCGCCATGGTGACAACGAAGAACTCGAAGACGCCCCCGAATCCGCCCACACCAAGCGCACCGCCCAGGAAAGCTTCACCCCGGAAGCCTTCGTGGTACGCCGCTCGATGCCCTGGGCCGAGAACGGCCAGGCCGGGTTGATGTTCCTCGCGTTCGGCCATTCCTTCGATGCGTTCGAGGCGCAACTGCGCCGCATGAGCGGCCTGGAAGACGGGATTGTCGATGGCCTGTACCGCATCAGCACGCCCTTGACCGGCGGTTACTACTGGTGCCCGCCGTTGAAGGATGGCCATTTGGACCTGAGTGCGATCCTCCCGGCAGCAAACCTCTAGACGGTGAGCGCTGGCTTGCGTGGGATAGTTTCAGCACGATCCGCCTGATTCGCGCAGGTGCCTGCCTCGCAGGCACGCTGGAACCGTCTCACCACACGCAGCCACACACTCGCTACCTGCCGGGCGTCTGTCATACAGGATGCAAGGCGCAATCGTCGAACCGTCCAGGAGCGCTCACACATGCTGATTTCACGTATTTCCATATCGCACGCCTCATCGCCGCCAAGTCCGGCGTCCACGCCCTTTTCGAAGATGTCGGATTCGGACCTGGCCAAAGCCTTTGGTGACAATTTCCAAGCGTTCAAACACCCCACGACGCCGAATGCAACGACGGACAAAATCCGCGAAGTGGCCGGTCGTTCGCTGACGGGCGACGCGCAAAAAGATAAAGAAACGCAACTGGCCCGGGAACTGCTCAAGCCCAATCGCGACAACGTGATGGCCGCACTGGACTCAGTGGATGACAAGGGCAAGCGCGACGGTGTCATCGGGCCGTGGAGCCCCCAGATGGCGGCTGACCAGTTGGCCTGTAATCGCTGCATGACGGTGCAAGGGCCCACCCTGCAGATTACCTATTGATCGTGACCTGTTTTCCACCTACTGGGGTGAGGGTCGGTTTTCAGCACTGTGTCAGTGACTGTGTATCGAACTGTATCCCCGCACCCTCCTGATACACCCGCATGACGTTCTATCGCGTTCGCGACACAGACCGGATACACGCCTGGCGTTAACTCTGTTCACCAGTTGGCGCAGGCGGTCGTCGACCCCCAAGGCGCCCTGGCCGCACTCAGTCAAGCCATGAGACTCACCCCATGAAGCGTCCTTACGCAGCCCTCGCGGCAACCCTCGCCCTGTCCCTCAGCGCTTTCGCGACTGTGGCCCATGCCGATGAGCCCAAGCCCCAGGAAAAATGCTTCGGCGTGTCCCTTGCCGGTGCCAACGATTGCGCCGCAGGCAAAGGCACCTGGCGTGAGCAGGATGACGCCGTGCTCGGCCAGGATGTGCTGGAACTGATGAATGCCCTGCATATCCCCGAGGCGGTGTTGGCAGGCGTGGAAGTGGGCGGGCGGGTGGCCACGCGTGCAGCGGTGTTGAGGCCGAGCCGTTGTGTGGGGCTTGTCACGCTGAATACGGCGCCCCAAGCCGGTTTTGCCGAAGCCGTGGGCGTGATGGCGAGGACCGGGCACTGGCGAACATGAAAATACTGACAGCCACCCAATCCAGCACTGAAAAAAATCGCCGCAGCCCTTAATCTAAAGGCCTTTGTCACCTGCGCGGATTGTTCATGTCTTCTGTTGCCGATGGGTTGCCCCTCAATAAACGCCTGCCTGCCGTGATCGCGATCTCCCTGGGGATCGGCATGGCGACCCTGGACACGGCCATCGTCAACACGGCGTTGCCGACCCTGGCTGAGGGCATCGGCACTGATTCCGCGTCGGTGATCTGGGTGGTCAACGCCTACCAGTTGGCGATCATTGCCACGGTGCTGCCGTTTGCGTCGCTCAGTGATGTGCTGGGGCACCGCCGGGTGTATCTCGGCGGGCTGCTGCTGTTTATCGTGTCGTCGTTGTTTTGCGGCCTGGCCGGGTCGCTGCTGACGTTGACTGCCGCGCGGGTGGCGCAAGGTCTGGGGGCGGCGGCGATCATGAGTGTCAACACGGCGCTGCTGCGGCATATCTACCCGTCAAAAATGCTCGGGCGCGGCCTGGGCTATAACTCGTTGGTGGTGGGGCTGGCATTTACGTTAGGGCCGACTGCTGCGTCGGCGATCCTGTCGGTGGCGACCTGGCACTGGCTGTACCTGATCAACGTGCCGCTGGGCTTGCTTGCCTTGGCACTGGGCCTGCGTTCATTACCCACGTTGCCGATGACCGGGCATGCCTTTGACCGACTCGCAGCGTTGTTGTGCGCTGGGCTGTTCGCCCTGCTGGTGCTGGGGCTCGGCACGGCCGTGCACGGTGCTCAGGGCGCGCTGACGTTGGGCCTGATCGCCGTGGCGCTGGTGTGCGGCGCCTTGCTGCTGCTGCGCCAGGCCGGGCACCCGGCGCCGATGCTGGCACTGGACCTGTTCAAGCGCCCGGTGTTTGCCTTGTCTTCCCTGACCGCTATTTGTGCCTTCAGCGCCCAGGGCCTGGCCTTTGTGTCGCTGCCCTTCTTGTTGCAGGCGGTGCTGGGCCATAGCCAGGTGGAAACCGGTTTCCTGATGACGCCCTGGCCGGCGGTGGTCGCGGTGATGGCGCTGGTGGCGGGGCGCCTCGCCGACCGGGTGTCCCTGGGTTTGCTGTGCGGCATCGGCCTGTTGATGCTCAGCGTGGGGATGGCCGCATTGGCCAGTCTGGACAGCGGCGCCTCGGCGTTTGATATCGGCTGGCGCATGGCGCTGTGCGGCGCCGGGTTTGGATTCTTCCAGTCACCCAACCTCAAGGCGTTGATGACCAGTGCGCCGTTGGCCCGCAGCGGTGGGGCGAGCGGCATCGTGGCGATTTCGCGCTTACTGGGGCAAACGCTGGGGGCGTCGCTGGTGGCCTTGTGTTTCCACCTGTCCCTGGCCAGCGGCCCGCACTCTGCGCTGTGGCTGGGCTGCGGGTTTGCAGCGGTGGGGGCCGTGGCGAGTGGCTTGCGTCTGTTGCCCTATGGGAAAAAGCCATGATTGGGCGTTGTAAAACGCCGGTGTGGAAGGCTACCGTGGCGACCTGAATATTTCGGGATGTTTCAGATTTATGTCCAGCCTGGCCCTCCGTACCGCTGATACGAACTCCCGCCGCGCTGCGCTGACCCTGGCTTTATGCTTGCCCAGTGATGTGCTGCTGTACCTGCTGCTGCCGATGGAATCCCAGGCGTTCGGCATCACCCTGGCCCAGGCCGGGGTGCTGCTGGCGGCTAACCGCCTGGTGCGGATTTTCGGCTACCGGCATGTGCTCAATTTCTACGCGCGCAACGGCGACCGCCTGACCTGCATGATTGCCGCCGGTGCGGCGACCCTGTGCGCCGTGGGCAACTCGCTGTTGTCGGGTTTCGCTGCGTTGTTGGGGCTGCGGCTGGTGTGGGGCCTGTGTTTTGCCGCGTTGAACCTGTCCACCCAAGTGTTGGCTACCTCGGAACCGGCCGGCGCCGCACGCCGGGCCGGGCGTTCCCGTGCGCTGATCGCCCTCGGGCCGATGCTGGCGCTGCCGTTGGGCGGCTGGTTGACGCTGTGGGCCGGGCCGCGTCCGATCTTTCTGATTCTGGCCGGGTGCTGCCTGGTGGGCGTGTGGATGGCGCGCGGCTTGCCGACGATGGGGCATGATTTGCACAGCACGCCGGGGCGGCGCTTCAAGTGGCCGGACAGCGTGGCGGTGTGGTCGTTTATCGAAGGGGTGGCGTTGGATGGCCTGTTTATCTTCGGCCTGTCGATCCAGGCGCAGAAGCTGCTGGGCGGTGATGCGGTATTGATCGCCGGTGGCCTGATGGCGCTGCGCTATGTCTCGGAAATGCTCCTGAGCCCCCTGGGCGGCCGCGCGGCCCAGCGCTTTGGCGCCACCTCGATGCTGCTGCTGTTTTCGTTCCTGAGTGCCCTGGCCCTGACCGCATTCGGCAGTTACTGGGTGATCGTCGGCGCGGCGGCGGTGCTGGTGCTGCGCGCGCTGCAACTGCCGCTGGTGACCACCTTGGTGGCCGAGCGCAACCCCGGTTCGATGCGCGTGTCGGCCCTGGCCTCGAATGCCGTGTGGCGGGATATCGGCGCCGGCCTCGGGCCCTTGCTCGCCGGCCTGCTGCTGCCGATTGCCTCGGCACCCTGGGTGTTCGGTCTGGCGGGCTTGGCGATTGCGGTGAGCGCGGTGTTCTGTTGGCGGGCAAAGCTTTCCAACTGACGCCGTGAGGTGGTGTGTGTCCGTTCAAGAGCATTTCGTAAGCGTGCGAGTCCCTCAGGTTTAAGCGCTTTTAAGCACTTGCAGCCAGGCGGGGTCGAAACGGGTTTGCTCGATATCGATCCCCAGCGCCTGCATCTTGGCTTTATGTGCCTCGACCTCGGCGACCAACTGCACCTGGGCGCTGGAGTTGGCATCCAGTTCATGCATCTGCGTGAGGCCCAGGTGATAGAAACGCAGCACTTTGATCGCCGTCGGGTCACTGGCCTGGACCTGCTCGGTGACCTTGTGCATCACATTGGTCACGCTCATCAGGCAGCGCTTGAGTTGCCAGCCATACACCGCCGGCGCCAGCCACGGCTGAGTCCAGAAGGGGCCACGCACCAGCGCCACGGTGATCAGCACCCCGGCGAAAACGCCGCCGACATTGAAACGTAAATTGTCACCGCCGGGCTCGCCGAACAGCATCACTGCCAGGCTCGACAGCAACATGGCCAGGGCCAGGAACAGCACCGCGACAATCAGCGTGCTGCGCCGGGTCTGCTGGCGGAAGGTGACAGGGTCGCAGGGTTTGAGCTCGAACATCCGGGTCGTATCTCCAGAAGGGGCCAGCATCATCTCACGCTTGGGCAAACAAGTTGAACGATGGCGCAGGGCGGTTTCTCTAAACCTGTGTAGACCCTTTGAGGTGAACCATCATGTCTGAATACAACCAGCCACCGCCCGGTACCCCGAACCCTGACCGCACACCCGGTGAGGAGGAGCGCGACAACGATGCGTTGCGTCCCAACGACCCAGCGGAGCGTCAGGACGACGACGTAGAACGCGTAGAGGAAGACCTGGAAAACCTCCACGACAAAGCCCGCCCGCTTTAAACAAGGCCCGTCCGTTTCTTATAAGGAGAGCACCGTGATTGATACTCCGAAAGGCCCGTCTTCAGACGAGCATTCCAGCGGTAAGGATGAGTTGGGTTTTGACCCGGATTCGCCGGACGTGGCGGATCCGCAGGTTGATCCTATCGGCCCGGCTATTGCACCGTTGGATAAGGACAAGAAAGACAAGGATGAAAAGAAGCCGGCCTATGATCCGTTGGGCGACTTGAAGCCATAAAACCAGCGTTGTGATGAGGGAGCTTGCTCCCTCACCACAGGTGGTGTTGCATTCTTTCCTTCTTCGTCTAGCGACATCTGATTACTTCGGCGCAACCCACGTCACTTCAGTAATCCCAAACTTCTCAGCCCACGGCCGAGTCGTTTTCTTCACCTGCTCGTGCCCCACGCGGCCCACGCGACTCACGTGCGCAATATCGGCATCGACCGCCGCCCAGTGCCAGGCCTCGGCGTTGTTCATCACTTCGGCACGCACCACAAAGGACTTCGGTTTGCCATGCAGTTGGTAGTGGATGGTGTAGATTTTTGCGGTACTCATGTTGCCTCCCTGTGTTGTTATAGATGGATACGGGAGCGTTCAAAAAGGTTCATTCAAAATGACAATCTGCATGCTGGCGCGGCATAGTGACGTCTTCATCTCGCGCCCAAGGATTGCGCCATGCCTCTGCTGACCCATAGCCGCCTCTATCTGCAACGCCTGGGCTATGACGCGCCGCCAGCGCCGACCTTGCAGACGTTGCAGGCTCTGCAACTGCGCCATGTGTGCACCTTTGCTTTCGAAAGCCTGTCGACGTTGATGCGCCTGCCGGTGCCGATCGACCTGCCCAGTGTCGAGCAAAAAGTGCTGCTGGAGGGACGGGGTGGTTATTGCTATGAGCTGAACCAGATGTTCCTGGCGCTGTTGCAGGAACTCGGCTTTGATGCACGCGGCATTACCGGCCGGGTGGTGATGGGAGGGCCGCCGGATGCGCACACGGCGCGCACCCATCGCTTGAGCCTGGTGACCCTGGACGGCGTGCGTTATATCAGCGATGTCGGCTTTGGCGGCATGGTGCCCAGCAGCCCGTTGCAGTTGGACACTGAAGCGCTGCAGGTCACGGCGCATGAACCTTATCGCCTGACCTTCGACGGGCAGGGCAGTTACACGCTGTGGGCGCAAGTGGCCGGGGAGTGGCGCGGCTTGTATGTGTTCGATCTGCAAGTACAGACGGGCATCGACTATGAAATCGGCAACTGGTACGTCTCCACGCACCCGGGCTCGCCCTTTGTGGGCCAGCTGAAAGTCGCACGCTTGGCGCCGGGTAAACGCTATACCTTGAACAACGCCAGCTACGCGGTTCATTACCTGGATCGGCCGAGCGAAAAACGCACGCTTGGCAGTGCCGATGAGCTGCTGGATGTGCTGGGCAGGACCTTTGACATTCAGGTGCCGGTCTCGGCGTCGCTTCGCCAGATCCTTGATAGCCTCGTAGTGGCTGTTTCTTGAGAGTATTGATCCAGAGCCTTCGCTGAACCGTTTTACCTTCAAATCGGTGCAAATTAATTCGAACCTTTCGCGCCAGCAAGGGTTCGAAGCGGTTCCTGAATAATTTGCTCACCAGACAAGGAGATGTAAAACGATGTCCAAGCTATTCGGAAAATTTCTCAAGGGTTCCTCGCTGCTGGCGCTGGTCGCTGCGCCTGCTGCGGTGTTCGCCGCACCGTCCACCGACCCGATTTCCACCTTCGGGATCCTGGGCAGCTACAACGACTTCAAATTCGAAGGCGGCAGCCAAAGCGACAAGAGCCACATGCCGGAAGCGGGCCTGTTCTACAACTTTGGCAACAAGCTCACCGCCGAATCCGGTTTCATCTACCAAGCCGGTATCGAAGCCAAGTACGGCGAAAAGAGCGACAACAAACTCAAGGAAGGCCAGGCCGACCTGGATCTCGGCTGGCGCGCCGCGCTGGATGCGCGCAACTTTGTCGACGTGATCGTGGGCGGTGGCTACAGCTGGACCCGCTACGAGCCGGAAATCAACAACCTTGATGTGAAGCTCACCAATAAATCACCGTTCGCCAAGGCGGCCCTGGGCTACAACCACCAGTTCGATGACATGACCCTGCGCGTCGAAGCCGGCGCCCGTCGCACTATCGATGGCCGCACCAGGCTCAAGGTGGATGATGTTGGCAGCGACACCGTGGACCTCAAGGACCGCACCAACCCATACGCCGAAGTCAGCCTGCTGATGAATCAGAAAGGCGACTTGCCGGTGATGGCAGGCCTGTACTACACCCGCACCGAATACAAGCTCGACGGTGATTCCGACGTGGCCGACAACACCAAGCTCAAGCGTGATGAGTACGGGTTCAAGGTCGGTATCGCATTCTGACGCCGTTGTAATGGAAAACGCCCCGAATGTTCGGGGCGTTTTTATTGGGGTCATTGCAGGTCAACCCAACGCCGCAAGTTGTGCCACGGTCTCGGGAAAACGCGCCACCAGGCGAATCAGGGTGGCGGCCTGGGCATTAGGTTTGGCCCGGCCTTGCTCCCAGTTTTCCAGCGTACGCGTGTTGGTGCGCAGGTACATGGCGAAGACGGCACGGGAGAGGTTGAGCTGTTGACGCACGGCGACCACTTCCTCTGCGGTGAGCGGCTCCAGGTTGTTGAGATGAACCTTGTGGGTCCGCAGGGTGACTTTGCCTTGGCGTTCGTTTGCGAGGGCGTCGAAGCCTTCGACCAGTTCGGAAAAGATTTCACGTTTCATGATGTGTTCTCGCTTTGATTTCCCTGTCCAGCATGTGTTTTAGGGCTTTTTTGTGCTGTGGCGTCAGGTCGTCCTGTTCATGTTTGCCGTACAGGGTGAATAACCAGAATTGCGTGCCGCCCGACCACCAGTAGTCAATGACCCGCAGGCCACCGCGCTTGCCTTTGTTGCGTCGTTCGTCGACAAAGCGAACCTTGCGTAAACCGCCTGTTCTCTCGATCACGTCTCCCGCTTCCGGGTTCTTCATCAACGCCTGTTGGAAACCGTGGAAAAGCTCGTCACTCAGATAGTCCTTGCGATGCCGCTCGAAGGCCGGCAGTTCGATAAATAGAGCATCCATGTTCTGTACGTAGCCTGCGTATAGTTTGGTGGCCCACCCGCCTTGGGTCAAGTGACCCTGCTGTGGGAACTTTCCTAAAACGCAAACACCATACGGCGGCCCTCATCGGGTAGATGCCAGATAAGGAGGCAGGTGGAGGAGGAAATTTCCCTGAGTAGAGGAGGGTAAAAGCACCGGCCCCAGAAACGCAAAACGGCGCCCGAAGGCGCCGTTTTGTTTACTGCATCCCGCTAAGCGATCAAACGCCCAGCACCGCGTGCTGCACCAGGGTGAGCAACGGTTGTGGGTAAACACCCAGGAAGAACGCGAGCAGGGCGATGGCCAGCAGCATCACGCCGCCTGCCTTCTGTTCCCAATGTAGCTCGGCATCCACACGACGCAGGTTTGGCTCGATCAGGTACAGGGTGACCATCACGCGCAGGTAGTAGAACACGCCGATGGCGCTGCCCAGGACCAGCGAGGCAACCAGCCACCACTCGTGCGCTTCAACGCCGGTTGCGACGATGTAGAACTTGCCGATAAAGCCGGCAGTCAGCGGGATACCGGCCAGGGACAGCATCATCACGGTCAGTACGGCGGTCAGGTACGGACGGCGCCAGAACAGGCCGCGGTATTCGTACAGGGCGTCGGCGTCACGGCCTTTGAACGGCGAGGACATCAGCGTGATCACGCCGAACGCGCCGAGGCTGGTGATCACGTAGGTGACCAGATACACGCCCATGGCTTCCACGGCCAGGCCTTTGCTCGCCACCAGGGCGATCAGCAGGTAGCCGAAGTGAGCGATGGACGAGTAACCCAGCAGACGCTTGAGATTGTTCTGCGTCAGGGCCAGCAGGTTGCCGAACAGGATCGACGCGATGGCGATCACGGTCAGTACGGTGCTCAGCACACCGGTGTTGGCGGCAGGGGAGATCTGGAACAGACGCACCATCACCGCAAACACAGCCACTTTCGACGCGGTAGCCAGGAACGCAGCCACCGGCGCCGGGGCGCCTTCGTACACGTCCGGGGTCCACAAGTGGAAGGGCACCAGCGACAGCTTGAACGCCAGGCCGATCAGCATCATGGCCAGGCCCAACTGGGCAATCGGCGCAGGCATGCTGGTGGCCGCCAGGGCGTGACCGATACCGGTGAAGCTCAGGTTGCCGGCTTCGGCGTAGAGCAGGGCCATACCGAACAACAGGAACGCGGAACCGGCCGCCGACAGCACCATGTACTTGATGCCGGCTTCCAGGGAGCGCTTGTTGAAGAAGGCATAGGCCACCAGGCCGTAGGTTGGGATCGACAGCAGTTCCAGGCCGATGAACAAGCCCGCCAGGTGCTGCGCGCTGACCAGCACGATGCCACCGGCCGCAGCCAGCAGGATCAGCAGGTACAGCTCTTCGCGGTTGCCTGGGTAGCCAGTGCCGCCTTCGCCGAGGTAGGCGTGGGCGAGGGTGACGCAAGCCAGGGTCGCGACCAGGATCAGCGCGATGTACAGCAACGCGAAGTCATCGACCATCATCAATGGCGTGACCGCCAGTGGTGCGACCTTGAGGGCCGGGATGATCGAGAGCAGGGCCAGGTTCAAACCGGCACAGGACAGCAGGAACGTTTGCGAGTGATTGCGGCGCCAGGCGATCGCCAGCATCACCACCACGATGGTGAGGCTGGTGATCAGCAGCGGCGCAAGCGCGATAAAGTGTTGGATCGTGAATTCCATAGCGCTCTTACCGGGCCGAAGCGAGTTGAGAGAAGGCGGTGCCGAACCACTGCTGCACGCCATGCATCGTTGCGGCAGAAGTGTCCAGGAACGGTTGCGGGTACACGCCGATGTAGATCAGCAGTACCGCCAGGCCGAGCACCATGATCAGTTCGCGCGCATCCATCCCTTGCAGGACGGTGTCGGACTTGGCCGGGCCGAAGTAGGCGCGGTGGATCATGATCAGCGAGTAGACCGAACCAAACACCAGGCCGGAGGTAGCAATCGCACTGATCCACGGCGTCTGCACGAAGGCACCCATCAGGATCAGGAACTCGCCGATGAAGTTACCGGTACCCGGCAAGCCCAGGGATGCAGCAGCGAAGAACAGGCTGATCGCCGGCAGGTACGCGATGCGCGACCACACGCCACCCATTTCACGCATGTCACGAGTATGCAGGCGCTCGTACAGCTGACCGCTCAGGATAAACAGTGCAGCGGCCGAAACACCGTGGGCCAACATCTGGATCACCGCGCCTTGCAGCGCCAGTTGGCTGCCGGAGTAGATGCCGATCAGTACGAAACCCATGTGGGAAACGGACGAGAAGGCGATCAGACGCTTGATGTCGGTTTGTGCGAAGGCCAGGAACGCGCCGTAGAAAATCCCGATCAGACCCAGGGTCATGGCGATCGGCGCGAACTCGGCCGAAGCATTCGGGAACAGCGGCAAGGCGAAACGCAGCAGGCCGTAGGCAGCGGTTTTCAGCAGGATACCGGCCAGGTCCACGGAACCGGCGGTCGGCGCCTGGGCGTGAGCGTCAGGCAACCAGGAGTGGAACGGCACCACCGGCAGCTTCACCGCGAAGGCGATGAAGAAGCCCAGCATCAGGATGTACTCGGTGGTCAGGGACATCTTGGTCTTCAACAGGTCGGCGTAGTTGAAGGTAATCACGCCCGTGCTGTTGAAGTTGACCAGTACCAGGCCCAGGATCGCCACCAACATGATCAGGCCGGAAGCCTGGGTGAAGATGAAGAACTTGGTCGCCGCGTAGATCCGGGTTTTCTTGCCGTCCGAAGAACTGTGACCCCAGAGCGCGATGAGGAAGTACATCGGCACCAGCATCATTTCCCAGAAGAAGAAGAACATGAACAGGTCGAGGGCGAGGAACACGCCGACCACGCCGCCCAGGATCCACATCAGGTTCAGGTGGAAGAAGCCCACGTGACGCTGGATCTCTTTCCAGGAGCAGAGTACCGAGAGGATACCCAGCAGGCCAGTCAGCAGGATCATCAACAGCGACAGGCCGTCGAGGGCCAGGTGCACATTGATGCCGAAGCGCTGGATCCACACGTGCTTGAATTCAAGCGCGAAGGTCGGATCGACATCCGGTGCCGGAGCAAATGAATAGTCGCCATGGGCCCACAGCCAGAGGCCGAGTGCGAGTTCCAGGGACATGGTCAGCAACGCAATCCAGCGGGGGAGGGTGGCGCCGAAGCGTTCACCCATCCAGCAGAGCAGGCCGCCGATAAAGGGGATCAGGATTAGCCAGGGCAGAATCATGACGGGCTCGTTTCCTTTCGCAAGTTCGCAAAGTTCATAGTCATACCGCCACCACCACGATGGCGCCGATCACCAGCACGGCACCGGCCGCCATGGAAGCTGCATACCAACGCAATTGGCCGGTTTCGCTGCGGCTCAGGGCGGTGTGACCGGCCTTGGCGGCACGCGGGATCAAACCGATGGTCTGGTCGAGCGGGTCTTTACGCAGCATGTGGCTGATGGCGAGGTAGGGCTTGACGAACAGTTTGTCGTAGATCCAATCGAAGCCCCAGGCGGCGAACCACCAGGCTGACAGGAAGCGGCCAATGCCACTGTTGGCAACGGCTGTCACGAAGCGACGCTTGCCGAGGAACAGCAGGGCCGCGAGCAGGATACCGGCGATGGCGATGGCGCCCGAGGCGATTTCCAGGCTGTGCTTGGCGGCGCCACCGGCATGGCCGGCGCTTTCCGGCAGTACACCGGCCAATGGCGGGGTGATCAGCGCGCCGATGAAGGTCGACAGGATGATCAGCACCGACAATGGCAGCCAATGCGAGATGCCGTGGCCTGCGTGTGCTTCGGTCTTGGCTTCACCGTGGAAGGTGATGAAGATCAGGCGGAAGGTGTACAGCGAGGTCATGAATGCACCCACCAGGCCTGCGTACAGCAGGTTCTGGTTACCGCTGGCAAAGGCTTCCCAGAGGATTTCGTCCTTGGAGTAGAAACCGGCGGTCACCAGCGGCAGGGCTGCGAGTGCGGCGCCACCGACGATGAAGCTGGCGTAGGCCAGTGGCAGCTTCTTCCACAGGCCGCCCATCTTGAAGATGTTCTGCTCGTGGTGGCAGGCAACGATCACCGCACCGGAGGCCAGGAACAGCAAGGCCTTGAAGAAGGCGTGGGTCATCAGGTGGAAGATCGCCGCGTCCCAGGCGCCAACGCCCAGGGCCAGGAACATGTAGCCGATCTGGCTCATGGTCGAGTAGGCGAGGATCCGCTTGATATCGGTCTGCACCAGCGCGGCGAAACCGGCGAGTACCAGGGTCACGCCACCGACGATGCCTACAAGATGCAGGATATCCGGCGCCAGGGTGAACAGGCCGTGAGTACGGGCGATCAGGTAGACACCGGCGGTGACCATGGTTGCCGCGTGGATCAGTGCGGAAACCGGGGTAGGGCCCGCCATCGCGTCCGCCAGCCAGGTTTGCAGGGGCAGTTGCGCGGATTTACCCACGGCGCCGCCCAGCAGCATCAGGGTGGCCAGGGTGATCCAGAAGTCGCCGACCTGGAATTTCTGCGGTGCCAGCACCAGCAGTTCCTGGATGTTCAGCGTGCCCACCTGTTGGAACAGGATGAACAGGCCGATGGCCATGAACACGTCGCCGATCCGGGTGACGATAAAGGCTTTAAGTGCCGCGTTACCGTTGTTGCGGTTGCTGTAGTAGAAACCGATCAACAGGTACGAGCACAGGCCCACGCCTTCCCAACCGAAGTACAGGAACAACAGGTTATCGCCGAGCACCAGGAACAGCATGCTGGCGATAAACAGGTTGGTGTACGAGAAGAAGCGCGAGTAACCCGCTTCACCGCGCATGTACCAGGACGCGAACAGGTGGATCAGGAAGCCCACGCCGACAACCACGCCGAGCATGGTGATCGACAGGCCGTCGACGTAGAGGGCGAAGTTAGGCTTGAAGCCTTCCACCGACATCCACTGCCACAGTACCAGGGTGTAGTGACCGCCTTCCGGCGGCGCCACGTTGAATTGCCAGATGACATAGGCGGCAACGATGGCCGACAAGCCAATGGAACCCACGCCCACCAGGGCCGAGAGGTTTTCCGACCAGCGTCCACGGGAGAACGACAGCAGCAGGAAACCGATCAGGGGGAATACGAAAGTCAGAAAGATCATGTTCATCCGCGCATCTCACTGGCAGCGTCGATATCAAGCGTGTGGAAGCGACGATACAGTTGCAGCAGGATCGCCAGGCCAATACTGGCCTCGGCGGCTGCCAGGCTGATCACCAGGATGAACATGACTTGTCCATCCGGCTGGCCCCAACGTGCACCCGCAACGATGAACGCCAGTGCGGCGGCGTTCATCATGATTTCCAGGCTCATCAACACGAACAGAATGTTACGGCGGACCATCAGGCCGACCAGGCCAAGGCAGAACAGGATGCCGGCGACCGCCAGACCATGCTCCAAAGGGATAGCAGGCATCGTCATTGCTCCTTGGCTTCGTTGCGGCCCAAGTGGAAGGCAGTGATGGCTGCGGCGAGCAGCAGCATCGACGCCAGTTCGACCACCAGCAGGTACGGGCCGAACAGGCTGATGCCCACGGCTTTCGCGTCTACGGTGGTGTGGCCGATGGCCTGGCCGCTCTGGTGAGCGAACAGTACATACAGCAGTTCACCCAGCAGCAGGGCTGCGAGGACAACCGGGCCGAGCCAGATGCCGGGCTTGAGCCAGACGCGCTCCTGGGCGACCGAAGCCGGCCCCAGGTTGAGCATCATCACCACAAACACGAACAGCACCATGATGGCGCCGGCGTAGGCGATCACTTCCAGCACACCGGCGAACGGTGCGCCGAGGCTGAAGAAGGTCATGGCCACGGCGATCAGTGAAATGATCAGGTAGAGCAGGGCGTGCACAGGGTTGGTGTTGGTGATCACGCGAAGCGTGGACACAACCGCGATACCCGATGCGAAATAGAAAGCGAATTCCATCTTTCTTCCTTAAGGCAGCAAGCTCTTCACGTTGATCGGCTCGGCTTCGTTTTGTGCGGCGCCTTTCGGCTTACCGGCAACGGCCATACCTGCAACACGATAGAAGTTGTAATCAGGGTTTTTACCGGGACCAGAGATCAGCAGATCTTCTTTCTCGTACACCAGGTCCTGACGTTTGAACTCGGCCATCTCGAAATCCGGTGTGAGCTGGATCGCGGTGGTCGGGCAAGCTTCCTCGCAGAGGCCGCAGAAAATGCAGCGCGAGAAGTTGATGCGGAAGAAGTCCGGGTACCAGCGACCGTCTTCGGTTTCAGCTTTCTGCAGGGAGATGCAACCCACCGGGCACGCCACGGCGCACAGGTTGCAGGCTACGCAACGCTCTTCGCCATCGGGGTCGCGGGTCAGCACGATGCGGCCGCGATAGCGCGGCGGCAGGTACACCGCTTCTTCCGGGTATTGCAGGGTGTCGCGTTTGCGGAAGCCGTGACCGAACACCATCACCAGGCTTCGCAACTGGGTACCGGTACCCTTAACGATGTCGCCAATATATTTGAACATGGGTCAAATCCTCACTGAACCGCGGCCGCTGGCGTGTTCAACAACACAACGGCAGCAGTCACCAGCAAATTGATCAGGGTCAGTGGCAGGCAGAAGCGCCAGCTGAAATCCATCACCTGGTCGTACCGTGGACGCGGAATGGAAGCGCGCAGCAGGATAAACAACATGATGAAGAACGCGGTCTTCAGGAAGAACCAGAAGAACGCCAACTGCGGCAGGATGCCGAATGGACCGTGCCAGCCGCCGAAGAACAGTGTGACCAGCAGGGCCGAGATCAAGATGATGCCGATGTATTCACCGACGAAGAACATGCCCCATTTCATACCGGCATATTCAATGTGGTAACCGTCGGCCAGTTCCTGTTCCGCTTCCGGCTGGTCGAACGGGTGACGGTGAGTCACGGCGACGCCAGCGATGAAGAAGGTACAGAAGCCGAAGAACTGCGGAATGATGAACCACAGGTTCTGCGCTTGGTACTCAACGATGTCGCGCATGTTGAACGAGCCGACCTGCACCACGATGCCCATCAGCGCGAGGCCCATGAACACTTCGTAGGACACGGTCTGGGCCGAGGCCCGCAAGCTGCCCAGCAGGGCGAACTTGTTGTTACTCGACCAACCGGCGAACAGCACCGCGTAGACCGACAGACCGGCCATGGCGAAGAAGAACAGCAAGCCGATGTTCAGGTCCGCCACGCCCCAGGTCGGGGTGATCGGGATAACGGCGAAGGCGATCAGCAAGGCGCTCATGGCCACGACCGGTGCCAGGGTGAAGATCACCTTGTCGGCAAACGGTGGGGTCCAGTCTTCCTTGAAGAACATTTTCAGCATGTCGGCAGCGATCTGGAACATGCCGAATGGGCCAACGCGGTTCGGACCGTAACGGTCCTGCCACCAGCCCAGCAGGCGACGTTCGACGAAGCTGAGCAGGGCGCCCGCGACGACCACGGCCAACAGGATCACGACGGCCTTGACGACCGAGATGATCACGTCGATCACTTCAGGGGTGAACCAGGTCATTGCGCTGCCTCCTGCAGACCGTCAACGGTTTTGCCAAAGATCGCCGGTGGAATGCCGGCGAGGCCTTTAGGCAGTGCAACCAGGCCGGCACCCAATGCTTCATTGATGCGCAGCGGCAGACGCAAGGTCTGGCCGGCCACGTTCAGGCTGAGCAGGGCACCGTCGTTGACGCCCAGGCGGTCGGCTTCGGACTTGGCCAGGGACACGTAGGCTTCTGGAATGCGCTCTTGTACCGGCGCGGCTTTCGAAGAGTTCTCTTCGCTGCCGAACAGGTGGAAGAACGGCACAACCTGCCAGGTGCCCTGGGCCGGGTTGAACGGACGCGGTACGGCAGCGAACCAGTTCAGCGAGTCGCCCTGGGTCTCGATCAGGCGGGTGCCTGGGTCGCCAGCGCGGATATGACCCCCGACTTCGTCCTGGAACTTGTTCCAGGCCTGTGGCGAGTTCCAGCCCGGCGACCAGGCAAACGGCACCTGCTGACGGGGCTCGACCGAACCCGAGTAACCCTCCATGGAGAAGGCGAACGCGGTGTCGTTGTCTTGCGGGGTACGCGGTTCATGCACGCTGATGTCAGCGCGCATGGCGGTACGACCGGAGTAACGCAGCGGCTCACGGGCGAGTTTCATGCCCTTGATGCGGAACGCGGCGGACGGTGCGGCGTCGACGATCCGTGCCAGCTGCGGCGCGCTTGCGGCGGCGGCGGCGGTGACGTGGTCGAGCTGAGTCCAGTCGATTGGCTGGTTCAGCAGGGTGGCGCGCAGGGCATGCAGCCAGCGCCAGCCTTCATGGACCAGGATGCTGGCGTCCATGTACTTCGGATCGAACACCTGGAAGAAGCGCTGGGCGCGGCCTTCCTGGCTGACCAGGGTACCGTCGCCTTCGGCGAAGGTGGCGGCCGGCAGCACTAGGTCGGCGCGCTCGCTGGTGGCGGTTTTCTGGTGGTCGGCGACGATCAGGACTTTGGCGGCGTTCAGCGCAGCGTCAACCTTGGCGGCATCGGTGCGGGTGTACAGGTCGTTTTCCAGCACCACGATGGCGTCGGCGTCGCCGTCGGTCACCGCTTGCAGCGCGGCGTCCAGCGACTCGCCACCGAGCATGGCCAGGCCGAGGCTGTTGGCTTCCGGCACGACCAGGCTGATGGAACCGTTCTTGTCGCGCAGCTTCAAGGCCTTGGCGATGTTGGCGGCGGCTTCGATCAGCGCCTTGGAACCCAAGGAGGTGCCGGCAATGATCAATGGGCGCTTGGCGGCCAACAGGGCGTCGGCGATGCGCTGGGCCAGTTCACCGGCTTCAGCGTCCAGGCCTTCGACGGCCGGTGCGCTGGCGTCCAGGGCGTGGGCCACGGCAAAACCGATGCGCGCCAGGTCATCTGGAGCCGCATGGACGCATTCTTCGGCGATATCGTCGAGCTTGGTTTCAGCGAGGCTTGCGATAAACAGCGGGTTCAGCGCGTGCTGGCCGATGTTTTTCACCGCGGCGTCAAGCCAAGGCTGGACGCGCATGGCGTCGGCCATGTCTTCGGCCTTGCCTTTCACCGACTGGCGCAGCGACAGCGCGATACGCGCGGCGGTCTGGGTCAGGTCTTCACCGAGCACGAAGATCGCATCGTGATCTTCGATGTCGCGCATGTTCGGAACGGGCAGCGGGCTGTCGTTCAGCACTTGCAGGACCAGGCGGATGCGCTCCAGCTCACCGGCTTCGATACCGGAGTAGAAGTGCTCGGCGCCCACCAGCTCACGCAACGCGTAGTTGCTTTCGAGGCTGGCACGCGGCGAACCGATACCGACTATGTTACGGCCGCGCAGCAGGTCGGCGGCTTTATCCAGCGCCGCGTCGAGGCTCAGCTTGGCGCCATCGGCCAGCAGCGGCTGGCGTGGGCGGTCTTCGCGGTTGACGTAGCCATAGCCGAAACGGCCCCGGTCGCACAGGAAGTACTGGTTGACCGAGCCGTTGAAGCGGTTTTCGATGCGACGCAGTTCGCCGTAGCGCTCGCCTGGGGAGATGTTGCAACCGCTGGAGCAGCCATGGCAGATGCTCGGCGAGAATTGCATGTCCCACTTACGGTTGTAGCGCTCGGAGTGAGTCTTGTCGGTGAACACACCGGTCGGGCAGACCTCGGTGAGGTTGCCGGAGAACTCGCTTTCAAGTACGCCGTCTTCAACGCGACCGAAGTACACGTTGTCGTGGGCGCCGAATACGCCGAGGTCGGTGCCGCCGGCGTAGTCCTTATAGAAGCGCACGCAGCGATAGCAGGCGATGCAGCGGTTCATTTCGTGGGAAATGAACGGGCCCAGTTGCTGGTTCTGGTGGGTACGCTTGGTGAAGCGATAGCGGCGCTCGTTGTGGCCGGTCATCACCGTCATGTCTTGCAGGTGGCAGTGACCGCCTTCCTCACAGACCGGGCAGTCGTGGGGGTGGTTGGTCATCAGCCATTCGACGACACTGGCGCGGAACGCCTTGGATTCTTCATCGTCGATGGAGATCCAGGTGTTGTCGGTGGCTGGGGTCATGCAGGACATGACGATACGACCACGCGTGTCGTTCTCGTCGGTGTACTGCTTGACCGCGCACTGGCGACAGGCACCGACGCTACCAAGCGCGGGGTGCCAGCAGAAATACGGGATGTCGAGGCCGAGTGAGAGACATGCCTGTAACAGGTTGTCCGCCCCATCGACTTCGAGCGCTTTGCCGTCTACGTGGATAGTGGCCATGGTTCAAAGTTCTTCGTTGGCCCGTTGTCAGCGGGCGTGGCTAATGGAATCTTGTTATTCATGGGCATCAACACAGCCTTTACGGCGTCAGCCCATGAGCAGGTGAAGGGCACGGACCCTTCGCCTGTTTTAAGCGTTACGCGCCGACTACGATCGGCCTCGCCAGAGGCGGGACGGCGGCGCTGGTAGGCGCGATGCCGGCTTCGAACTCCGAGCGGAAGTATTTGATTGCGCTGCCCAATGGCTCCACGGCGCCCGGTGCGTGAGCACAGAAGGTCTTGCCTGGGCCGAGGAAACCGACCAGGCCCAGCAGGGTCTCGATGTCACCCTCGCGGCCTTCGCCGTTTTCCAGGGCCATCAGCAGCTTGACGCTCCATGGCAGACCGTCGCGGCAGGGGGTGCAGAAGCCGCAGGATTCGCGGGCGAAGAACTGCTCCATGTTGCGCAGCAACGAGACCATGTTCACGGTGTTGTCGACTGCCATCGCCAGGCCGGTACCCATCCGGGTGCCCACCTTGCCAATGCCGCCGGCATACATTTGTGCGTCGAGGTGCTCGGGCAGCAGGAAACCGGTACCGGCGCCGCCTGGTTGCCAGGCCTTCAAGGTGTAGCCGTCGCGCATGCCGCCGGCGTAGTCCTCGAACAGCTCGCGGGCGGTCACGCCGAAAGGCAGCTCCCACAGGCCAGGGTTCTTGACCTTGCCGGAGAAGCCCATGAGCTTGGTGCCCATGTCTTCGCTGCCTTCGCGGGCCAACGATTTGTACCAGTCCACGCCGTCGGCGATGATCGCCGGCACGTTGCACAAGGTTTCAACGTTGTTCACGCAGGTCGGCTTGCCCCACACGCCCACGGCGGCGGGGAAGGGCGGCTTGGAGCGCGGGTTGGCGCGGCGGCCTTCGAGGGAGTTGATCAGTGCGGTTTCTTCACCGCAGATATAACGCCCGGCGCCGGTGTGCACGAACAGTTCGAAGTCAAAGCCCGAACCGAGGATGTTCTTGCCCAAGAGGCCGGCGGCCTTGGCTTCTTCCACGGCACGGTTGAGGTGCTTGGCGGCGGTGGTGTATTCGCCACGCAGGAAGATGTAGCCCCGGTAGGTTTTCAGCGCGCGGGCGCTGATCAGCATGCCTTCGATCAGCAGATGGGGCAGTTGCTCCATCAGCATGCGGTCTTTCCAGGTATTGGGCTCCATTTCATCCGCGTTGCACAGCAGGTAGCGGATGTTGATGGATTCGTCCTTGGGCATCAGGCCCCACTTCACGCCCGTGGGGAAGCCTGCACCGCCGCGGCCTTTGAGGCCGGCGTCTTTCACGGTCTGGACGATGTCGTCCTGGGCCATGTCGGCGAAGGCTTTGCGCGCAGCGGCGTAGCCGTTCTTGGCCTGGTACTCGTCGAGCCACACGGGCTCGGCATCGTCACGCAGGCGCCAGGTCAGCGGGTGGGTCTCAGGCGAACGCTTGATCAGGTTGGCCGGGCCGAAAGAAGTCAGGGTCATGGGTAGCCCTCGAGCAATTGGGTCACGCCAGCGGGCTGCACGTCACCGAATGTGTCGTCGTCGATCATCAACGCCGGCGCCTTGTCGCAGTTGCCCAGGCAGCACACCGGCAGCAGCGTGAAGCGGCCGTCCGGAGTGGTCTGACCGAGGCCGATGCCCAGCTTGTTCTGGATCTCGCTGACCACGGACTCGTGGCCACCGATGTAGCAGACCATGCTGTCGCACACGCGAATGATGTGACGACCCACCGGCTGGCGGAAGATCTGGCTGTAGAACGTGGCCACGCCTTCAACGTCGCTCGCGGGGATGCCGAGGATCTCGCCGATGGCGTAGAGGGCGCCGTCGGGCACCCAGCCACGTTCCTTCTGGACGATCTTCAGCGCCTCGATCGACGCCGCGCGCGGGTCTTCGTAGTGATGCAGCTCGTGCTCGATGGCCGAGCGCTCGGTTTCACTCAGGGTGAAACGGTCTGTCTGGATAAGCGTGCTGTTCATGCTTAGCGGTCCACGTCGGCCATAACGAAATCGATACTACCCAGGTACGCAATCAAGTCCGCGACCATCTCGCCTTTGATCACCGAAGGGATCTGCTGCAAGTGCGGGAAGCTTGGCGTACGAATCCGGGTGCGGTAGCTCATGGTGCCGCCATCGCTCGTCAGGTAATAACTGTTGATACCCTTGGTCGCTTCGATCATCTGGAAGGACTCGTTGGCCGGCATCACCGGGCCCCACGAAACCTGCAGGAAGTGCGTGATCAGGGTTTCGATGTGCTGCAGGGTGCGCTCTTTCGGCGGCGGCGTGGTCAGCGGGTGATCCGCCTTGTACGGGCCGGCCGGCATGTTGCGCATGCACTGCTCGATGATCTTCAGGCTCTGGCGCATTTCTTCGACGCGCACGATGCAACGGTCGTAGGCATCGCCATTGGCCGCCAGCGGCACTTCGAACTCGAAGTTCTCGTAGCCCGAGTACGGGCGCGCCTTACGCAGGTCGAAATCGCAGCCAGTCGAGCGCAGGCCGGCACCGGTGACGCCCCATTCCAGGGCCTCTTTGGTGTTGTAGGCGGCGACGCCGATGGTGCGGCCCTTGAGGATGCTGTTGTCCAACGCAGCCTTTTGGTACTCGTCCAGACGCTTGGGCATCCAGTCGATGAATTCCTTGACCAGGCGCTCCCAGCCATTCGGCAGGTCGTGGGCCACGCCGCCAATGCGGTACCAGGCCGGGTGCAGGCGGAAACCGGTGATGGCTTCGATGACCTTGTAGGCGCGCTGACGGTCGGTGAAGGTGAAGAACACCGGGGTCATGGCGCCGACGTCCTGGATATAGGTACCCAGGAACAGCAGGTGGCTGGTGATCCGGAAGAACTCGGCCATCATGATGCGGATGGTGTCGACGCGGTCCGGTACCTTGATGCCAGCCAGCTTCTCGACCGAGAGCACGTACGGCAGGTTGTTCATCACGCCGCCGAGGTAGTCGATACGGTCGGTGTACGGGATGAAGCTGTGCCACGACTGACGTTCCGCCATCTTCTCGGCACCACGGTGGTGGTAGCCGATGTCCGGTACGCAGTCGACGATTTCTTCGCCGTCCAGTTGCAGGATGATACGGAAGGCACCGTGAGCCGAAGGGTGGTTCGGGCCCAGGTTGAGGAACATGTAGTCCTCGTTGGTGCCGGAGCGCTTCATGCCCCAGTCTTCCGGACGGAAGCGCGCAGCTTCTTCTTCAAGCTGCTGCTTGGCGAGGTTGAGGCTGAAGGGGTCGAATTCGGTGGCGCGCGCAGGGAAATCCTTGCGCAGCGGGTGACCTTCCCAGGTCGGCGGCATCATGATGCGCGTCAGGTGCGGGTGGCCCGGGAAGTCGATCCCGAACATGTCCCAGACTTCGCGTTCATACCAGCTGGCGTTCGGCCAGATACCGGTGACGGTCGGCACGCTCAGATCGCTCTCGGACAGGGCGACCTTGATCATCACGTCGCTGTTACGCTCGATCGACAGCAGGTGGTAGAACACGGTGAAATCGGCGCCGCTCGGCAGCCCCTGGCGCTTGGTGCGCAGACGCTCGTCCACGCCATGCAGGTCATAGAGCATGACGTACGGCTTGGGCAGGTTGCGCAGGAAGGTCAGGACTTCGACAAGCTTGGCACGCGCCACCCACAGCACCGGCATACCGGTGCGTGTGGCCTGGGCGGTGAAGGCGTCAGGGCCAAAACGGTTATTGAGTTCGACGACCACATCCTGGTCGTCTGCCTTATAAGGCGGGATGTACAGAGCACTGCCTGTAGTCATGGTTTTTTATCGCTTTCGGTCAACGTAAAGAATGAAGCCAGGTTTTCGTTCTATAAAAGAAGCGGTGCTGGATCAGACTTCGTCGGGGCTGCGCAGGTTGGTGACTGCGATTCGCTGTTCGCGGCGTTGTTCCTTTTGCGAAGGCATCTCGGCGCGGTACACGCCTTGATCGCCGACGACCCAGGAAAGCGGGCGACGCTCCTTGCCAATCGATTCCTGCAATAGCATCAAGCCTTGCAGGAAAGCTTCAGGGCGGGGCGGGCAGCCAGGCACGTAGACGTCCACGGGCAGGAACTTGTCCACCCCTTGAACGACGGAGTAGATGTCGTACATGCCACCGGAGTTGGCGCACGAACCCATGGAGATAACCCACTTTGGCTCGAGCATTTGCTCGTAGAGACGCTGAATGATCGGCGCCATCTTGATAAAGCAGGTACCGGCGATAACCATGAAATCCGCCTGGCGCGGCGATGCCCGGATAACTTCGGCGCCAAAGCGCGCGATGTCGTGGGGCGCCGTGAAGGCGGTGGTCATTTCCACGTAGCAGCAGGACAGACCGAAGTTGTACGGCCACAGGGAGTTTTTACGCCCCCAGTTGACCGCGCCACTCAGCACGTCTTCCAGCTTGCCCATGTAGATGTTTTTGTGGACTTGGTCTTCTAACGGATCGGAGACGGTTTCCCGTTCGCCGATAGGGTACTGATCGTTAGGAGCATCCGGGTCGATCCTGGTGAGATTGTATTGCATCGCCAAAGCCTCATTGTTTCAGCTTCGCTTGCCGCTTACGACGAGCTTCCGGAGCCCAATCAAGGGCGCCCACTCGGAATAGGTAGACAAGGCCTGCCAACAGAATTGCTATGAAAACGAGAGCTTCGACGAATCCGGTCCAGCCGCTTTCGCGGACGGACACAGACCAGGCAAAGAGAAAAAGGGCTTCGATATCGAAGATCACGAAGAGCATCGCGACCAGATAGAATTTGGCTGAGAGCCGCAAGCGGGCGCCACCTGTAGGCAGCATGCCGGACTCGAACGGTTCATTTTTGCTGCGGCCCCAGGCTTTTGACCCGAGGAGGCTGGAGACACCAAGCATGAAGGCGCAAAGGCCGACAACACCGAGAAGGAAAATGGCAAAGCCCCAGTTGTGGGCCATGAGTCCTGTCGCTTCGGTCATGCTGGAAATCCTTAACAGAGAGCAAAGGTCTCTGAGCTCGAAAAAGTAACGATGCAGTGACGATATGTCGCACTGCAATCAATCGCGGTGATTTTATGGCTAAACACCGGGCAAGTAAAATTCCTATAGCGAAATTATTCGATGGAATAAGCACATAGTGCACCTTCTTGGGGCTGTAGCCCTTATGGGGCGGGCATTAGCGGGCATTTAATCAAATGTGTTTTGTTTAACCGGTAACGAAGTTTCCATGCTCCAAATGATAATGAATATTGTTTGCGTGGGGTTTAAGCGATTGTTTCTCATGCAGCGAGGGAAGTTGCCGTTACTTGCTTGATTACCGCTTAGTTGCTGACGCGGATCTTTTAACCGATTTATCCGACGCAAATACCGCTCTGGATCAATATTTTGCCCAAAATCTTCAGGCCGCATGCGTTCCCACAGTTGGATTCTCATTGGCCCGGAGCAGATCGCTCAGGCAAAAAAAACGCCCCGAACCAGTCGGGGCGTGATTGTTGTGCGGCACTGCGGTTAGGTCTTCCTTGCGGCCGCAGTGGCCGTGTACGCGGTGCTTAGTGGAACTGCTCTTCTTCGGTCGAACCGGTCAGCGCGGTCACGGACGAGGTGCCGCCCTGGATCACGGTGGTCATGTCGTCGAAGTAGCCGGTGCCCACTTCCTGCTGGTGCGCCACGAAGGTGTAACCCTTGGCGGCGTCAGCGAACTCTTGCTCCTGCAGCTTCACGTAGGCGGTCATGTCGTTGCGGGCGTAGTCGTGCGCCAGGTTGAACATGCTGTGCCACATGTTGTGAATGCCGGCCAGGGTGATGAACTGGTGCTTGTAGCCCATGGCTGACAGTTCGCGCTGGAACTTGGCGATGGTTGCGTCGTCCAGGTTCTTCTTCCAGTTGAAGGAAGGCGAGCAGTTGTAGGACAGCAGTTGGTCCGGGTATTCCTTTTTGATCGCTTCGGCGAAGCGACGGGCTTCGTCCAGGTCCGGTTTGGCGGTTTCGCACCAGATCAGGTCGGCGTACGGCGCATAGGCCAGGCCGCGGGCGATGGCCTGGTCGAGACCGGCGCGCACTTTATAGAAGCCTTCCTGGGTGCGTTCGCCCGTTACGAACGGCTGGTCGTACGGGTCGCAGTCCGAGGTCAGCAGGTCAGCGGCGTTAGCATCGGTACGGGCCAGGATGATGGTCGGTGTGCCGGCAACGTCAGCGGCCAGGCGGGCAGCGGTCAGCTTCTGTACAGCTTCCTGGGTCGGAACCAATACCTTGCCGCCCATGTGGCCGCATTTCTTCACCGACGCCAGTTGGTCTTCGAAGTGCACGCCGGCAGCGCCGGCCTCGATCATGCTCTTCATCAGTTCGTAGGCGTTCAGTACGCCGCCGAAACCGGCTTCAGCGTCCGCCACGATCGGCGCGAAGTAGTCGATGTAGCCTTCATCGCCCGGGCCTTTACCGGCTTTCCACTGGATCTGGTCGGCGCGGCGGAACGAGTTGTTGATGCGCTTGACCACGGTCGGCACCGAGTCCACCGGGTACAGCGATTGGTCGGGGTACATGGATTCAGCGGAGTTGTTGTCCGCTGCCACTTGCCAGCCGGACAGGTAGATCGCCTGGATACCGGCTTTTACCTGTTGGACTGCCTGGCCGCCAGTGAGGGCGCCCATGCAGTTGACGAAATCTTTCTCGGGGCGGAAGGACGGCTTGGCACCCTGGGTGACCAGCTTCCACAGTTTTTCGGCGCCGAGTTTTGCAAAGGTGTGCTCAGGTTGAACCGAGCCACGCAGGCGGACGACGTCAGCAGCGGAATAAGCGCGGGTCACGCCTTTCCAGCGTGGGTTTTCAGCCCAGTCTTTCTCGAGGGCTGCAATTTGCTGTTCGCGTGTCAGTGCCATGGGAAAAAACCTCGTCGCGTCTTGTTTGAAGTATCCGTTTGCCAGCCACGCATTCATTGCGTGGGCAGGGCTGCTCGCTGACCAGAAGCTTAGGTGGTCAAGTCAGGTTCGGCGGGGAATGCGACGGGATGAACGATGGCTCAAGGGAGAGTTGAGCAGGTAAGGGCGAACTGCGAACGGTCTTCGGGCGTCGTGGGCCTTTGTACGATCCATCAGTGTGTAGCCGGGTTACCTGGTTAGCTTCCGTCCCTCGGGACAACTTCGTTCCAGTCGCAACCTCGTCAAACACACCTTGTGGGCGGTACAGACACGAATCGGCTCAGGTGGGTAACTTGGAGCGACGATCCGAAGGCCCTTGCCAGGGCCCCTGATTAGCGGGAGCGAGGCCATCATGCCCATGCTTTTTTGGATCGTCAAATGTTTTGTAGTGCTTTTTTTAAAGCACTACATCTTTAGTCTAAGACGACTCATCAGTCAGTTTTTGGTGCTTCAGTTCAAGGTGTCGACTTTAACCCGTACCGTCAGGTCATCGCGACCCTGAGTAGAGTAGCTGCGGGTTGTAGAGGATTTGTCGGCCTGGGTCTCGCGATTGATGCCAGCCAGGGAGATCCACTCGCCCAGCCGCCCACTGACGGTTGTGTCGGTGCTTTGCACGTTCACTACATCGGGGCGTTCCTGGCTCATGCGGTCACGGTTGGTGCTGATCGCCAGATGAACGGTCTCGCCGGTGACGCTGGCGGTCACGTAGAAACCCTGGGTCACGTTGCGATACTGAGTCTGGTTTTGCAGTCGGCCGTAGCTGTCCTGCTGGGTGGTGGTCAGCGGCACGCTCTGGCCGACCTGGATCAGTGCGGGTACGCCTTCGCTGGCCTGGATCTGCTGGATGCCGCCATCGCGGCTGGTGGTGCCGTAGCTGATGATGCGGGTTTGGCTATCGCCGCTGTTCTGCTGGTTGTTTTCGTTGGTGTCGACGGTGATCAGCAGGCGTTTGGCGGGTGTGTCGAGTTGAGAAAGCAGGGCACGCAGGTCCTGGATCTTGGCGGGGGCGGCATTCACGATCAACTGGTTGCCGTAAGCGCTGACGGTACCGTCCTTACCGATGAAGTTCTGTGCCACGGGGAGCAGATCGGCGCTGGTGCGGTTGCTCAGGTTGACGACTTCGGTGTCGGCCACGGCCGAGACGCTGGCGGTCAGGAGGAGGGCGGTGAGCAGGGTGCGTAGGGACATGTCCGTTATCTCTGCGAGTCAAAGGCTGGATAGTGCCAGTTTGTCGGCCTGGCAGGTCGCAAATTGAATCGTAGACGGCAAAATGCCCTGGCATGGCAGGGCATTAAGGGTGTTGCTGAAATAGCTATCGGGGGCAAGCGACGCGGTCTCGGATCAGGCCCCGCGCACCATATCGACGTGCGGAATCCCGACTTCCAGGAATTCCTCGCTGACGATCTTGAAGCCCAGCCGCTCATAAAACGGCGCCGCATACACCTGCGCACTCAGGAACTGCTTGGCCTGGCCGCGCTGCTCGGCTACACCAATCACTGCAGCCATCAGCTTGTCGCCGACCTTCAGCCCGCGCCAGTCCTTGAGTACCGACACGCGGCCGATCTCGCCGCTGGGCAGCAGGCGCGCGGTGCCAATCGGAAAATCGCCTTCAAATGCGAGGAAATGCACCGCGCCGGCGTCGTCCGCGTCCCACTCCAGCTCCGGTGGGACCGATTGTTCAGCGATAAAGACCGCTTCACGAATGCGCCGAATCTCGGCGATATCCTTTTGCCAATCCGCGACACTGACGTGAATCTTATTCATCGGCAAATCCCAGGCTTCCTTGCTTGACCAGTTCGCACAGCAGATCGCGGCCGTCTTCATCCGCCAGCCATTCGCCGAGGTTCTCGCTGTGCAGCGCATCGGCCGAGCACACCAGCTTCAGCAGCTCACGCAGCTTGCCGGGCAGGTAACGGCTCTGGCCGCTGGCGAACAGCAGCACGTCGTCGTCGACTTCGGACCAGGCCAGGCGCGCGCTTGGGTTGCGCACCAGGATCGCGCCATCTTGCAGGCTGCTGATGAAGTCTTCTTCACCCAGTTCTTCACCGGCCACCAGTTCCGGGTAGCGCGGTTCGGTCATGAACTGGCCGAACCATGTCAGCAGCATGCGCTCGTCGCTCATGTGCTCGGCCAGCAGGCTCTTGAGGCGGTCCAGCGCGTCGCTCTGGATCTGGTGGGGGTCGCTGACCGGCTGGGCGTCGGCGTCGGTGTAGCGCTCTTCGTCAGTCAGGTACTGGCTGAGGAAGTCGGTGAAGTGGGTCAGCACTTCGGCGGCGCTCGGTGCGCGGAAACCCACGGAGTAGGTCATGCAGTCGTCTTCGGCAATGCCGAAGTGCGCCAGGCGCGGTGGCAGGTAGAGCATGTCGCCCGGTTCCAGCACCCATTCGGCGCTTTCTTCGAATTCGGCGAGGATGCGCAAGTCGGCGTGCTGCAGCAGCGGGCTCTCGGAGCTGCACATTTGGCCGATCTTCCAGTTGCGCTTGCCCTGGGCTTGCAGCAGGAACACGTCGTAGTTGTCGAAGTGCGGGCCGACGCTGCCGCCGGGTGCGGCGAAGCTGATCATCACGTCGTCAATGCGCCAGCTGGGCAGGAAGCGGAACTGCTCCAGCAGCTCGGCCACTTCCGGCACGAACTGGTCGACCGCCTGCACCAGCAGGGTCCACTCGCGCTCAGGCAGGGTGCTGAAGGCATCTTCGGCGAACGGGCCGCGACGCAATTCCCACGGACGCTCGCCGTGTTCAATCACCAGGCGCGACTCGACTTCTTCTTCCAGCGCCAGGCCGGCGAGTTCGTCGGCGTCGATCGGGCTTTCGAAATCAGGGATGGCTTGACGGATCAGCAGCGGCTTTTTCTGCCAGTAGTCGCGCAGGAATTCCCGTGCCGTGATGCCGCCCAGAAGTTGAAGAGGGATATCAGGATTCATGTGTAACCTATTGAAAAAAAGCACTTTTCAGACTGGAATAAAAACGCCCGGCGCGGCCGGGCGTCTCAAAGGGGCTTGCGTGGATCAGATGCGCTTGGCTTGCTCTACAGCGTTGCCGATGTAGTTGGCCGGGGTGAGCAGTTTCAGCTCAGCCTTGGCCGCGGCTGGCATGTCCAGGCCGTCGATGAAAGTTTGCAGTGCTTCAGGGCTGATGCCCTTGCCACGGGTCAACTCTTTCAGCTTCTCGTACGGGTTTTCGATGTTGTAGCGGCGCATCACGGTCTGGATCGGCTCGGCCAATACTTCCCAGCACGCGTCCAGGTCAGCGGCGATCTTCTGCTCATTGAGCTCAAGCTTGCTGATGCCTTTGAGGCTGGCTTCGTACGCGATCACGCTATGGGCAAAGCCCACGCCGAGGTTGCGCAGTACGGTGGAGTCAGTCAGGTCGCGCTGCCAGCGGGAGATCGGCAACTTGCTGGCCAGGTGCTGGAAGAGGGCGTTGGCGATGCCGAGGTTGCCTTCGGAGTTTTCGAAGTCGATCGGGTTGACCTTGTGCGGCATGGTCGACGAGCCGATTTCACCGGCAATGGTGCGCTGCTTGAAGTAGCCCAGGGAGATGTAGCCCCAGATATCGCGATCGAAGTCGATCAGGATGGTATTGAAGCGCGCAATGGCGTCGAACAGCTCGGCGATGTAGTCGTGCGGTTCGATCTGCGTGGTGTACGGGTTGAAGCCCAGGCCCAGCTCGTCTTCGATGAAGGCGCGGGCGTTGGCTTCCCAGTCGATCTCCGGGTAGGCCGACAGGTGGGCGTTGTAGTTGCCTACGGCGCCGTTGATCTTGCCCAGCAGCGGTACGGCGGCGACTTGAGCGATCTGGCGTTCCAGGCGGTACACCACGTTGGCCAGTTCTTTGCCCAAGGTGGTCGGCGAGGCCGGCTGGCCGTGGGTGCGCGAGAGCATCGGCACCGCAGCGAAGCGAATCGCCAGTTCGCGGATGGCTTCGGCGGTCTGGCGCATCAGTGGCAGCATGACGTCATCACGGCCTTCACGCAGCATCAGGGCGTGGGACAGGTTGTTGATGTCCTCACTGGTGCAGGCAAAGTGGATGAACTCGCTGACCTGGGCCAGTTCCGGCAGCTTGGCCGCTTGCTCTTTGAGCAGGTACTCGATGGCTTTGACGTCGTGGTTGGTGGTGCGCTCGATCTCTTTCACACGCTCGGCGTGCTCCAGGGAGAAGTTTTCCGCCAGGGTGTTGAGCACAGCGTTGGCTTGCGCGGAAAACGCCGGCACTTCGCTGATGGCGGGGTGAGCGGCCAGGCGTTGGAGCCAGCGCACTTCAACCAGCACGCGAGCACGGATCAGGCCGTATTCGCTGAAAATAGGGCGCAGGGCCTGGGTTTTGCCGGCGTAGCGGCCGTCAACAGGGGAAACCGCAGTGAGCGAAGAGAGCTGCATGGGGTGTTCTCGGACAGTCGGGCAACGAAATGGGGCGCGTATCATACATGAAAAAATCCGCCGGTCCGTTGCCAACTGACCGGCGTATTACGCGTAACGGCTTGAAAAAGGCCTGCTGGTGCGACTTATTCGTTGCGCATCAACGGGTAAAGCTCTTTGAGTAATTTGCGTCGGCTGATCACCAGTTGCCAACGATGTCCGCCCAACTGGCGCCACAACCGTGCCGAGCGAATACCGGCCAGGAGCAGGGCGCGGATTTTCGAGGCGTTGTTCGGTTGCTGCAGGTTGCGCATGTCGCCGTGGACCTGGATCCGCTGGCGCAATGTGCTCAAGGTGTCCTGGTACAGCGCACCGCAGGCGGCAACCACGTTTTCGTGGGCCGGGCCGAAGTGTTCCACTTGGGATTGGATTTGCGGCAGGCGCTTGCCGATGACCTCCAGCATGTCCTCGCGCTTGGCCAGTTGACGCTCCAGGCCGAGCATCGACAGGGCATAGCGCAACGGCTCGCGCTGCAGGGTGCTGGGGTCGCGCTCCAGGGCGCCGATCAGTGCGCGGTAGCCTTCACGCAGCGCCAGGTCGTCGCCCCCGTAGACTTCCAGGGTGTCCTTGGGGTCGCGGATCAACAGGCTGCCGAGCATGCAGGTCAAGCCTGCCTCGGTGACCTGGCCGGTCTTGGCGATCTTGTCCACCAGCACGGCGGCAAGGAAAACCCCGCCGAGTGCCGTCAATTGCTCCTGGGTCGGGCTCATGCCGGGTTGCTCCAGGCTTCGGCGACTTCAATCACGCCGCCGCCCAGGCAGATTTCGCCGTCATAGAACACCACGGACTGGCCCGGGGTGACCGCGCGTTGCGGGTCATCGAAGGTGGCCCGGTAGCCGGTGGCGGTTTTTTCCAGGGTGCAAGGCTGGTCGCCCTGGCGATAGCGCACTTTGGCGGTCAGGCGGCGTGGCGTGCTCAGGTCGATCGGGTTGACCCAATAGATCTCGGAAGCCAGCAGCGCGCCGGAGAACAGCAGCGGGTGTTCGTTGCCCTGGCCGACGATCAACACGTTATTGTCCAGGTCCTTGACCAGCACGTACCACGGCTCTTCACCGGCGTCTTTCAAGCCGCCGATGCCCAGGCCCTGGCGCTGGCCGATGGTGTGGTACATCAGGCCGTGGTGGCGGCCGATCACTTCACCGTCGGTGGTTTTGATTTCACCCGGCTGCGCCGGCAGGTATTGCTTGAGGAAGTCGCTGAAGCGGCGTTCGCCGATAAAGCAGATCCCGGTGGAATCCTTCTTCTTGGCGGTGGCCAGGCCATGTTTCTCGGCAATCTTGCGCACTTCGGGTTTTTCCAGCTCGCCCACCGGGAACAGGGTCTTGGCGATCTGTTCACCGCCGACGGCGTGCAGGAAGTAGCTCTGGTCCTTGTTCGGGTCCAGGCCCTTGAGCAGTTCGGTGCGGCCATCGATATCGCGGCGGCGCACGTAGTGGCCAGTGGCAATCAGGTCGGCGCCGAGCATCATGGCGTAGTCGAGGAACGCCTTGAACTTGATTTCACGGTTGCACAGGATGTCCGGGTTCGGCGTGCGGCCGGCCTTGTATTCGGCCAGGAAGTGCTCGAACACATTGTCCCAGTACTCGGCGGCGAAGTTGGCGGTGTGCAACTTGATGCCAATCTTGTCGCACACGGCCTGGGCGTCCGCCAGGTCGTCCATGGCGGTGCAGTATTCCGTTCCATCGTCTTCTTCCCAGTTCTTCATGAACAGGCCTTCCACCTCATAACCCTGCTCCATGAGCAGAACGGCGGAAACGGAAGAATCCACGCCGCCGGACATGCCGACGATAACGCGCTTCTTTTGTGTGTCAGAAGGGGCTGGATCACGCATAGGGTTTCAACGGGTGTCTTGAAAAAGGACGCGATTCTAGCAGGCCTGGGCCCGCAAGGCTAAAGAGAAGGGCGGATCAATTCCAGGCTGTGACGCTGGCCGGCCAGATAATCATCGATACAGCGGATGATCAGCTCACTGCGCCAGTCGTCGCGCAGCGCTATCAGCTCGTCACGGGTCAGCCAGCGGGCGCGCAGGATGCCTTCGTCGAGTTGATAGTCCGGGTGGTGCTTCAGGGCTTTGGCGGTGAAGCAGACCCGCTGGTAGGTCACGCCATTGCTGGGGGCGGTGTAGAGGTAGATGCCGACGATACCGGTGGCTTCGACGTCCCAGCCGGTTTCCTCGAGGGTTTCGCGAACCGCGGCTTGGATGAGGGTTTCATCCGGGTCGAGGTGGCCGGCAGGCTGGTTGAGCACGGCGCGACCGCCCTTGAGTTCCTCGACCATCAGGAAGCGGCCGTTGTCTTCGACGAGGGTGGCGACAGTAATGTGGGGTTGCCAGGTCATGGTTGCCTCTGGATTTAAGATGCGGTGCTGTCCTGGAACAGGATAACCGTCAGTGTGGGAGGGGGCTTGCCCCCGATGAGGGCGTGTCAGTTGATCTATCTGTGCCTGACCCACCGCTATCGGGGGCAAGCCCCCTCCCACATTTTGATTAGGTTTTTTCAGCAAAAAAGCACATAAAACAGAAACCCCGGCACAGGGCCGGGGCTTCTTTGCATCCTTACAACCTTACTTCAACTTGGCAATCGCCGCGTTGAGGGTGTTGCTTGGGCGCATGGCCTTGCTGGTCAGCTCAGGGTTCGGCGCGTAGTAGCCGCCGATGTCCACTGGCTTGCCCTGTACGGCGTTGAGCTCGGCCACGATGGTGGCTTCGTTCGCGGCCAGGGTCTTGGCCAGTTCGCCGAACTGCGCTTGCAGGGCAGTGTCTTCGGTCTGGGCGGCCAGGGCTTGAGCCCAGTACAGCGCCAGGTAGAAGTGGCTGCCGCGGTTGTCGATGTTGCCGACTTTGCGCGATGGCGACTTGTTGTTGTCAAGGAACTGGCCAGTGGCCTGGTCCAGGGTCTTGGACAGTACCAGGGCTTTTGGGTTGTTGTACGTCACACCCAAATGCTCAAGGGAGGCGGCCAGGGCCAGGAACTCGCCCAGGGAGTCCCAGCGCAGGAAGTTTTCTTCCAGCAGCTGCTGCACGTGTTTTGGAGCCGAACCGCCGGCGCCGGTTTCAAACAGGCCACCGCCGTTCATCAGCGGCACGATCGACAGCATCTTGGCGCTGGTGCCCAGTTCCATGATCGGGAACAGGTCGGTCAGGTAGTCGCGCAGTACGTTACCGGTCACCGAGATGGTGTCCAGGCCCTTGCGGGTACGCTCCAGGGTGAACTTCATCGCGTCGACCGGCGACATGATGCGGATGTCCAGGCCTTCGGTGTTGTGGTCTTTCAGGTAGGCCTGAACTTTCTCAACCACGACGCCATCGTGTGCACGCTTAGGGTCCAGCCAGAAAATGGCCGGGGTGTTGCTGGCGCGGGCACGGTTGACGGCCAGTTTGACCCAGTCCTGGATCGGCGCGTCTTGGGTCTGGCACATGCGGAAGATGTCGCCAGCCTCGACTTTCTGTTCCATCAGCAGGTTGCCCTTGCTGTCGGTCACGCGGACGACGCCGTCAGCCTTGACCTGGAAGGTCTTGTCGTGGGAGCCGTACTCTTCAGCCTTTTTCGCCATCAGGCCAACGTTTGGCACGCTGCCCATGGTGGTAGGGTCGAAAGCGCCGTTGGCTTTGCACTCTTCGATCACCGCCTGGTAGATGGTGGCGTAGCAGCGATCCGGGATCACGGCCTTGGTGTCGTGCAGTTGGCCGTCGGTGCCCCACATTTTGCCGGAGTCACGGATCATGGCCGGCATCGACGCGTCGACGATGACGTCGCTCGGTACGTGCAGGTTGGTGATGCCTTTGTCGGAATTGACCATCGCCAGGGAAGGGCGAGCGGCGTAGACCGCTTGAATGTCAGCTTCGATCTGCGCTTGCTGATCACTAGGCAAGGCCTTGATGCGCGCGTACAGGTCGCCGATGCCGTTGTTCAGGTTGAAGCCGATCTGTGCCAGCACGTCGGCGTGCTTGGCCAGGGCGTCTTTATAGAACTCGGCAACGATCTGGCCGAACATGATCGGGTCGGAGACCTTCATCATGGTGGCTTTCAGGTGAACCGACAGCAGTACGCCTTGTTTCTTGGCGTCTTCGATTTCAGCGGCGATGAAGCTGCGCAGGGCTTTTTTGCTCAGCACGGCGCTGTCGATGATTTCGCCGGCCTTGACCGTGGTCTTTTCTTTCAGGACGGTGGTAGTGCCGTCTTGAGCGACCAGCTCGATTTTGACAGCGTCAGCGGCTTCGATCTGTACGGATTTTTCGCTGCCGTAGAAGTCGCCGCTGCTCATGTGGGCAACGTGGGATTTGGAGTCGGCAGCCCAGGCGCCCATTTTGTGCGGGTGCTTGCGTGCATAGTTCTTGACCGACAGCGGAGCGCGACGGTCGGAGTTGCCTTCGCGCAGTACCGGGTTCACGGCGCTGCCCTTGACCTTGTCGTAACGTGCACGGGTTTCTTTTTCCGCGTCGGTGGTTACGGTTTCCGGGTAGTCCGGCAGGGCGTAGCCCTGGGCCTGCAATTCCTTGATCGCGGCTTGCAGCTGCGGGGTCGAGGCGCTGATGTTAGGCAGCTTGATGATGTTGGCTTCAGGTGTAACGGCCAGGTCGCCCAGTTCGGCGAGGTGGTCCGGGATAGCCTTGGTGCCCAGTTGCTCGGGGAAGCTTGCGAGGATGCGCCCTGCGAGGGAGATGTCGCGGGTTTCCACGGCAATATCAGCGGAAGCGGTGAAGGCCTCTACGATAGGCAGCAGTGAATAGGTGGCGAGGGCTGGGGCTTCGTCGGTGAAGGTATAGATGATCTTCGAGCGGGTGGGCATATTCGGATTAACTCTCTTCTTTGCTGAAAGCGTGCGCAGAAACTCGAGATGCGCCGGGTGGAGCGCGTTCGTTCAAAGTCATCCATGAGCGAAATGTCGAGGTTTCTTCGCGGTGATGTTGGGTTGCATCAGTCGAGCGTCAAGCGGGTGGACTATTGTATTAGCCCTGCTTTGTAGCGGAAGGCACTGTTCTAGAGCGGTCCGCCGTCGTGACTCTTTGGTCAGCGGCGGCATTATACATAGGTCGCTATGCTTACGCCGAGCCTTCATACAAAAGGTGTGTCGTCCATTGGTCTAAAGGTCGCAGGTGCCGGGTTACGCCTAAAGTCGCACGATGTGCTCAAGATTGGCGCTTTTCCCTTTGCTTTCAGGCTTGTAGGCGACAATTTATGCTGTTTTCGATGCAAATGAGCATGGCGCGAGGTTTCAGTCGCCATTTATCTGGAGTAGGCTCGAACGCAGCCAGATGTTCAATCCATAGATGGAGTTCAGCATGGGATACAAGAAGATTCAGGTTCCGGCAGTCGGCGACAAAATCACCGTCAATGCAGACCATTCTCTCAATGTTCCTGACCAACCGATCATCCCTTACATCGAAGGTGACGGTATTGGCGTCGACATCAGCCCGGTGATGATCAAGGTGGTCGACGCAGCTGTTGAAAAGGCCTACGGCGGCAAGCGCAAAATCTCGTGGATGGAGGTTTACGCCGGTGAGAAGGCGACCCAAGTCTACGACCAGGACACCTGGCTGCCTCAGGAAACCCTGGATGCGGTCAAGGATTACGTGGTGTCCATCAAGGGGCCGCTGACCACGCCGGTCGGTGGCGGCATCCGTTCGCTGAACGTGGCCCTGCGTCAGCAACTCGACCTGTACGTGTGCCTGCGGCCGGTGCGCTGGTTCGAAGGCGTGCCCAGCCCGGTCAAGAAGCCAGGCGATGTGGACATGACCATCTTCCGCGAGAACTCCGAAGACATTTACGCCGGGATCGAATGGAAGGCCGGTTCGCCGGAGGCCACCAAGGTCATCAAGTTCCTCAAGGAAGAAATGGGCGTCACCAAGATCCGTTTCGACCAGGATTGCGGGATCGGCATCAAGCCGGTATCGCTGGAGGGCACCAAGCGTCTGGCGCGCAAGGCCCTGCAATATGTGGTGGATAATGACCGCGATTCGCTGACTATCGTGCACAAAGGCAACATCATGAAGTTCACCGAAGGGGCCTTCAAGGAGTGGGCCTACGAAGTGGCGGCCGAAGAGTTCGGCGCGACGCTGCTCGATGGTGGGCCGTGGATGCAGTTCAAGAACCCGAAGACCGGCAAGAATGTAGTGGTCAAGGATGCGATTGCCGACGCGATGCTCCAGCAAATCCTGCTGCGTCCGGCTGAGTATGACGTGATCGCCACCCTCAACCTGAACGGTGACTACCTGTCTGATGCCCTGGCGGCGGAAGTGGGCGGTATCGGTATCGCGCCGGGGGCTAACTTGTCCGACACCGTGGCGATGTTCGAGGCAACCCATGGTACTGCGCCTAAATATGCAGGCAAGGACCAGGTCAACCCAGGTTCGTTGATTCTGTCGGCAGAGATGATGTTGCGCCATATGGGCTGGACCGAGGCGGCTGACTTGATTATCAAGGGCACCAACGGTGCGATTTCGGCCAAGACCGTGACCTACGACTTCGAACGCCTGATGGAGGGCGCGAAACTGGTGTCGTCGTCGGGCTTTGGTGATGCGTTGATTTCGCATATGTAATCGCGCGGGCATAAAAAACGGCCATCCCGAGTTGATTGGGGTGGCCGTTTTTTTATCGCAAGCTACACGCTCGGCGGCGAGTCAGGCCGTTTGTTTCTTTTCTGCTTCGCTCGCACGTGCTGCTGGGCTCGCAATGACTTCTTTCACTGTGTCGATATTCACGGCGTGCAGTCCTTTAGGGCCTTGAATGATCTCAAAGCTGACTGCTTGTCCAGCTTTCAGCGTTTTGTATCCGTCCATGATGATCGCTGAAAAGTGCGCAAACAGGTCCTCGGATTTACCGTCTTCAATGATAAAACCGTACCCCTTGGCATTGTTAAACCATTTGACCTTGCCACTGATCTTGACGCCAGACATACCCATATCCCTCTGCACCAGACTCCATCACTGGAGTATCATCCAGTTTATCCGTCCTAACCCGAATAAATAAGGTTGACTGCGCGGACCTTTTTTACCCACTGTGGGTTCTATTGGTTGTAACACCGTTTCGCCGATAGTCAAGGCGACCGATCGGTCAGCAGTTGAAATTCTGACAGGTCGCCCCCACCACTGTATTTGAACCACTGACGAACCTTTCTTTCCATGCATGCAATCAGCCAGATTCGACTAACATTCAATCAGGATCGACCGGATCACGAACACGATGACGACGGTTCTGCAGGCATTGCTGTTCAGGAGGCCAAGCCTGCTTTACAGGCGCCGCCGATGTACAAGGTGGTTTTGTTCAATGATGACTACACACCGATGGATTTCGTGGTCGAAGTGCTCGAGGTGTTTTTTAACCTGAACCGCGAGTTGGCGACCAAGGTAATGCTGGCCGTTCACACAGAAGGACGGGCAGTATGTGGAGTGTTTACCCGCGACATCGCCGAGACAAAGGCCATGCAGGTCAACCAGTACGCCAGGGAAAGCCAGCATCCGCTACTCTGTGAAATCGAGAAGGACGGTTAACGCCGACCACTTGGGTATGAGGTGAAGCTATGTTAAACCGCGAGCTCGAAGTCACCCTCAATCTTGCCTTCAAGGAGGCCCGTTCGAAGCGTCATGAATTCATGACCGTCGAACACCTGCTGCTGGCACTTTTGGATAACGAAGCTGCCGCCACCGTTCTACGTGCGTGCGGCGCCAACCTCGACAAACTCAAGCACGATCTGCAGGAGTTTATCGACTCCACCACGCCACTGATCCCCGTGCATGACGAGGACCGTGAAACCCAGCCAACCCTGGGCTTTCAGCGGGTATTGCAGCGCGCTGTTTTCCACGTTCAGAGCTCCGGTAAGCGTGAAGTCACGGGCGCCAATGTGCTTGTGGCCATTTTCAGCGAACAGGAAAGCCAGGCAGTGTTCCTGCTCAAACAGCAGAGCGTTGCCCGTATTGATGTCGTCAATTACATCGCCCACGGTATCTCCAAAGTGCCTGGGCACGGCGATCATTCCGAGGGTGAGCAGGAAATGCAGGACGACGAGGGCGGTGAGTCTTCTTCTTCGGGCAATCCACTGGATGCCTATGCCAGCAACCTCAACGAACTGGCGCGCCAGGGGCGGATCGATCCGCTGGTGGGGCGCGAGCTTGAGGTTGAGCGTGTAGCGCAGATCCTCGCGCGTCGTCGCAAGAACAACCCGTTGCTGGTGGGTGAGGCGGGCGTGGGTAAAACCGCGATTGCCGAAGGCCTGGCCAAGCGCATCGTCGATAACCAGGTGCCGGACCTGCTGGCAAACAGCGTCGTCTACTCCCTGGACCTGGGCGCCTTGCTCGCCGGGACCAAATACCGTGGCGATTTCGAGAAACGCTTCAAGGCGTTGCTGGGTGAACTGAAAAAACGCCCTCAGGCGATTTTGTTCATCGACGAGATCCACACCATCATCGGTGCCGGTGCGGCGTCCGGCGGGGTAATGGATGCCTCCAACCTGCTCAAACCGCTGCTCTCGTCGGGTGATATCCGCTGCATCGGTTCGACCACGTTCCAGGAATTCCGTGGCATCTTTGAGAAAGACCGTGCCTTGGCGCGTCGCTTCCAGAAGGTCGACGTGTCCGAGCCTTCAGTCGAAGACACCATCGGTATCCTGCGCGGGCTCAAGGGGCGTTTCGAAGCGCACCATGGCATCGAGTACACCGATGAGGCTCTGCGTGCGGCTGCTGAGCTCGCATCGCGCTACATCAATGACCGGCACATGCCGGACAAAGCCATCGATGTGATCGACGAGGCGGGCGCTTACCAGCGCCTGCAGCCGGTCGAGAAGCGTGTGAAGCGCATCGACGTTGCTCAGGTTGAGGACATCGTGGCCAAGATCGCGCGGATTCCGCCTAAGCACGTCAACAGTTCCGATAAGGAATTGCTGCGTAACTTGGAGCGCGACCTGAAACTCACCGTATTCGGCCAGGATGCAGCCATCGACGCGCTGTCCACCGCGATCAAGCTGTCGCGTGCGGGCCTCAAGTCGCCGGACAAGCCTGTCGGTTCGTTCCTGTTCGCAGGCCCGACCGGCGTCGGCAAGACCGAAGCGGCACGGCAGTTGGCCAAGGCTATGGGCATTGAGCTGGTGCGGTTCGACATGTCCGAGTACATGGAGCGCCACACGGTATCGCGCCTGATCGGTGCGCCTCCGGGTTATGTCGGTTTCGACCAAGGCGGCCTGTTGACCGAAGCGATCACCAAGCAGCCGCACTGCGTATTGCTGCTCGATGAAATCGAGAAGGCTCACCCCGAAGTCTTCAACCTGCTGCTGCAGGTGATGGACCACGGCACCCTGACCGACAACAACGGGCGCAAGGCGGACTTCCGCAATGTGATCGTGATCATGACCACCAACGCCGGTGCCGAAACGGCTGCGCGGGCTTCGATCGGCTTCAGTCATCAAGATCACTCTTCCGATGCAATGGAAGTGATCAAGAAGAGCTTCACGCCGGAGTTCCGCAACCGTCTGGATACCATTATCCAGTTTGGTCGCCTCAGCCATGAGGTCATCAAAAGCGTGGTGGACAAGTTCCTCACCGAGCTTCAGGCGCAGTTGGAAGACAAGCGCGTGCAACTGGAAGTCTCCGAAGCGGCGCGCAGTTGGATCGCCGAGGGTGGCTACGACGCGGCAATGGGCGCACGCCCAATGGCACGTCTGATCCAGGACAAGATCAAGCGGCCATTGGCCGAAGAGATCCTGTTCGGCGAGCTCTCCGACCATGGTGGCGTGGTGCACATCGACCTCAAGGATGGCGAGCTGACCTTCGAGTTCGAAACCACAGCTGAAATGGCCTGATCGATAGCTGCGGGCGCCAATGTGGGAGGGGGCTTGCTCCCGATAGCGGTAGATCAGTCACTCATGTAGCGACTGAAGCACTGCTATCGGGGGCAAGCCCTCTCCCACATTTGGTTTTGGCGCTTTGTAAATAGCACGCACACAAAAACGCCCGGCATAACCGGGCGTCTTGTATTGACTTGCTTAGCGAGCGCGGTAAGTGATGCGCCCTTTGCTCAAGTCATAGGGCGTCAGCTCGACGCGCACTTTGTCACCGGTAAGAATACGAATGTAGTTCTTGCGCATCTTGCCGGAGATATGCGCGGTTACGACGTGCCCATTTTCCAACTCCACACGAAACATGGTGTTGGGCAGGGTGTCGACGACAGTGCCTTCCATTTCGAAGCTGTCTTCTTTCGACATGCAGTAAAGCCCTCGGTATCCAGTGAATGGCCCGGTGCAACTGCGCCAGGCAAAAGCGGCGTGCATTGTGCCCGAAAAAGGGTGTTTAAGCCAAGGGGTTCTAGTTAAGTGTTACCCATCTTTGATTAATCAGCAGTTCAATAGGCCGATATTGGGTCTTGTAATTCATCTTTTTGCAGTTCTTGATCCAGTATCCGAGGTACACCGCCTCCAGTTCCTGGCGCAGTGCCTCACCGATTTGCCAGAGGATCGCAAAGCGTCCCAGGCTGCGGCGTTCTTCGGCCGGCTCGTAGAAGGTGTAGACCGCTGACAGGCCGTTAGGCAGCAAATCGGTCACGGCAACGGCCACCAGTCGGCCGTCTGCACGAAACTCGTAGAAGCGCGAGAAGGGCAGGTCGCGCACCAGGAAGGTAGAAAACTGGTCGCGACTGGGCGGGAACATATCGCCATCGGCGTGCCGCTCCTCAATATAGCGCTGGTAAAGGTCGAAGTATTCTTCGGTAAACCGAGGCTTGGCCGGCATCACTGTGAGGTCGGCGTTGCGCTTGAGGATGCGTTTCTGGTTGCGGTCCGGCAGAAACTGCGCCACGGGGATGCGTGCCGGTACACAGGCATTGCAGTTCTGGCAGTGAGGCCGGTACAGATGATCGCCGCTGCGCCGAAAACCCATCTCCGACAGGTCGGCATACACATGCACGTCCATAGGCTGGCTGGGGTCGAGGAACAGCGTGGTGGCCTGCTCGTCGGGCAGATAGCTGCAAGAGTGGGGTTGAGTGGCATAAAACTTCAAACGCGCCAACTCGGTCATGATCAACCCTCGGATAAGCTTTCAAATAAGTGTAAGCCAGGAGCGCGCAAGTCGCCTAAGAAACCCACGGTCCAGTGTTGGGTTGGTCCAGATGGTCGCGCAGGAAACCTGCGAAGTCGCTGCGGGAGATGGCACGGGCACCCAGGCTGTGCAGGTGGTCATTGGGCATCTGGCAGTCGATCAGTACAAAACCCCAGGCCTGCAATTGGCGGGTCAGGGTGGCGAAGCCGAATTTTGAGGCGTTGTCGGCGCGGCTGAACATGGATTCGCCGAAAAACAGCTGGCCCATCGCCAGGCCATACAGGCCGCCCACCAGTTCACCGTTGTCCCAGACCTCCACCGAATGCGCATAGCCGCGCTGGTGCAGTGCCAAGTAGGCGTTCTGGATGCTCTGGGTGATCCAGGTGCCGTCGGCATAGGCGCGCGGTGCTGCGCACGCTTGAATGACGGCAGCGAAGTCTTGGTCGAAGGTCACGGTGTAGCGCTGCTGGCGCAACAATTTGCCCAGGCTGCGCGATATATGCAGCTCGTCGGGGAATATCACCGTGCGGGGATCGGGCGACCACCAGAGGATCGGCTGGCCCTGCGAAAACCACGGGAAACAACCGTGGCGGTAGGCTTGGATCAGTCGCTCGGCCGATAAATCGCCACCGGCCGCGAGCAGGCCATTGGGTTCGCGCATGGCTTTGGCCAGCGGGGGGAAAGTCAGTGAGTCGCGTTGTAACCAGGTCAGCATGGCATCCAGGCTTACGGAAGGGGAGGGGAGTGGGCAGCGATGGTGTCTGCCCCAAGGGTTGATTATTGTCGACACAGCGCTCTGGGGCCAGTCCGAATCGGCCATTGACGCGCATTAGCGTGAGCGGGTGTTTCTGCAACTCTCTGCATAAGGCGTGGTCGTAATCGGGTCTGGCCCATGCAGGCATTTTGCCAAGCTTGCCTGGATTAGTAAAAACAGCTCATAAGCCTTTGTCAGCAAAGACAATGCATGCTCAAATTGGGCCTCTTGTGAGATGTCATTGGCCAGGCTGTTTGAAGAACGCCAAGCGGCGTGGCATCAGGCACACAAACCCGTACAATGCGGCCATTGTGGCGCTGCTGTCATTTCATCCAGCAATCGCCCGGTGTTAAAAGTAGATTCAACTACGCTCGTTCATTTTTCAGCTGCTCGGATTGGGCAGTATTTGCAGTCATTCAACAGATGGACGCGCTAAAGGCGCAGGAAAAGACCCGTTTTGAAGAAATCCGCCGCAACACCTAAAGCAGCAGTCGTGCCCGCTTGGCGCCAGCACCTGCATTATCGCCTCAAGGAAGGTGCGTTGATCGCCATCGGCGCGCTGTGCCTGTTCCTGATGATGGCCTTGCTGACGTACGGCAAGGACGATCCGGGCTGGAGCCATAACAGCAAGATCGAAGACGTGCAGAACTTCGGTGGGCCTGCCGGCTCCTACAGCGCCGATATCCTGTTCATGGTGCTGGGTTACTTCGCCTATATCTTCCCATTGCTGCTGGCGATCAAGACCTGGCAGATCTTCCGCCAGCGTCACGAGCCGTGGCAGTGGAGCGGCTGGCTGTTCTCCTGGCGGCTGATCGGCTTGGTGTTCCTGGTGTTGTCCGGGGCGGCATTGGCGCACATTCATTTCCATGCACCCACCGGTCTGCCGGCGGGCGCGGGCGGGGCTCTGGGCGAAAGCCTCGGCGACCTGGCGCGCAAGACCCTGAATATCCAGGGCAGCACCCTGATGTTCATCGCGCTGTTCCTGTTCGGCCTCACCGTGTTCACCGACCTGTCGTGGTTCAAGGTGATGGACGTGACCGGCAAGATCACCCTCGACCTGCTGGAGCTGTTCCAGGGCGCCGCCAACCGCTGGTGGGCGGCCCGCGTCGAGCGCAAGCGCATGGTGGCGCAGCTGCGTGAAGTGGACACCCGCGTCAACGAAGTCGTGGCCCCGAGCACACCGGACCGGCGTGAGCAGGCCAAGGTCAAGGAACGCCTGATCGAACGCGAGCAGGCCCTGAGCAAACACATGTCGGACCGCGAGAAGCAGGTGCCGCCGGTGATCGCTCCCGCGCCGCCTAAACCGGCCGAGCCGAGCCACCGCGTGCAGAAAGAGAAGCAGGCGCCGCTGTTCGTCGACAGCGCCGTCGAAGGCACCTTGCCGCCGATCTCGATCCTTGACCCGGCCGAAAAGAAACAACTCAACTATTCGCCGGAATCCCTGGCGGCCGTCGGCCATCTGCTGGAAATCAAGCTCAAGGAATTCGGCGTTGAAGTGTCGGTGGACTCCATCCACCCAGGCCCGGTGATTACCCGGTATGAAATCCAGCCAGCCGCGGGGGTGAAGGTCAGCCGTATCTCCAACCTGGCGAAGGATTTGGCCCGTTCCCTGGCCGTAACCAGCGTGCGCGTGGTGGAAGTCATCCCCGGCAAGACCACCGTGGGTATCGAGATTCCCAACGAAGACCGCCAGATCGTGCGCTTCTCCGAGGTACTGTCGACGCCGGAATACGACAACTTCAAATCGCCGGTCACCCTGGCCCTGGGTCACGACATCGGCGGCAAGCCGGTGATCACCGACCTGGCGAAAATGCCCCACCTGCTGGTGGCCGGTACCACCGGCTCGGGTAAGTCGGTGGGTGTGAACGCGATGATCCTGTCGATCCTGTTCAAGTCCGGCCCGGACGACGCCAAGCTGATCATGATCGACCCGAAGATGTTGGAATTGTCGATCTACGAAGGCATCCCGCACCTGCTGTGCCCGGTGGTGACCGACATGAAGGACGCCGCCAACGCCCTGCGCTGGAGCGTGGCCGAGATGGAGCGTCGCTACAAGCTGATGGCGAAGATGGGCGTACGGAACCTGTCGGGCTTCAACGCCAAGGTCAAGGAAGCCCAGGATGCCGGCACACCGCTGACCGATCCGCTGTACAAGCGCGAAAGCATTCACGACGAAGCGCCGTTGTTGACCAAGCTGCCGACCATCGTGGTGGTGGTCGACGAATTCGCCGACATGATGATGATCGTCGGCAAGAAGGTTGAGGAACTGATCGCGCGTATTGCCCAGAAGGCCCGTGCCGCCGGTATTCACTTGATTCTTGCGACCCAGCGTCCGTCGGTGGACGTGATCACCGGCCTGATCAAGGCCAACATTCCGACGCGCATGGCGTTCCAGGTGTCGAGCAAGATCGACTCACGGACCATCATCGACCAGGGCGGCGCCGAACAACTGCTCGGCCATGGTGACATGCTCTACATGCCACCGGGCACCAGCCTGCCGATCCGGGTTCACGGCGCCTTCGTTTCCGACGATGAAGTCCACCGTGTGGTGGAAGCCTGGAAACTGCGCGGTGCGCCGGAGTACAACGACGACATCCTCGCGGGCGTTGAAGAGGCCGGCAGTGGCTTTGACGGCGGCAGCAGTGGTGGCGACGATGATGCCGAGACCGACGCGTTGTACGACGAAGCCGTGGCCTTTGTGCTGGAAAGCCGTCGCGCCTCGATCTCGGCGGTACAGCGCAAGCTGAAAATCGGCTACAACCGCGCCGCCCGCATGATCGAAGCCATGGAAAACGCCGGCGTCGTCACCGCAATGAACACCAACGGTTCGCGCGAAGTCATTGCCCCCGGGCAGATGCGCGACTGATCCCGTGCCGCGTGGCAACACGCGGCGCGCCCTGACTACTCAATGAGGACTCCCATGCGTCTTATCCGCATGCTGTTGTTGCCGGCACTGGCCCTGACTGCTGTTTCGGCGCACGCCGACCCGGCCTCCGTCGCCAGCCTGAAGAACCTGCTGGACAAATCCCAGACCCTGACCGCGCGCTTCTCCCAGATGACCCTGGATGCCGGTGGCACCCAGTTGCAGGAAACTGCCGGCGAAATGGCCGTGCAGCGCCCTGGCCTGTTCTACTGGCACACCGAAGGCAAGGCCGAGCAAACCATCGTTTCCGACGGCCAGAAGGTCACCCTGTGGGACCCGGACCTGGAGCAAGCGACCATCAAGAAGCTCGACCCGCGCTTGAACCAGACCCCGGCGCTGTTGCTGTCGGGTGATGTGTCGAAGATCAACGACAGTTTCGACATCACCTCCAAGCAAACCAGCAACGTGATCGAGTTCACCCTCAAGCCGAAATCCAAGGACACGCTGTTTGACACACTGTCCCTGTCGTTCGGCAACGGCGTGATCAATAACATGCGCCTGGTCGACAGCGTCGGCCAGCGCACCGATATCCTGTTCTCCGGGGTCAAGGCCAACCAGCCGGTGCCCGCGTCCAAGTTCAAGTTCGACATCCCCAAGGGTGCCGACGTGATCCAGGAATAATCTAGAGGTTTCAAACGCTGCCCATGGATCTGTTTCGAAGTGACCCGATTGCCCAGCCTTTGGCGGCGCGCTTGCGTTCGACCAACCTGGATGAGTACGTCGGTCAGGAACACCTGCTCGCTCGCGGCAAGCCTTTGCGCGAAGCCCTGGAGCAGGGCGCGCTGCATTCGATGATTTTCTGGGGGCCGCCGGGAGTGGGTAAGACCACCCTGGCACGGCTGCTGGCGAAGGTCTCGGATGCACACTTCGAAACGGTCTCGGCGGTGCTCGCCGGGGTCAAGGAGATCCGCCAGGCGGTGGAAGTCGCCAAGCAGCAGGCCGGGCAATACGGTAAGCGCACCATCCTGTTTGTCGATGAAGTGCATCGCTTCAACAAGTCGCAGCAGGATGCGTTCCTGCCTTATGTCGAAGACGGCACGCTGATTTTTATCGGCGCCACCACCGAAAACCCTTCGTTTGAGTTGAACAACGCCTTGCTCTCGCGGGCGCGGGTCTACGTACTCAAGAGCCTGGATGAAGTGGCGATGCAGAAGCTGCTGCACCGCGCCTTGAACGAAGACAAGGGGTTGGGCAAGCGGCAACTCAGCGTGAGCGAAGAGGGTTTCAAAATCCTGCTCACCGCCGCCGATGGCGATGGCCGCCGCTTTCTCAACCTGTTGGAGAACGCCTCCGACCTGGCCGAAGACGGCGGTGAGATTGGCGTCGACCTGCTGCAAAGCTTGCTCGGTGATACGCGCCGGCGTTTCGACAAGGGCGGCGAAGCCTTCTACGATCAGATTTCGGCGCTGCACAAATCCGTACGCGGGTCTAACCCGGACGGCGCGTTGTATTGGTTTGCGCGGATGATCGACGGTGGTTGCGACCCGCTGTACCTCGCCCGCCGCGTGGTGCGCATGGCCAGCGAAGACATCGGCAACGCCGATCCGCGCGCCTTGAGCCTGTGCCTCGCCGCCTGGGACGTGCAGGAGCGCCTGGGCAGCCCGGAAGGCGAGTTGGCCGTGGCCCAGGCAATCACCTACCTGGCGTGTGCGCCAAAGAGCAATGCGGTCTACATGGGCTTCAAGTCCGCACTGCGCGCCGCCGCCGAACACGGTTCCCTCGAAGTGCCGATGCATTTGCGCAACGCGCCGACCAAGCTGATGAAACAGCTGGGTTATGGCGATGAATACCGTTATGCCCACGATGAGCCGGATGCCTACGCGGCCGGTGAAGACTACTTCCCCGATGAGCTTGAGCCGCTGCCGCTCTATCAACCCGTGCCCCGTGGCCTGGAGCTGAAAATCGGTGAAAAGCTCAATCACCTCGCGCAACTCGACCGGCTCAGCCCCAAACAACGGAGAAAGTAGTGTTTAAGACGATTCTTGCCGTGTCCGCAGCCGGCATCGCTGGTACATTATTGCGTTTCGCCGCTGGCACCTGGGTCAGCGCCAACTGGCCGAAGCATTTTTATGCGGCGACCCTGGCGGTCAACCTGGTGGGCTGCCTGATCATCGGGCTCTTGTACGGCTGGTTCCTGTTGCGCCCGGAAGTGCCGATTGAAATTCGTGCCGGCTTGATTGTCGGCTTTGTAGGCGGTCTGACGACCTTTTCATCCTTTTCACTGGATACGCTGCGCCTGCTGGAAAGCGGGCAGGCCCTGATAGCCTTCGGGTACCTGGGCATCAGCGTGTTCGGCGGGCTGCTCGCCACCTGGGCCGGCCTGTCCTTGACCAAACTTTGATAAACGAGAGACCGACATGCTCGATTCCAAACTGTTACGTAGCAACCTTCAGGACGTAGCGGACCGCCTGGCATCCCGTGGCTTTGCCTTGGATGTTGCGCGCATCGAAGCGCTGGAAGAACAGCGCAAGACCGTCCAGACCCGCACCGAAGCACTGCAGGCTGAGCGGAATGCGCGTTCCAAGTCCATCGGTCAGGCCAAGCAGCGAGGCGAAGACATTGCGCCGCTGATGGCGGATGTCGAGCGCATGGGCACCGAGCTGTCCGACGGCAAGGTCGAGCTGGAAAAAATTCAGTCCGAGCTGGATTCGATCCTGCTCGGCATCCCTAACCTCCCGCACGAATCCGTACCGATTGGCGAAGACGAAGACGGCAACGTCGAAGTCCGCCGTTGGGGCACGCCAACAGCCTTTGATTTCGAGATCAAGGACCACGTTGCCCTGGGCGAACTGACCGGTGGCCTGGATTTCGAAACCGCCGCCAAGATGTCCGGCGCACGCTTTGCCTTGCTGCGCGGCCCGATCGCGCGCATGCACCGCGCCCTGGCGCAGTTCATGATCAACCTGCACACCGCCGAACACGGTTACGAAGAGGCCTACACCCCGTATCTGGTGCAGGCACCGGCGCTGATGGGCACCAGCCAGCTGCCGAAATTCGAAGAAGACCTGTTCAAGATCAGCCGCGACGGCGAAGCCGACCTGTACCTGATCCCTACCGCCGAAGTGTCGCTGACCAATATCGTTTCCGGCGAGATCCTCGACGCCAAGCAACTGCCGCTGAAGTTCGTGGCCCACAGCCCGTGCTTCCGCAGCGAAGCCGGTGCGTCGGGCCGTGACACCCGCGGCATGATCCGCCAGCACCAGTTCGACAAAGTCGAGATGGTGCAGGTGGTCGAGCCGTCGACCTCCATGGAGGCCCTCGAAGGCCTGACCGCCAACGCCGAACGCGTCCTGCAACTGCTGGAGCTGCCGTACCGCGTACTCGCGCTGTGCACCGGCGACATGGGTTTCAGCGCCGTTAAAACCTACGACTTGGAAGTGTGGGTGCCGAGCCAAGACAAATACCGCGAGATTTCGTCGTGCTCCAACTGCGGTGATTTCCAGGCCCGTCGCATGCAGGCGCGTTTCCGCAACCCGGAAACTGGCAAGCCGGAGCTGGTCCACACCCTCAACGGTTCCGGTCTGGCTGTAGGCCGCACCCTGGTGGCCGTGCTGGAAAACTACCAGCAGGCTGACGGTTCTATCCGCGTACCTGAAGTGCTCAAGCCGTACATGGCGGGCGTTGAGGTCATCCGCTAAATGGAATTTCTGCCGCTGTTTCATAACCTGCGCGGCAGTCGCGTGTTGGTCGTCGGTGGCGGTGAGATTGCCTTGCGCAAATCCCGGCTGCTGGCGGATGCCGGTGCGGTGCTGCGAGTGGTTGCTCCCCAGATCGAAGACCAGTTGCGTGAGCTGGTGCAGGGCAGTGGCGGGGAACTGATGTTGCGCGGTTATCAGGAGGCCGACCTCGACGGTTGCACCCTGATCATCGCGGCAACGGACGACGAGCCGCTGAACGCGCAAGTGTCCAGCGATGCCAAGCGTCGTTGCGTGCCGGTCAATGTGGTGGATGCGCCAGCCTTGTGCAGTGTGATCTTCCCGGCGATCGTCGACCGCTCACCGTTGGTGATTGCCGTGTCCAGCGGCGGCGATGCGCCGGTGCTGGCGCGCTTGATCCGCGCCAAGCTGGAAACCTGGATTCCGTCCACTTACGGCCAATTGGCCGGGTTGGCGGCGCGTTTTCGTGCCCAAGTCAAAGGGTTGTACCCGGATGTGCAGCAGCGTCGTGCGTTCTGGGAAGAGGTGTTCCAAGGCCCGATTGCCGACCGCCAGTTGGCCGGGCAGGGCGATGAAGCTGAGCGCCTGCTGATCGAAAAGGTCAATGGCGCGCCACCTTATGCGCCGGGCGAGGTCTATCTGGTCGGTGCCGGCCCGGGTGATCCCGACCTGCTGACCTTCCGCGCCCTGCGTCTGATGCAGCAAGCTGACGTGGTGCTGTATGACCGCCTGGTCGCGCCCGCGATCCTCGAACTGTGTCGCCGTGATGCCGAACGCATCTATGTCGGCAAGCGTCGCGCCGACCACGCGGTGCCGCAAGACCAGATCAACCAGCAACTGGTGGACCTGGCCAAGCAAGGCAAGCGCGTGCTGCGCCTCAAGGGTGGCGATCCGTTCATCTTTGGTCGTGGTGGCGAAGAGATCGAAGAACTGGCGGCCCATGGCATCCCGTTCCAGGTGGTGCCGGGGATCACGGCGGCCAGCGGTTGCGCGGCATATGCCGGGATTCCGCTGACCCACCGTGATTACGCGCAGTCCGTACGCTTTATCACCGGGCATTTGAAGAATGGGACGTCGGACCTGCCTTGGCAGGACCTGGTGGGACCCTCGCAGACCCTGGTGTTCTATATGGGTTTGATCGGCTTGCCGATCATCTGCGAACAGCTGATCAAGCACGGGCGTGCGGCGGATACACCGGCGGCGTTGATCCAGCAGGGCACCACGTCCAACCAGCGCGTGTTCACCGGCACCCTGGCGGATTTGCCGCGCATGGTGGCGGAGCATGAAGTGCATGCACCGACGCTGGTGATCGTCGGTGAAGTGGTGGTGTTGCGCGAGAAGCTGAAGTGGTTCGAAGGCGCACAATCCCAGGTCTGACAGCGCTATTGTAGCTGGCAGGCTTTCTGTGGTGAGCGGGCTTGCCCCGCGCTGGGCAGCGGAGCGGCCCCAAAACCAGACGTCGAGTTCTTTCTGAAAAAACTCGGCGTTTTTACTGGGGCCGCTCCGCAGCCCAGCGCGGGGCAAGCCCGCTCACCACAGTAACTTATCAGCTGCAGACGCCTTTGCCGTTCAGTTGTGCCCGATCATGCGCAGTATCAAACGCTTGCAACGGCCCCTTCGGCACAATCCCCGTCGGGTTGATCGTGCGGTGACTCGCGTAGTAATGCCCTTTGATATGCTCGAAATCCACCGTCTCGGCCACCCCCGGCCACTGATACATCTCCCTCAGCCAATTCGACAGGTTCGGATAGTCCGCAATCCTGCGCAGGTTGCATTTGAAGTGGCTGTAATACACCGTATCAAAGCGAATCAGCGTGGTGAACAGCCGCACATCCGCTTCAGTCAGGTATTCGCCTGCCAGGTAACGATGGTCGCCTAAATGCTGTTCCAGGTGATCCAGCTCCGCAAACACATCATCAAACGCACGTTCATACGCCTGCTGTGAGGTGGCAAAGCCTGCGCGATACACGCCGTTGTTCACCGCTGGGTAAATACGTTCGTTCAACGTGTCGATGGTCGTGCGCAGCGGCTCGGGGTAGAAATCCAGAGTGTTGCCGGTCAATTCATTAAAGGCACTGTTGAACATGCGGATGATCTCCGCCGATTCATTGCTGACGATGCGCTGCAGCTTTTTGTCCCACAGCACCGGCACGGTGACGCGTCCGGTGTAGTCCGCAGCGTCGGCGGTGTAGCGCTGGTGCATAAACGCAAAGTCGTCGAGTTTGTCGCCGGTCGAGCCATGGGCCTTGTCGAAGGTCCAGCCGTTTTCGAGCATCAACCAACTGACCACGGACACATCGATCAGGCTTTCCAGGCCCTTGAGCTTGCGCAGGATGAGGGTGCGATGCGCCCACGGGCAGGCCAGGGACACGTAAAGGTGGTAGCGACCGGCCTCGGCCTTGAAGCCGCCTTCGCCGCTCGGGCCGGGCGCGCCATCGGCGGTCACCCAGTGGCGGCGTTGCGCTTGTTCGCGTTGGAAAGCGCCATCTGCGCTACTTTCGTACCACTGGTCTTTCCAGTGTCCTTCGATCAGCAAACCCATGACTGGCTCCTTGGCTAATAAGCGTTGGAGCCCAGTCTAAAGGGATGAGTTCGAACTAAAAGCGCAAATACCGGGCGTGAATAATCGATTAAATCGATTTGTCCCGTGCGGCCCAATACTGCTGGGCCAATTCAAAGGCCTGCTCCCTTGGGTGGCCCAGGCCGCGCAAGGCCAGGGCCATGGTGGCGATCAGCGCCAATTGCGGGTAGCTGTCCTCAACGTCACCGCGCCACACGGCCTTCAGGTGTTCGGGTTCGAGCGTGGCCGGCTTGACGTGGCGTTGGGCGGAGAGGGCGGGCCATTCTTCGTCCCAGCTTTCGCCAGCGGTGGTGCCGTACAGATGGCTGAGGGTGTCAGGGTTGATCTCGACCTCGCCGCCATCCCCTTTCATCACAATCACATTGTCACCCAGCAAGCCGCTGGCATCGCGGTGCACGCCCTGATAACCCGGATGGAAAATGCTTTGCAGCCCCAGGCGTGCCTGCAGCGGGTTGAGCAGGCGCGCCAATGAGTGGATCGGCGAGCGCAGGCCCAGGGTGTTGCGCAGGTCGATCATGCGCTGCAATTGCGGCGCCCAATCACCCAGTGGAATAAACGCCAGGTTGCCTTGCGCATAGGCGGACTCGACCTGCTGCCAGTTACGGCACAGCGGGATCTGCAAACCTTCGAGCAATTGCTCGGTGTACAGCCGGCCCGCCGTGTGTGCGCCACCCCCGTGCATGAGGATGCGCACGCCGTTCTGCGCCAGGCACTTGGCCGCCAGCAGGTACCACGGCAAATGGCGTTTCTTGCCGGCGTAGGTGGGCCAGTCGACATCCACGTTCAGTGCCGGGGCGTGCAGGCGCTCGCGCACGGCTTCGGTGAAGCCTGCAAGTTCCTCTGGGCTTTCTTCCTTGTGGCGCAACAGCATCAGGAAGGCGCCGAGCTGGGTGTCCTCGACTTTTTCGTCGAGCAGCATGCCCATGGCCTCGCGGGCCTCTTCGCGGGTGAGGTTGCGCGCACCGCGCTTGCCTTTGCCCAGGATGCGCACGAATGGCGCAAACGGGTGCTCGGCAGGCGTTTCAAGGGTCAGCGGGGCAAAGTCGGTCATAAGCAATTCGTCGGCCTGGGCAGGCCCGCCAGCTTGGCGGCGAGTTTGGCGGGAGTGCCGTTGAACAGTTTGTTGAGGTGCAGGCTGTTGCCCTTTTCCGGGCCCAGTTTCAAGGCGGTGTACTTGATCAATGGGCGCGTGGCCGGGGACAGCTGGAATTCGGCATAGAACTGACGCAGCAGCGTGAGGATTTCCCAATGGTCCGCGGTCAATTCCAGGGTTTCGGCGGCGGCCAGGGCGTTGGCCACCTCATCGGACCATGCGTTGAGGTCAACGAGGTAGCCGTCCTTGTCCAGTTCCAGGGTGCGTGCGCCAACGGTCAGGGTGTTCATAGCCAGCTGTTGACCTTGTCGTAGTCGAGCGACAACTGCACGAAGCCTGGGTAATCCACGCTATCGGCCCAATCCGGGAGCGGCAGGTTGCGTGCCTGCATGTCCTCGGCCAGCACAAAGACTTTCACGCCTTTGGTGTGCAGGGCGGGGCTGTGGAGCCCGTAGGCGCCATCGCCGCAGAGCAGGATGGCGTCTTCGGCGCCGCACATACGCAGGCAGCTGTCGAGGCGGCTATCGGTAAACGGGGAGTGGGAAACCACATGGAGAGTCGACATCAGAGGGTAATCACCTGGTCGTAACGGTCAATCAGCGCGGCGATCGCGGCACTGTCCAGCGGCTCGGCGCTGACGGGCATCGTGAGGCCGCGCGCGGCCAAGCTGTGGCGGCAGGCGAACACCTCATCGATGCCGAACAGGCCCAGCGCCTGGAGGTTGGCGCTGAGGTCTTTTTGCTGCACGGCCTTGGCGTCCTGGTGCGGCGCCAGTTGGAACACACCGTCATCGAGGAACAGCAGGCCAATCGGCAGATCGAAGGCGCCACCGGCCAAAACGATGTCCAGCGCTTCGCGGGCGCTTGGCCCGGACCACGGCGCCTGGCGGCTGATCACCAATAGGGATTTGGACATGTCACGGCCCTCCAAAACAGATCAGGCGGTCGGCGGCCTGGGTGGCGTCGTGCAATTGCCCCAAACCCGACAGCTCCCAAGGCGCCTCGAGGTTGACCGCGCTGCGTTGATAGCGCGTGGCCTCCTCCTGGTTGAGCACGCCACGGCGCAAGGCGGCGGCGATGCACACCACGCTATCAAGCTGGTGCGCGCTGACAAACTCGCGCCATTGGTGCGCAATGTCTTGTTCGTCCTGGGGCACAACGAGGTTATTGGACGCGCTGTAGACGCCGTCCTGATAGAAAAACAGCCGCACAATCTCATGCCCGCCGGCCAGCGCCGCCTGGGCGAACAGCAGGGCGCGGCGCGAGGAGGGCGCGTGGGCGGCGGAAAACAGTGCAATCGCAAACTTCATGGAACACTCTGCAAGCAAACGTCAGCCAATGATAAAGCCGTCGCCCTGAAAAAGCCCGCCGTGATCAAAACGGTCACTGTCGATGACTGTTCAGGCGATTGCCGGTAGGCGCAAGGCTGCCTAGTCTGTGGGCATTCAAATGCCGAAATGGAGTTTCCATGTCAGGTCCCTTGGCGTCACTCAAAGTGTTGGATTTTTCCACCTTGCTGCCTGGCCCATTCGCCTCGTTGATGCTGGCGGACATGGGCGCGGAGGTGCTGCGCATCGAATCGCCCACGCGCATGGACCTGTTGCGCGTCCTGCCGCCTCACGACCAGGGCACGTCAGCCAGCCATGCCTACCTCAACCGCAACAAGCGTAGCCTGGCGCTGGACCTCAAGCAGGCCGATGCGCTGGAGATCGTAAGGGCGCTGGTGAAAGAGTACGACATTGTGCTCGAACAGTTCCGACCAGGGGTGATGGAGCGGTTGGGGCTGGGATATGAGGCATTGAAGGCGATCAACCCCCGGTTGATCTATGTGTCGATCACCGGGTACGGCCAGACCGGGCCCTACAAGGACCGCGCCGGGCACGACATCAATTACCTGGCGCTGGCCGGGGTGGCCAGCTACACCGGACGCCAGGACACCGGGCCGTTGCCGCTGGGCGTGCAGTTGGCGGATGTGGGCGGCGGTTCGCTGCATGCGGTGGTGGGGCTGCTGGCGGCGGTTATTGCCCGGCAGCAGAGCGGGGTCGGCCAATACTTGGACGTGAGCATGACCGACTGCTCGTTCAGCCTGAACGCCATGGCCGGCGCGGGTTACCTGGCGTGTGGGGTGGAACCGGAGCGGGAAGGCCACGTGCTCAATGGCGGCAGCTTCTACGACTATTACCGCTCGCGGGATGGGCGCTGGATGTCGGTGGGCAGCCTCGAGCCCGCGTTCATGCAGCCATTGTGTGACGCGTTGGGGCGTCCGGATTTGGTGTCGATGGGCCTGAGGCCTGAGCAGCAGCCAGCGCTGAAGCAGGCGCTGCAGGTCGAGTTTGAGAAGCGCAGCTTTGATGAGTTGTGCGCGTTGTTCGCCGCGGTGGATGCGTGTGTGGAGCCGGTGCTGAGCTTACGTGAGGCGGTGGAGCATCCGCAGCTGAAGGCGCGGGGGTTGGTGAGCCAGGTGCCACGGGGCGATGGCTCGACCCAGGCGCAACTGGCCTGCCCGCTGAAGTTTTCCGAGGGGTTGCCTGAGCCCAGGCATATGGGCGCTGCGGTTGGGGCGCACAGTGATGAGGTATTGGCGGAGTTGGGGTTCAGTGCCCAGCGCATAGAGGACTTGCGGCGGGCCAGGGTTGTAGGGTGACTGAGCAGACGCCATCGGGAGCAAGCCCCCTCCCACATTTTTACCCGGTTCACCCTTTGGATGGGGAGGGGGCTTGCCCTCGTTGAGGCCCTTACTCCACGCGGGTTTCCCCGGTAAACACCAAGGTCTGGCGACACCGCCGACACAAATACCGCCGCCCCTGGGCCACCATGCCATGGCGCTGTGACGAAAACGGAAAGTCACTGTCCGCACACGGGCATCGGTAGATATAGCGAGTCACCTGGCGGCGCTTCACTTCATAGGTGTGGCAACGGTCCGGCGGCAGTTCATAGACCCCGCGCATGATCAATTGCCATTCCTCGCCATGGGGCTGGATGCGCTCGCCGAACAATTGGTGGGCAATCAGGTGCGCCACTTCATGGGCCACGGTCTGTTTGAGGAAGTGTTGGCTGTTTTCACGGTACAACTGTGGGTTGAAACGCAGCAGGTTCTCGTGCAAATGCGCGACACCGGCCTTCTGGCCCCGCAGCTTGAGGCTGACCTGGGGGCGTTTGAAGCTTCGTTTGAAAAAGGATTCGGCTTGCAGGAAACAATCTTCGACGCGGGTATTGAGTTGCTCGGGCATGCTGTACATATCTCCAGAGACGTCCAGTATGTCGCAAAGCTGGGTGTTTCCGAATCTGTCAGGCGCCGAATGGTCATGCATAACGCACAAAGCCACCTTGCGGTGGCCTTGCCTACGGTTTTATCCGCTCAGTTGGTGTAGATCGGACCCACGCCCAAGCCCCAGACGATCACGGTAAACGCCATGATCGCCACCAGTACCACCAGGCCCACGGCCAGCACCGAGCTGGAAAACAGGAAACCCTCGTCCGGGTCGATGCTCATGAACGTCGGCAGCCCCACGTACAGCAGGTACACCGTGTAACAAATGGCCGCCGTGCCCACCACCATGCCCAGCCACATATGCGGGTAGAGCGCGGCCAGCCCGCCGATGAACAGCGGCGTGGCGGTGTAGGTGGCAAACGCCACGCAGCGCGCCATGCTGGGGTTGGCATCGTAGGTACGTGCCATCCAGTGAATGAACGCCCCCATCACTGCCACGCCGCCGAGCATGGCGGCGTAGGACATGAGGGTCATCCACAGTGCGCTTTCCTGGGTCAGCATCACCGGTGCGCGGTTGCCGATGACCCAGCCGACCTGAGTGGTGCCGATAAAGGCGGATACGGCGGGGATTGCCGCGAGAATCAAGGTATGGGTGAGGTACATGTGGCCGATGCTTTCTTCTTTATCGCCACGGATTTCCCGCCATTCCTGGTCGGGATGGGTAAATAGCCCCACGACGTGATGGATCATGCCAGTCACTCCTGTCGTTGTTACCATCGCCCCCCATCGGAGCGCCCACGGGCCAAATGGCCTCAAAGGTCCTGGATACATGTGCGACCTCTAGTCGCAGTATAGGAAGGGATGACCGGAATGACTGTAAGGCCTTTAGAGCAAATTGCGCTGTAAACACGGGGGTTAATCGCGGCGGGGTCTGTAGGTGGCGATGTGATTCAAGGTGGGAGGGGGGCTTTCATCGCCTATCCAATGGGGCTGCTGCGCAGCCCAGCGCGGGGCAAGCCCGCTCACCACAGCAAGCCCACTCCCACATTGGAACTCAGCGGGTCATGAAGGTAAAATACCCGGCTTTTCGTCACACACCTTTTGCGGATCCAAGCGCCATGGGCACTCTTACGGTCAACCAGAACAAACTGCAAAAACGCCTGCGTCGCCTGGCCGGTGAAGCGGTCGCCGATTTCAATATGATCGAGGACGGCGACAAGGTCATGGTCTGCCTCTCCGGCGGCAAAGACAGCTACACCCTGCTCGACGTGCTGCTGCATCTGCAAAAGGTCGCGCCGATCCAGTTCGAGATCGTGGCCGTCAACATGGACCAGAAACAGCCAGGTTTCCCTGAACATGTGCTGCCGGCCTATCTCAAAGAGTTGGGCGTCGAGTACCACATCGTTGAAAAAGACACCTATTCGGTGGTCAAGGAACTGATTCCGGAAGGCAAGACCACCTGCTCGCTGTGCTCGCGCCTGCGCCGTGGCACGCTCTACACCTTCGCCGATGAGATCGGTGCGACCAAGATGGCCCTGGGTCATCATCGCGATGACATCGTCGAGACCTTCTTCCTCAACATGTTCTTCAACGGCTCGCTCAAGGCCATGCCGCCCAAGCTGCGGGCCGATGACGGGCGCAACGTGGTGATCCGCCCGCTGGCGTATTGCAACGAGAAAGACATCCAGGCCTACTCCGACTTCAAGCAGTTCCCGATCATCCCGTGCAACCTGTGCGGTTCCCAGGAGAACCTGCAGCGCCAGGTGGTCAAGGAAATGCTGCTGGACTGGGAGCGCAAGACCCCAGGTCGTACCGAAAGCATCTTCCGCAGTCTGCAGAATGTGATCCCCTCGCAGTTGGCCGACCGCAACCTGTTCGACTTCGCCAGCCTGAAGATTGATGAAACCGCCGCATCGCGCTTCGTTAATGTTGTGAACCTCTGAGCTGATTCGATGCTCTGACACACGGCGCTCGCGGGCGCCGTTTTCAATTCAATTGCCAGGAGAGGGCATGCGCGATTACAAGTGGCTGCACGAATATTGTCTGAACCGCTTCGGTTCGGCGGCCGAGTTGGAAGCCCATCTGCCTGTTCCCAAGACTGCGGCGCAGTTGCGCAAGATCAGTGATGATCGCTACCTGTCGACCCTGGCGCTGCGCGTGTTTCGTGCGGGCTTGAAGCACAGCGTGGTCGATGCCAAGTGGCCGGCGTTCGAACAGGTGTTTTTTGGCTTCGACCCGGAAAAGGTCGTGCTGATGGGCGCTGAGCACCTGGAGCGGCTGATGCAGGACACCCGGATCATCCGCCACCTGGGCAAGCTCAAGAGTGTGCCGCGCAATGCGCAGATGATCCTCGACATCGAGCAGGAGAAGGGCAGCTTCGGCGCGTTTGTCGCCGACTGGCCGGTGACCGATATCGTCGGACTGTGGAAGTACCTGAGCAAGCACGGCCATCAACTCGGCGGGCTGTCAGCGCCGCGTTTCTTGCGCATGGTCGGCAAGGATACGTTTGTGCCGAGTGATGACGTCGTCGCCGCGCTGAACGCGCAGAAGATCGTCGACAAGGCGCCGACCAGCCTGCGCGACCTGGCGACGGTGCAGGGCGCGTTCAACCAGTGGCATGCCGAGAGTGGCCGGCCGATGTGCCAGTTGTCGATGATGTTGGCCTACACCGTCAACCACTGATCAGCGCTTATTGTGGCGAGGGAACTTGCTCCCGCTGGAGTGCGAAGCGCTCCCAAAAGATCTTGGGGCTGCTGCGCAGCCCAACGGGAGCAAGCTCCCTCGCCACAGGGTGTGATCAGTTGGCTTGCGAATCAACGGCCAAGCGGCGATTGAGCTGATGCCGCCACCGCACATACAACAACGCCGTACAAAACACCGCCAGGCTCGCCAGCATCTCCAGCACCCCGAACCCTTGCCGGTTCGGGTCATACGCCGCCAGCGCGCCCTTGATGAAATACAGGTTCACCACAAAGCACATCCACGAATGCCCGCGTGCGCTGCCCAGCAGCATGCCCGGCGCCAGCACCAGCAGTGGCACCAATTCGATCAGCAGGATCACCCACGGCCGTGCGCCGTGCAGGTCAGCGACGAACAGGTAGTACACGCAGAGCAAACCCACCAGGCCAAAAAACGCCAGCAGGCTCAGTGCCCGGGCCACCTTGACCCGTGGCTCGAGCCACGCCTGGGGCGGCAGGACCTTAGGCTTTCTGGCCACGGCCGTTCTCCAGCAGCGTGGCAGTGCTGGCCAGGCGCAGGCCGAGGGCGCGGCACAGGGCGATTTCATGTTGATCGAGCAGGCGCTTGCCGTCCGGCCCCGCATGGTGGCTGGCACCATACGGCGTGCCGCCGCCCTGGGTATCGAGCAACGCTTGTTCGCTGTAGGGCAGGCCGGTGATGAGCATGCCGTGGTGCAGCAACGGCAGCAGCATCGACATCAGCGTGGTCTCCTGGCCGCCATGCAGGCTGGCGGTGGAGGTAAACACACCGGCCGGCTTGCCGACGAGGGCGCCGGTAAGCCACAGGTTGCTGGTGCCGTCGAGGAAATACTTGAGCGGCGCGGCCATGTTGCCGAAGCGGGTCGGGCTGCCCAGAGCCAGGCCCGAGCAGTGCTTCAGGTCATCGAGGCTGGCATACAGCGCGCCTTCCTCCGGAATGCTCGGCGCCACGGCTTCGCACTCGGTGGAGATCGCCGGCACGGTGCGCAGCCGGGCTTCCATCCCGCCTTGCTCGATGCCCCGGGCAATCTGCCGGGCCATTTCGCTCACCGAGCCGTTGCGGCTGTAATACAACACCAGCACATACGGAGACGTCACGGCAGGATCTCCACTACGTTTTCCGGCGGACGGCCAATGATGGCTTTGTCGGCGGTCTCCAGGATCGGGCGTTCCATCAGCTTCGGGTGCGCGGCGATGGCAGCGATCAATTGGGCTTCGCTGAGGCTGGCGTCGGCCAGGTTGAGGGTCTTGTATTCGTCTTCACCGCTGCGCAGCAGTTGGCGCGCGCTGATCCCCAGTTTGCCCAGCAACGCCTTCAACTGTGCGGCGTCCAGCGGGGTTTCCAGGTAACGCACCACGGTAGGCGTGAGGCCGCGGGCTTCCAGCAGTTCCAGCGCACCGCGGGATTTCGAGCAGCGCGGGTTGTGATAAAGCGTCAGATCGGTCATGTGCGGGTCGCATCTTGCGTAAGGTGGCGGGTATTCTACCCGCGCAGCGACCTGTCCTTAAACCGTAAGAGGCGATAGGTCGCAGCCAACGTTCATTTTTGCGAAGGATTACCCCATGACTAGGCGACTGATCGGTGCATTGGCGATCATCACAACCCTGCTGCTCAGCGGCTGCGGTAACGATTACGGCGTTGACCAATATGGCCAGAAAGTGGCGGCCGAGCGCTTGGACAAGCAGTGGCTGGTGGTCAATTACTGGGCTGAATGGTGTGGCCCGTGCCGCACGGAAATCCCCGAGCTCAATGCCTTGGCCGAACAACTGAAGGCGCAGAACGTGGGCGTGTTCGGGGTCAACTTCGACAATGTGCAGGGCGCCGAATTGAAGGAAGCCAGTGAGAAGCTGGGCATCAAGTTCACGGTGCTGGCGCAGAATCCGGAGGGGATCTTCGATATTCCACGCAGCGAGGCGTTGCCGGTGACCTACATCATTGATGACAAGGGCAAGGTGCGCGAGCAGTTGATGGGTGAGCAGACGGCGGAAGGGGTGTTGGCCAAGCTCAAGGCCTTGCGCGGTTAAAGCCACAACTCAAAACAACTGTGGGAGGGGCTTGCCCCCTCCCACATTTAGCTTCCATCAATCCATAGATTGGGAACATCAGCCTTCTTCGAGCCACAGGCGAATCGGCTTGCCTTCGGCCGGCCAGAACCGTGTCTGTTCGATCGGCGAGATGTCCCAGCGCTGCACGCCTTGCAGGGCCTGGAAGAAGCGGTGTTCCTGTTCCATCAGGGCTTCGCCGCAGAGTTTGCGAGTGCTGCCGATCTTGCCGAAGCTGAGCGTGTCGCCCTCCAGGGTGTACGGCGCAAACCAATGGTTGCAGCCGCCATTGCCGTAGGCGCGGCCATCGGCGCCGAGGGTGACGGTCAGGTGCGCGTAATCCATCAGCGGCCGTTCGCCAATCCATTCCACCACGTAGCTGTGATCCTGCTTGAGCTTGACCGAGTTCCCGGCACAGCCCGTCAAGGCCGCACCGACGGCGGCGAGCAGAAGCAGGCCTTTCATTGTGCGGCCTTCTGGCATTTAGGGCAGCGGTGCTTGTCGCCCTCGCTGGCCCAGCCCAACTCGGCGATCCGCGCATTGGCGGCCGGTTGCAGCGGCGCTTTGGTCAGCTTGGTTTCCACCGCAAATTCGAACTCCAACAGCGCCTCGCAGCTGTCGCAGTTGACCTTCCAGGTGTGAATCTCCAACTCGCCGAACTTCGGCCCCTGGGCCATCGCGACCCACTGGCCCGCCGGGCGGATGGAGTAGCGCGCGTCACCTTCGACGGTGAGGCGCATCGACAGGGTTTTACTGCCGCGCAGGGTGACGATCAGCACGTCGCCATGCTTGATCGAACCACCGTTGCCAGTCACCTGGTAACGGCCCGGCACCAGGGCGCGGCATTCGATCAGGGTGTGTTGCGGGCTCAGCAAACTGAAGCGGAAATCGTGTTCGGCCATGGATCCTCCAAATAGGCGCGGCATCCTATCACGGGTGCCGGCTCATCATGAGCCTGGTATGTGACCGCTGATCATCCTTCGACCAGGTTCTGCGCCCGGCCCTCGGCCCAGGCGACAATGTTGGCCAACGTGGTACCGGCGATGGCCGCCAGGGCTTCGCGGGTGAGAAACGCCTGGTGGGCGGTGATGATCACGGTGGGGAAGGTCAGCAGGCGCGCGAGGACGTCGTCCTGCAGGGGCAGGTCGGAGCGGTCCTCGAAAAACAGCTGCGCTTCTTCCTCATACACATCCAGCCCGAGGTAGCCGAGTTGGCCGTCCTTGAGCGCCTCGATCAGCGCCGGGGTGTCGACCAGCCCGCCGCGGCCGGTGTTGATCAGCATCGCGCCGGGCTGCATATGCGCCAGCGAGCGGGCGTTGATCACGTGTTTGCTGTCGGCAGTGAGCGGGCAGTGCAGGCTGATGATCTGCGCCTGGGCCAGCAATTCGGGCAGGGTTACGTAGCGTGCGCCCAGGGCCTCGACCTGCGGATTGGGGACGGGGTCATAGGCGAGCAGTTGGCAACCGAAGCCGGCCATGATCTTGGCGAAGGTGGCGCCGATCTGGCCGGTACCGACCACGCCGACGGTCTTGCCCACCAGGTCGAAACCGGTGAGGCCATGCAGGCTGAAATCACCATCGCGGGTGCGGTTGTAGGCGCGGTGCAGGCGGCGGTTAAGCGCGAGGATCAGCGCGACCGCGTGTTCGGCCACTGCGTGGGGCGAATAGGCCGGCACGCGCACGACAGTCAGGCCCAGGCGCTTGGCGGCGGTCAGGTCCACATGGTTGTAGCCCGCCGAGCGCAGGGCGATCAGCCGCGTGCCGCCCTTGGCCAACAGTTCCAGCACCGGGGCGCTGAGGTCGTCGTTGATAAACGCGCACACCACTTCGTGGTGTTCGGCCAGGGCCACGGTGTCGAGGTTGAGCCGGGCGGGCTGGAACTGCAGCGCCAGGCCTGGCGGCAGCGGCTCGCCGAGAAAGCTGTCGCGGTCGTAGGTTTGGCTGCTGAAAAAAATGACGCGCATCAAAAAGCTCCCTGCAATTAATCCGTCGCAAACGCTGATCAATGGTGGGAGGGGGCTTGCCCCCGACTAGTGTGTGTCAGCTACAGATGCTTCGATTGACACGACGCTATCGGGGGCAAGCCCCCTCCCACAGGTGATCAGCGCCCATAAAGTAGCGTCAGGCGTTAACCCGCGCTTCACTCGCCAGCCGGGCAATGGCCATGTCCAGCTCGTCCAGCGCGTGCTGGGCCTTGGCGTCGTCCTGCTTGAGCAGGGTTTCGGCGCGGTGGCAGGCGGCGCGCAGTTGCGGTACGCCGCAGTAACGGGTCGCGCCGTGCAGGCGGTGCACACGTTCGATCAGGGCGCTGTTGTCGTTGGCGTCGCGGGCAATGGTGATGGCCAGGCGATCGGCCTCCAGGGAGGCCAGCAACATGGCGAGCATATCCGCCGCCAGGTCAGCCTTGCCGGCGGCCAGGCGCAAGCCTTCTTCATGATCCAGCACCGGCAGTTGCACGCCGGGGCCGAGGCCGTCGGTGGCGCGTTCCGGGCCTTGATTGCGCAGGGCCAGGCCGGTCCATTTCAACACCACCTGGGCCAGTTGCCGCTCGCTGATGGGTTTGGTCAGGTAATCGTCCATGCCGCTTTGCAGCAAGGCGCGTTTTTCGTTGGCCATGGCGTGGGCGGTAAGGGCAACCACCGGCAATGGCGTGCCGCTGCGCTCGCTTTCCCACTGGCGGATCGCCTCGGTGCTTTGGCGGCCGTCCATGCCGGGCATCTGCACGTCCATAAGCACCAAGTCGAAGGTGTCCTGTTTCACCGCGTCGATGGCCGCATACCCGCTTTCCACCGCACGCACCCGTGCGCCCATGTCTTCCAACAGGGTCTGCACCAGCAGCAGGTTCGCCGGGTTGTCGTCCACGCACAGCACGCGCGGCGCCCGGCTGGAGAGCGGCTCGCCCGGTTCGCTGCGCGACGGGCGTGGGCTGATCAGGTCGGACAACGCACGGCGCAGTTTGCGCGTGCACGCCGGCTTGGCCTGCAACTGGCTGTTGGGGTTGGGCACCGATTGGTTGAACAGCATCTGTTCGGTGGTGGGGCACAGCACCAGCACTTTGCAGCCCAGGTGTTCAAGGTCCCACAAGTGCTGGTTGAGGCGCTCGGGCGGGATGTCATTGGCGGTCACGCCGAGGACCGCGAGGTCAATCGCCTGGTCGGTCTGGTGGGCGCTGGTGATGCCGTTGGTCAGGCTTTCGAGGCTGGTGAACGGCGTGACTTCCAGGCCGCAGTCTTCCAGTTGATGCTGCAGCGCCTGGCGCGCCAGCTCGTGGTTCTCCAGCACGGCCACGCGATGGCCCAGCAGCGGCGCGGACGGCAGGTCTTCGACGTCGTCACGGGTCTTGGGCAGGTTCAGGCTGATCCAAAACTCCGAGCCTTCGCCCGGCGTACTGTCGACGCCGATTTCACCGCCCATCTGCTCGATCAGGCGCTTGGAGATCACCAACCCCAACCCGGTGCCGCCGGGCTGGCGCGACAGTGAGTTGTCAGCCTGGCTGAAGGCCTGGAACAGCGCGCGCACGTCTTGGCTGGACAGGCCGATGCCGGTGTCTTGCACGCTGATGCGCAATTGCACGCTGTCTTCCTGCTCGTCCTCGATCATCGCCCGGGCGACGATGGTGCCTTCGCGGGTGAACTTGATCGCATTGCTGATCAGGTTGGTGAGGATCTGTTTGAGGCGCAGCGGGTCGCCCACCAGCGCCAGCGGCGTGTCGCGGTAGACCAGGCTCACCAGTTCCAGCTGCTTGGCATGCGCGGCGGGGGCAAGGATGGTCAGGGTGTCTTGCAGCAAGTCCCGCAGGTTGAACGGGATGCTGTCGAGGACCAGCTTGCCGGCTTCGATTTTCGAGAAATCGAGGATTTCGTTGATGATGCCCAGCAGGTTGTCTGCGGATTTTTCGATGGTACCCAGGTAATCGAGCTGGCGCGGCGTGAGTTCGCTCTTCTGCAGCAAGTGGGTAAAGCCGAGGATGCCGTTGAGCGGCGTGCGGATCTCGTGGCTCATGTTGGCCAGGAACTCCGACTTGATGCGGCTGGCCTCCAGGGCCTCCTTGCGCGCCAGGTCCAGCTCGATGTTCTGGATCTCGATGGTTTCCAGGTTCTGGCGCACGTCTTCGGTGGCCTGGTCGATGCTGTGTTGCAGTTCTTCCTGGGCATTCTGCAGGGTCTCGGCCATGCGGTTGATGCCCGAGGCGAGTTGGTCGAGTTCCTGGCTGCCCAGCGGTGGCAAGCGGGTTTCCAGGTTGCCGTCCTTGAGTTGGGCCACGGCTTGCTTGATCTGGCCGATCGGTGAGTTGATCGTACGGCTGATGCGCAGGGCCAGCGCTGCGGTGCAGATCAGGCCGATGGCGATCAGCAGCAGGCTGGCGAACAGGCTGCGGTAGCCACGCAACAGCATGCCATTGTGGGACAGTTCCACCTCGACCCAGCCCAGCAGGCGATCGGCCTCATCCGGGATCAGGTCGCCGGCGAGGTTGCGATGGCGGCCAAACACCGGCAGCAAGTAGCGGGTGGCGTCATTGCCTGTGCGCTGCAGCAGGTGGGAACTGTTGCCGATCGGCGGCTGGTTGAGCATGGTCGGGCCGGCATGCGCGAGCGATGCGCGGTCCGGGCTGAGGAATGACACGGCGCGAACGTCCGGCTGCTCCAGGGACTGGGTGGCGATGCGCTCCAGCAGGTCGGTGTTGCGAGCGCTCAGGGCGGGCGCCACCAGCGGGGCCAACTGCTCGGCGATCATTTCGCCGCGTTGCAGCAGTTGGGTCTGCAGTTCGGAGAGCTGCATCCAGGTGAAATAGCCCCCCAACAGTGAGGCCATCAGGCTGGTCGGTAATAACGTCAGCAACAGTACGCGGCCTTTTATCCCCATTCTTGTCAGCACGCCACTCTCCTGCTACCACATTGATATCTACGGAATTGCGCGGGCATCCGGCCCGCGCCACCTGCGCAGTGTAGCCATTTGCGCGGTGAGGAATCTTGCAAATTAATGACAGATGGCAATCTTCAAGCCAATTGGCGTCCGGCGGCGATTGGCCGCGGCGGGGGAATATTGAGTAATCAGCCATTAAGAATGACTGGCAGAGACTAATGAATCCCGCAGCAGTCCGCCTACCTGCATCGCAACAGCGAAGAAGTGCTCAGCAAAGCCTTTCTATATCAGCACGTGCTGCAACGCGGTTATGCCTCCATGACAGCAGCCTCGGCATGCACATCAGCCAGACCCGCCGTAAGCTCAAGGCCATCGGCTACACCGAGCGCGAAGTGCGCAGGGTGTGGGGCAAGGGTTGCGCGTGCAGTTGCGCTTGCGGGCCTGCTAGGCGCGGCGTTGTTTGCGCTTTTTCCACTGATGGGCAACCCACCAGCGCCAATAGCCCATGGTCAGGCAGTAGGCGAGGGCGCCCAGCACCAGCCCCAACACCACTGAACCGAGCAGGAACGGCTGCCATAAGGTGCTCAGTTGGCCGCTGATCCATTCCCAGGTCAGGTCATCGGGCAGGCTGCGGGGCGGCACATTCATCAGCCAGGCGCCGGTCATGTAGGTGCAGATAAAGACCACCGGCATGGTAATCGGGTTCGTCAGCCATACCAGGCTGACCGCGATGGGCATATTGCCGCGCACCGTGATCGCCAGGACCGCCGCCAGCAGCATCTGCAAAGGAATCGGGATAAAGGCCGCGAACAAACCCACGGCCATTGCGCGTGCGACCGAGTGGCGGTTGAGGTGCCAGAGGTTCGGGTCATGCAGCAACGTGCCGAGAAACTGTAATGACTTGTGTTCCCGGATACTGCTGGGATCAGGCATGTACCGTTTGAATAAGCGCCGGGGCATAAGGGGTCCAGGTCAGTTCGAGGGGCAAGTATGCCCGCATTCTATAAACAGAAAATTCAGACTTTGTGACAAAACATCATAGGCCGCGCTGGGTGCTCGGCTAAGACTGAGTGGATCACTTGAAAAGGATGATTCATGAGGACAGGGATGTTCGCGTTTGCGCTGGGGCTGCTGGCCTTGCGTTTTCTACCGGCATTGCCGGCAACCGGCTGGCTGATCGCCCTGCTGGTGCTGGCGTTGATGCTGCTGCCGTTTCGCACTTACCCCTTGGCGTTTTTCCTGCTGGGGCTGAGTTGGGCGTGCATCAGCGCACAGTGGGCCCTGGATGACCGCCTGCGGCCAGCGTTGGACGGCCAGACGCGTTGGGTGGAAGGGTGGGTCACCGGTCTGCCGCAACAGACGGGCGAGGGCGTGCGTTTCGTACTGACCGACAGCCGGTCACGTAACGCGCGGTTGCCTACACGCATCCGGGTGTCCTGGCGTGGCGGGCCGCCGGTGCGCAGCGGTGAACGCTGGCGCCTGGCGATTACTCTCAAACGACCGGCCGGGTTGCTGAATTTCCACGGCTTTGATCAGGAAGCCTGGCTGCTGGCCCAGCGGATTGGCGCCACCGGTACGGTGAAGGACGGCGCGCGTCTGGCACCGGCCCGCCACGCCTGGCGTGAAAACGTGCGCCAGCGCCTGATGGTGGTGGATGCCCAGGGCCGGGAAGCGGGCCTGATGGCCCTGGTATTGGGCGATGGTTCCGGATTGGCCGCTACCGATTGGCAGGTTTTGCAGGACACCGGCACCGTGCATCTGCTGGTCATTTCCGGCCAGCACATCGGTTTGCTCGCAGGCTTGATCTACGGGTTGATCGCCGGGTTGGCGCGCTACGGCTGCTGGCCGCGAACCTGGCCGTGGCTGCCCTGGGCGTGCGGCCTGGCGTTCAGCGCCGCGTTGGGTTACGGCGTGCTGGCAGGGTTTGGCGTGCCGGTGCAGCGCGCCTGCGTGATGGTCGGGTTGGTGTTGTTGTGGCGCTTGCGCTTCCGGCATCTGGGGCTGTGGTGGCCATTGCTGCTGGCACTCAATGCGGTGCTGGTCCTGGAGCCGTTGGCCAGCCTGCAGCCAGGGTTTTGGCTGTCGTTTGCGGCGGTGGCGGTGCTGGTCCTGGCGTTTGGCGGCCGGCTGGGGCCGTGGAGCCTGTGGCAGGCGTGGACCCGGCCGCAGTGGTTGATTGCCATCGGGTTGTTTCCGGTCTTGCTGGTGCTAGGGCTGCCTATCAGCCTCAGCGCACCGTTCGCTAATCTGGTTGCGGTGCCCTGGATCAGCCTGGTGGTATTGCCGCTGGCGTTGCTGGGGACCGCGTTGCTGCCGCTGCCGTGGGTGGGGGATGGATTGCTGTGGCTGGCGGGCGGTGCGCTGGACGGCTTGTTCAACGGCTTGGCGTGGCTGGCCGGGTACATGCCTGCCTGGATCCCGGCCGAGGTGCCGCTGGGCTACTGGCTGGTGAGTCTGCTCGGTGCGGTGCTGCTCCTGCTGCCCAAGGGCGTGCCGTTTCGGCTGCTGGGCTGGCCGATGCTGTTACTGGCGGTGTTTCCGCCGCAAGAACGGGTGCCCCATGGGCAGGTGGAGGTCGTGCAGCTGGACGTCGGGCAGGGACAGTCGCTGATTTTGCGCACGCGTCACCACACTTTGCTGTATGACGCCGGTCCACGCTCCGGAACCTTTGACCTGGGCGCCCGCGTGGTGTTGCCGTCGTTGCGAAAGCTTGGGGTAGCGGCCTTGGACCTGATGCTGCTCAGCCACGCCGACGCCGATCATGCCGGTGGTGCGGCAGCGATTGCCAAGGGCCTGCCGATCAAGCGCGTGGTGGGTGGAGAAACCGACGGGCTGCCGGCGTTTCTCGGCACCCGGCCGTGCATCAGTGGCGAGCGCTGGACCTGGGACGGCGTGACGTTCGAACTCTGGCAGTGGCCTGGCGCCATCAGTGGCAATCCGAAGTCTTGCGTGTTGCAGGTGCAGGCCAATGGCGAGCGCCTGCTGCTGACCGGCGACATTGACCGCGCCGCCGAACAGGCCATGCTCGCTTCCCCGCTGGCGGTGCCCACTGAATGGTTGCAAGCGCCGCACCATGGCAGTCGCAGTTCTTCGTCGTGGGCGTTTCTGGAGCGCCTCGCCCCTGGTTCCGTGCTTATTTCACGGGGGCGGGGTAATGCGTTCGGCCATCCGCATCCCCAGGTGATGGCGCGCTACCAGCGGTTGGGCAGCCAGGTGTATGACAGTGCCGAGCAGGGTGCTGTGCGCGTGCAATTGGGCGCTTTCGCACCACCGGTTGTTGCGCGCAGTCAACGCAGGTTCTGGCGCGAGCGGTTACCTTAGGCTCTGGCAGCCGCGGCCGATGGGGTCTGTGGCCGACGAACCTATATGGTAAAGTGGCGCACTTTTTCGAGGGGACATTCACTGTGTGGGAATTGGTCAAATCCGGCGGCTGGATGATGTTGCCGATCATCATGAGCTCTATCGCCGCACTCGGCATCGTCGCCGAACGCCTGTGGACCCTGCGTGCCAGTCGCGTTACCCCCGAGCATCTGCTGGGGCAGGTCTGGTCCTGGATCAAGAACAAGCAGCTGGACAAGGACAAACTCAAGGAACTGCGCGCCAATTCGCCGTTGGGTGAAATCCTCGCCGCCGGCCTGGCCAACTCCAAGCATGGTCGCGAGATCATGAAAGAGTGCATCGAAGAGGCCGCCGCGCGCGTCATCCATGAACTGGAGCGCTACATCAACGCCCTCGGCACCATCGCCGCCATGGCGCCATTGCTCGGTTTGCTGGGTACGGTACTGGGCATGATCGATATTTTCAGCTCGTTCATGGGCTCCGGCATGACCACCAACGCGGCCGTGCTGGCCGGTGGTATTTCCAAGGCGCTGATCACCACGGCAGCAGGCCTGATGGTGGGTATTCCTTCGGTATTCTTCCACCGTTTCCTGCAACGTCGCATTGATGAACTGGTGGTGGGCATGGAACAGGAAGCCATCAAACTGGTGGAAGTGGTGCAGGGCGACCGTGACGTGGATCTGGTTGGGGGCAAAGCGTGAAATTTCGCCGCAAGCAACGGGAAAATGTCGATATCAACCTCGCGTCGCTGATCGACGTGGTGTTTATCCTGCTGCTGTTTTTTGTCGTCACCACCACCTTCACCCGACAAACCGAGCTGCGCGTCGACCTGCCGGAAGCCGTGAGCGGCTCGCCGGCCGAAGACCAGGAAGTCAAGCAACTGGACATCGCCATCAGCGCTGACGGGGTGTTTTCGGTGAACAATCAGTTGCTCGAGAAAAACGACCTCGCCAGCCTGATGGATGCGTTGCAGAAAGAGTCCGGCGGTGACACCCAGCGGCCGTTGTCCATCAGCGCCGATGGCAAGACCCAGCACCAGGCCGTGATCACTGCGATGGATGCCGCCGGCAAGCTCGGCTTCAGCCATCTGCGCATGACCACCGTCGAGGCGGCGAGCCCACCCTGATGGCCATGTCCGATCGTTTGCTCAAGGCCTGGTACGAAGGCCATCCGGCACTCGCACTGTTGCGGCCGCTGGAATCTCTGTATCGCCGGGTGGTGCAACGCAAGCGCACACGCTTCCTGGCGGGTGAGGGCGAGATCTATCAATCGCCGGTGCCGGTGGTGGTGGTCGGGAATATCACCGTGGGGGGCACGGGCAAGACGCCGTTGATCCTCTGGTTGATCGAGCACTGCCGACGCAGCGGCTTGCGCGTGGGCGTAGTCAGTCGCGGTTATGGCGCTAAGCCACCACAGTTGCCGTGGCGGGTCGAAGCCAGCCACAGCGCTGACGTGGCAGGTGACGAGCCTTTGTTGATTGTGCAGCGCTGCGGTGTACCGCTAATGATCGATCCCGATCGCAGCCGTGCGGTCAAGGCGCTGTTGGCCAGTGAAACCCTGGACCTCATTCTCTCCGACGACGGCCTGCAGCATTACCGCCTGGCCCGTGACCTTGAACTGGTGCTGATCGACGCCGCCCGTGGCCTGGGCAACCGCCGTTGCCTGCCGGCAGGGCCGTTGCGCGAACCGGTGGAGCGGCTGCAGAGTGTCGACGCGCTGCTCTATAACGGCGCCGCCAGCGACCGCGAGGACGGTTTTGCCTTTCGCTTGCAGCCCGCCGCGCTGGTCAATCTACAGACCGGCGAGCGCCAGCCGGTCGATCATTTTGCACCGGGCCAGCAAGTGCATGCGGTCGCCGGCATCGGCAACCCGCAACGTTTCTTCAATACCCTTGAAACGCTACACTGGCAGCCGATACCCCATGCGTTTGCCGACCACGCGCCATACAGTGCCGAGGTCTTGAATTTTACGCCGTCATTGCCGCTGGTCATGACCGAGAAGGACGCGGTGAAGTGCCGCGCCTTTGCCCAGCCCGACTGGTGGTACCTTGCGGTGGATGCACTGCCGTCGCCGGCGTTCGTTGCCTGGTTCGACACGCAGTTGATGCGTCTGTTGCCTGCCCGTCTTTTGCCTTAAACCGCTTCTTTCCAGGAAACACTCATGGACACCAAACTGCTCGACATCCTCGCTTGCCCGATCTGCAAAGGCCCGCTCAAGCTCAGCGCCGACAAAACCGAGCTGATCAGCAAAGGCGCCGGCCTGGCTTACCCGATCCGTGATGGCATCCCGGTGATGCTCGAAAGCGAAGCCCGCACCCTGACCACCGATGAGCGCCTGGATAAATGACCACAGCCTTTACCGTTGTCATTCCCTCCCGCTATGCGTCGACCCGGCTGCCGGGCAAGCCGCTGCAACTGATCGGCGACAAGCCGATGATCCAGCTGGTGTGGGAACAGGCCTGCAAAAGCAGCGCCGAGCGCGTGGTGGTGGCCACCGATGACCCGCGTATCATTGAAGCCTGCCAAGGCTTCGGCGCCGAAGCCGTACTGACGCGTGAAGATCACAACTCCGGCACCGATCGCCTGGCCGAAGTCGCCACAAAACTTGGCCTCGCGCCCGATGCCATCGTGGTCAATGTGCAGGGTGACGAGCCGTTGATCCCGCCGAGCGTGATCGACCAGGTAGCCGCCAACCTGGCAGCCCATGGCGAAGCCCGCATGGCGACCCTGGCCGAGCCGATCGAAGACATCGCGACCCTGTTCAACCCGAACGTGGTGAAGGTGGTCAGCGACATCAACGGCCTGGCGCTGACGTTCAGCCGTTCGACCTTGCCATGGGCCCGCGATGCGTTTGCCAAGCAACCTGATGTGTTGCCGGAAGGCGTGCCCTACCGCCGCCATATCGGCATATACGCCTACCGCGCCGGTTTCCTGCATGACTTCGTCAGCTGGGGCCCGTGCTGGTTGGAAAACACCGAATCCCTGGAGCAACTGCGGGCGCTGTGGCACGGCGTGCGCATCCACGTGGGCGATGCGCTGGAAGCGCCGCCGGCCGGTGTCGACACCCCGGAAGACCTTGAGCGCGTCCGTCGCCTGCTGGGGGCCTGATGGAGGTCCTGTTTGTCTGCCTGGGCAATATCTGTCGCTCGCCCACCGCAGAAGGCGTACTGCGCCATAAATTGCGTGAAGCGGGGCTGGCGGGGCAGGTCGACGTAGCGTCCGCCGGTACCGGCGAATGGCATATCGGCAACCCGCCGGACCCACGCAGCCAGCGTGCGGCGTTGGTGCGTGGCTACGACCTGTCGGCCCAGCGGGCCCAGCAGGTCTCGCGCGCCGACTTTGCGCGCTATGACCTGATCCTGGCCATGGACCACAGCAACCTGCGCAACCTCAAGGCCATGCAGCCGGCGCAGGGCAAGGCGGAGCTGGACCTGTTCCTGCGCCGCTACGAGGCTGAAGTGGACGAAGTCCCCGACCCGTATTACGAAGGTGAACAAGGCTTCGAACGGGTCCTGGACTTGATCGAACGTGCCTGTGATTTATTGGTGATCGAATTGAAGGGGCGGTTATGACCTTGCAGGTGCTTGCGCAGGTATCGCTCAAGCCATTCAACAGCTTTGGCATTGACGTACGTGCCCGGCTATTCGCCGAGGCCCACAGCGACGACGACGTCCGTGAGGCCCTGGCCTATTCATCCGCGCATGCGGTGCCGTTGCTGGTGATCGGCGGTGGCAGCAACTTGCTGCTGACCCAGGACATCCAGGCGTTGGTGCTGCGCATGGTCACCAAAGGCATCCGTGTGCTGCACGATGACGGCACGCAGGTGGTGGTCGAAGCGGAGGCGGGTGAAGCCTGGCACCCGTTCGTGCTGTGGACCCTGGAACAGGGGTTCTGCGGCCTGGAAAACCTCAGTCTGATCCCCGGCACCGTTGGCGCAGCCCCCATGCAGAACATCGGCGCCTACGGTGTGGAAATCAAGGATGTGTTCGTCGGCCTCACCGCCCTGGACCGACACACTGGCGAACTGCGCGACTTCAGCCTGGAAGAATGCAACTTCGCCTACCGTGACAGCCTGTTCAAGCACGAGACCGGGCGCTGGCTGATCCTGAGGGTGCGTTTTGCCCTGAGTCGCGCCAGCCGCCTCACACTCGACTACGGCCCGGTGCAGCAGCGCCTGGCAGGGCAGGGCATTACCGACGCGACGCCGAGCGATGTCAGCCGGGCCATCTGCAGCATCCGCCGGGAAAAACTCCCGGACCCGGCAGAGCTGGGCAATGCCGGGAGTTTCTTCAAAAATCCATTGGTGTCCCAGGCGCTGGCGGCTGAACTGCAGGCGCTGTATCCGGACCTGGTGGCTTACCCACAGGCCGATGGGCAGATGAAGCTCGCGGCCGGCTGGCTGATCGACAAGGCCGGCTGGAAGGGCTTTCGTGAGGGGGATGCCGGGGTGCACACGCTGCAGGCGCTGGTACTGGTCAACTACGGCGGTGCCACCGGGCACGATATCGCCAACCTGGCGCAGCGTATCCAGCGCGACATTGCACAGCGTTTCAAGGTCGATCTGGAAATGGAGCCCAACCAGTACTGATCGGCTGCTCTCGATACGTAAGAAACAAAAATGCCCCGTATCTTTCGATACGGGGCATTTTTTATTGCGCTAGCGATCAGTCGTCGCGGCTCATGATGCCGAAGATCTGCAACAGGCTGATGAACAGGTTGTAGATCGACACATACAGGCTGACAGTCGCCATGATGTAGTTACGCTCACCACCGTGGATGATCGCACTGGTCTGGAACAGGATGCACACCGAGGAGAACAGCACAAAACCCGCGCTGATCGCCAGTTGCAGACCGCTGATCTGGAAGAACATGCCTGCGACCACGGCCGCCAGCAGCACGAAGAAGCCCGCGGTGATGAAGCCGCCCAGGAAGCTCATGTCCTTACGGGTGATCAACACGTAGGCCGACAGACCACCAAACACCAGGGCCGTCATGGCAAACGCCGAACTGACCACTTCCGCCCCACCGGCCATGCCGAGGTAGCGGTTGAGGATCGGGCCGAGGATAAAGCCCATGAAACCGGTCAAGGCAAACGCCGACACCAGGCCCCACGCCGAGTCACGCAGCTTGTTGGTCAGGAAGAACAGACCATAGAAGCCGATCAGCACGACAAAGATATTCGGGTAGCCGACGCGCATCTGCTGCGCCACGAACGCCATCACGCCGCTGAATGCGAGGGTAAGGGCGAGCAAGCCATAGGTGTTGCGCAACACGCGGCTGACTTCAAGCTGCTCAGCCTGCGCGTTGCCATTCACTGCGTAATTCTGTTCGCGCATGGCGACACTCCTTCGGTTTTGAAACGTTCAGTCGCAAAGATCATAACAGACGCTCTGTAACAAGCGATGGCGAGAGTTTGACAGTGTGTTTCATTCGGGTATTATGGCGCCCGCTGAGACGGGATGGGCTATTATAATCTCGTGATGCACAAGGGAAATTGGCAGAGTGGTTGAATGCACCGGTCTTGAAAACCGGCGGACGTTAATAGCGTCTCCAGGGTTCGAATCCCTGGTTTCCCGCCAAACACATAAAGAAATCCCGCGAGCCGGAGGCTTTGCGGGATTTTTTTTGCCTGCAGTTTGTTGGCTACCTACTGATGTGTTGGCATTAAGTGGGACGTGTTGGGCCGACGGGGTAGGGTGGGTTACTGAAATTGACAGGCGAATGGGGCTTCGCCATGCTGCAAGCGTTTCGCGGGTGTTGAGGCGGAATACCTGCAATGATCGGCCTAGCGGCGCCTAGCGCGTCGGCTGTGCGGCACCTTTCGGCGTCCTGACTTCTGAGACGGTAGCGCAGCCAGGCAGTGACATGCGCTAAGTTGAGGTTGTAGCCAAATGTTCGCGTCATTAGCACGGCTTTCCAGTGGCTTTCACGTGCATCAATCTCTTGCGGCATGGAGTGAAGGTCGGCGATCTCCAGCAGAGTAAACCGGAAATCCTGCTGACGCTCCACTTCAACGCCCAACTCCTGCACCAGTGCTTTGGGCTGGTCAGACCGTCGAAAGAGCAATCGCTTTTTCTAAGACGGCCTGTAACATCTGCTCCGGTGATTGTTCCTTGTTGAAGAAGTTCGGTGACAATTTATCAGCGTCGTTTTCAGTCGATTGCCGGAGAAGGGCGACCGGCCCCGATTGTCCTAACTGCTCTTGGTAAAGACTTTTTATACTGTCCCTAAAACCATCAGGGTATGCCGCTTTTTCGACCCCTGGAAGATCATCGAAATAGTCCATGATGCCTTTGAAGATTTCACTGTTGTCTCCGCCGTTCGTTATAGTGGCGTACAACTTGGAAAAATATGTTTCATCCTGCTTACTAAGCTCCCCATAAGCGGCATATCGTTCTGCATCCGTATAGGTTCCTGAATCATCATAAACAATATTGCTTAGCCCGTTTCGGGCCATACCTTCAAATGGGTTTGGAAGTTTTTCGGGAGGGAGTTTAGAAAGCCCAATGGCGTAATCCAGTGACTGCTGACCTAACGCCAAACGGGCAGGGTCGTCTGTTTGGGGAAGTAGATCCTCATTATTAAGATTCCCGCCAGCAATCCGCTGCCCGAAATTGTACATATCGCTCTGACCTTTTGCATGTTGTCCTTTTAAATCCCTACTGGACATAGAGGCTTGTTTGTCATCAGCTTTACTTAATGCGTACAGTGCCCGTGCAGAATCGGAGATTGTGACGGTCTCCGTCGTCTTGAGGGCGGCATCCCCTGAAGGTAAATTTACAGGGTTGGACGAAGGAAGCTTCTCTTGTGTGGAAACCTTTGCCTGTGTACTTGCTTGATACGATTTGATCGAAATGTCCATGGTGATACTCCATACGCTGAGGATAGCTCGAGAGCTATCTTCAGCTAGGGTTCCTATACAAATGTCGGATTATTTGATTTCAAATTCGACAGTGTAGTTATAGGGGGGCGCCGATTGAATTGCTGTGATATTTGCATTGCAAGTAGCGTTATCGAAACCAGTGCTAGTGCCCATTTTAGCCCAGCTAGGGGCTTTAGTCGTTGGATTGACTTGGTGGCTTGCTGCAAAACGACATTTCTTATTACCTGACGTATAGACAAACCGCATTCCTGAAACCGTATCCGCGACACTGGTCAGGGCAAATGTTGTCGTTGCAGACGGCAGAATCGTACTTGGGGTGGGGGCTACACTCCCTGAAAAGTACTCGAAAGTGTACGCGGCTGGGCCGGTCGTAGAGTTCTTCACCTTCACGGTGACGATGGTGCCTGCTTGGGCAGATGCAATCATAGAGGCGAATAAAGTTGCTGCCCCGAACAGTTTAGCGAATCTCATAAATATCCCTTTAATTTTGATAATCACTATAACTCTTGTCCTGCCGCGCTTCGGTAAGCACCTTAACTACAAGTGCCTTCTTGATGCAGAAGGATAGTGGCTTTAGGTCATACATCCATGACGCGAAAGCATTTTCCCTCGTCTTGTATAGAAAAGACAGCAAGACTCAACCTCTATAGCGGCAGGTAACCAGAATTCTTTAAGCCAAGGGTTGCTGTTTTTGACACATCGGATGGATAAAGATTTCACAACCTGCAGGAACTAACACATATCCAGCCTGCAACCCTTCAATTTCAATAGCTTGCGCGGTGGTCCTGGTTGCCGCTACCGGCTATCACTCTAGTCATAGTCCATAGGTTGAGTGACTCATTTTCGCCACTGCCTGTGGCGGCACCACTATGCTCTTGGGAAAGCGACTGAGCGTGATGCTGCACGACCAATACTATTTCAACGACGAGAAATATCTGGGAGACATAGGTTCTCTAGAATGACGGTTTGGCGAGCGAGAAACTCTATCGATGTATCTCTTGAGTGATGGCGAAAGAGTAGGGGTGGACTTGTTGCCCTCTGATACGCCGGTGTCCTTCAAGTTCAAGATAGAGCCAAACGTAACCTGCTCCTGGAAGAGGGAAAACCTACTTGTAGGTTTATCAGCAACCCACCTCGGTTTGTCGGAGGAAGATTGTCGTCTTTTGCTATTTGACGTAGCCGCCGAAATTGTGGGGACGAAATCAAGTGACGTCCCCATGCCAGTGCCAATCGACGCCGGAGTTAGGCTCATCAATGGAATGGCTGACGGTCTACTTTTGGCCAATTACAGCTTTTCACAAAAAGCTATCCCCCTGAACGGAGACTCGCCAACGTCGGCCACGCTGCAAAAAGCAGCTCGCCCCGTTACTGCAACGGAACATACACATCCGTTTGCCATTGATCCTGCGGTGTTTGCGGATACACGCTCAGGTAATGGAAGAACAGTGGCTGATCACGCAGTTCTTCGCCACTGGCAGGCAGCCAATCGCGGTAGATCGGATAGATCGATTCGCCGATGTGGTCCGGTGACCCCACGTGCCGCACTACGACGCAGCGACCGCCAGCAATCACTAGTTCGCGCACGCCGAACGCATTCGGTTCCACCGCCTCGTGAATCTCGCCGCAAATGGCGAAGCGGAATGCTTCTGCTGGCGTGGTGTCGGGGTTGCCGTAGGGAATGCCAAAGCTGCGACTCGATGCCACCGGCGACTGCCCGCTCTGCATGCGCCACTCGATGAACCTGCTCACGCTCTCATTGACGAGCCCGGGGGGGCCGCAATGTTCAAGCGCTGCGACCCGGACTTCGGGGAACTCCACGATTCGTACTTGCATGATGATAGTCCTGGAAAAATGAGGGATGGTGAACACCGCATGCCAGACCTGCCAGTTCGGCGCCTTCCTGAACGCACTCGGCGTCATACCGACCGCTCGCTTGAACGCCCTGCAAAACGCCTCGGGACTGTCGAAACCGGCACCGAGTGCCGCCTCCAGTACCGAGTGATCCGCGACGGCGGCCAAGCGATGGGCGGCGCGTCGTAGCCGCATCAGTTGCACATAACGTGAAACCGGCACGCCGACGAACGCGGTGAATTGGCGATGGAAGTGAAACGTCGAAAAATTCGCCACATGGCTCAACGTCTTCACCGACAGATCATCTTCGAGATGCTCATCAATGTAGGCGAGTACGGCGTTGAAGCGCTTTGTGTAAGCGACGTTGATCGGCGTGTCGGACACTGGTACAAGCTCCTGGAAGTACGGTCGGCAATAGCGTCGACTATAGCGACGGTAGCCTGCCTAGCCGGGTTTGCTCAACGCGGGTTGTGGGGAGGGGAACACCCGTAGATGAGTGACCACCCCTTTTACCCTCGCGACGTCTTCCATTGAGCATGCGTAAGTCCGTGACACGTCGCCAAGGCAGGCGCGGCGGATAGTTTCAGTTCGGCGTCATACAAGTGCACCGCACCCCACTTCATCGTGGCCGTTTGCGAAAGCGATTGTCCGCTTGCGACGCGGCACAATCAGGGCGCGTGCGCAGCTTGGCTTCCCAGTAATTGGCCCATTAAATTTGTGGCTTTTCTGGCGAGCTTTTACTCGTCATCTCTTTGTTTTTTTACTATTATCGTTCACCTGCGCACTCAAGGAAGAGAGGCTGAGCGCCTTGAGGCTGGTAGAAAATTCATACTCGATCATTGAACGAGTTATTGCTTTTACCCAGAACCTAACGACTCAGCCAACCATAAATACCTCTTGGTGAAACCGATGGATAAAATGTGTGGCATCGTTGTAGTGGTAGGACTTGCCCTCGCGGGATGCGCTACGAAAACCCCAGAAAAACCTGAAGTGGCTCCTCCACCTGCCGTCGTTCAGCAATCACCCTCTGAAGTCGCACCTTCGACACCAGCACACTCGCCTGCGGGATATGAGGCTGTACCTGCGAGCGCCAGCACTGACGCCCCAATCGCCACCTCTGCGAAGGCCGCTCAGGCAGAATCAGAAACAAACCTTAACCAAAATCGCGCTGAGCAATGCCGTAAAGAAATCGATGTTTTAAAGCTTTATAACAAAGCGTCTTACGCTAAATACGAGGCGGAATACCAAGCCATTGCGGTCAAGACTGCCAAGTACATGGAAGTCAAAGACTCATTAGGTCCTGATTTGAACTACATGGTTATGCCCGCTTATCAATTTCAAATTCGCGAATTCTGCTTCCGGGTTAAGACTCGTCTGTCGGAGCTTGTGCTTCGCCAAGCCAAATAATGATTCCACGTCAGGGTAGGTCTTTTGCCGGTTAAGAAGCGCTGAAAAAGACTTCCCTCTCTGGTGAAATACTTGCCTCACGCGAATCGAACGGTTAAGCGCCGATGAAGCAGGCTGCCTTCGCCGATGCCGGCTAGGCTGGCGAACATCAGCAGGCCCGCCGCGAGCGCTTCTTGGTCTGGAACTTGGTCTAGAAAGGTCAGGTGGTGCCCCGGAAGGGTTTGATTGCCTTGAGGGTGCTGCAGTATCCGAAAGGTGGAGATGATCTGCGGCGTATCGGTTTATGGATCAGTCGGCAAGGCAGTCGACCTCGATTAACTGCGCCCCTCAGTCGCAAATCGTTGCCGCTTTATCCGGTACATCTCCCCATCTGCCTGACTCAGCAACGTATCCGCATCCTCCCCATCCCCCGGATAAAACGCCACGCCAACACTGCAGGACGGCATCTTCACCCCGCCAAACTCAGGCCCCAGCGGCTCAGCCATGACCGCAAGTATCTGCGCCACCTTCCCGGCAACCGCATCCGGTGATTGGATATCCGTGATCATCACCGTGAATTCATCGCCGCCCATCCGGGCCACCAAGTCGTTCTCGCGCACGCAGCGCTCCAGTCGTCGTGCAATCACGCAGAGCACGCGATCACCCATGGCATGTCCATGCACGTCATTGATGCCCTTGAAGTCATTGATGTCCAGGAACAGTAACGCGAGCGTGTGGTTTTGACTGCGTGCGGTTTGCAGGGCGTGGTCCAGCCGAGCATTGAACAGTGAGCGGTTGGTGAGGGCGGTCAGCGGATCATGGTGGGCGAGGAAGCGTAGTTCCTCCTCGGCCTGGGTGAGCGCGGTGATGTCTCGCGCGACACCAATTCGCGCACCCACCTCTTGGGACCAGAAGGCCGCCCACAGGATGTGCACGACGCTGCCATCCTTGCGGAGGTAACGGTTGCGGAAGTCGACATGGGGTTGCCCGTTCATTACCCGGACAATGGAGGCGCGGGTGCGCGCCAGGTCTTCAGGGTGCATGTAGTGAGTAATCAGGGTGCCTGTCAGCTCTTGCGCACGGTAGCCGAGCAGTGCCTCGCAGGCATCGCTCACGAAGACAATCTGGTTTTCACCATCGACGACGAAGACCGTATCCAGCATCAAGTGGATCAGTTTTGGATACAGAGCTTGCAGGTCAACGGGCATGGGGCGTCGGGCGTCCGGTTCAGATGGCCTGATCATAGCCCTATCATGAAGGGGGCGGCGGGCAGTCCGGCAAATTTTTAATGCCGTTCATACCCGTCGAGCCCCGGTTTATCAGTGGCGCTTGTTCTTATGTTTGTGCTTATTGTTGCCTCTGTGCTTTTTGCCGTCCGATCGATGACCGCTCTCATCATCCGCCAGGTTGTTGCCGAGCGCGCCACCTGCAGCACCGCCGAGACCAGCACCGATAGTTGAGCCGGTTGTGCCGCCGAGGCGATTGCCTATGAGCGATCCACCTGCAGACCCAACCCCACCCCCTATAGCGGCTTCTGCCCTATTGCCTTTCTGAGCACCGACGGCTCCACCGGCGGCACCCCCCAAGCCTGCGCCTACTGCAGCGCCCGTCGAGCCGCCAAGCTGCTGGCCTACGATATTGCCAAGTGCACCACCAACGCCGCCTCCGAGAGCGGCTGTACCGTCTCCGGCAGCCATCGCTCCTTGCGAAATCATCACGCCTAAAACCAGGGCGGGTAGTGTCATTTTCATTTTTGAACCTCTGTGGGTTGTCAGCATGCGCTCATGGGTTAAAGCACGCCTGGCATTAGGATTGAAACAAACGGTCGAAGTTCTTAAGGGGGCAATGTCCAGGCTCAAATGGTTGTAACAAGGTGTGCCGCAATAAATTCAGTCGCTTGGTCGAGAGCTAGAGCCGCGAGCCTATACAAACACGCCAAAACAATCAGGCGTCTGCGGTGCTTTTGGGGGGCTGGTTGTTCACCGTGATTGTCGGAACGTATGATCACCACGTGCGCCTTAGCTGGGCGCTGAGATTCACCCCCTTTTGAAGGACATGAGCATGCAAAAGCACTTCGGTCATTCAGGCCTGTTCAAGGCTGCTTCGTATCTGTGCAGCGAAACCCTCAGCAATGGCATCGCCAGCTGGGAGTTGAAAAACAGTGCGTTGAATACGAAGGAGTTTTTGATATGTCCAAAGAATTACTCGGAGTTTCTGCTCTAGGGTTAATGGTTATCGGCGAGTTTTGTGCAATCTACAGTGAGGTGGTAACCGCCAGGCTGGCTCAAGCCGGTGACGGCTCATGGCAGGGGTTCATTATGCCGGTGGCCGTGATGTGCTTCGCCGGGCTTTGCCTGTTGGGTGCTTATTGGCTGGGGTATCTGGCGGTCGGTGACATCTGGGTGGTCACGGTGGTTTCAGTCACCTCGTTATTGTTGCTGGAGCCTGTGGTGATCTGGGCGCTGTTCCATGAAATCCCCGGGCGAGGCGCATTGATCGGCTTTTGCCTGGGCGCCTTGGGCATGCTCGCCACGGTCTTGCTGTAGGTGCATGTTCTGGCCCGACAGAAAGGATGTCGGGCCGGTTCACCCGTGTGTCACAGGCAATACCTTCCACCGCCGCGCCTGCGGTTGAGTTTTAAAGCGGTAATACCTAGCTCAGCAAAAAAGCTGTGCCACCGAAAGCAGGCAAATTACCTGAACAACCATTTGTGCTCGAATTGGATGTTTCATTGCCGTCACCCTCAAGTACAGTTGCTGGTGAGTATGCCGGGGGCGATGTAGGCAACCGTGTCAGGCCGTTAAAAGGTTGAAATGCCACCCTGAATCGCCGACAACACACGCAACTGTTACAAGCAGTATAGACCCTGGAAAAAATATTCGTCACGGATACGTCTTTTCGCCGTCCCGGCGGTCTCTGCTTACAACTATCTCCCCACCAGCATTGCACTTTTTGGGATTTCTCGGCTCTATCCTTGTCCCAGCCCCGCCGATCCCCGCGTGGGCAGATGAACCAGATCGGGTGCCGATGGATCGCACGTTTACTTGTTTGCACATTCGACGGATGCGCCGGCCCTTGCTGCTGGCCGCCGCGTTAATGCTCTGTGCCAGCGGTTGCAGCCAGCAACAGGGCCGGGATATCGCCAAGCAGTTCAGCAATGGCAAACCCGATGAGTTCTTCCAGACCAGTGTCGATCGCATGGCAACGCTGGGCATGCGTGACAATCTGCAAAGCCTGTATTTGCTGATGAATAAGCTCTATCTGCGAAACCCCAGCCAGTGGCGTCAGTCGGGTTACCCGGATGCTGTGAGCGCGGCCCGCGAGATTCGCCAGGCTATCGAGCAGCGTCGAACCCTTCCGGCGCTGGGGGAGCGTCGTGACCTGGCGGCACTGAGTTACTCCTTGAGCCCTGAATTCAAAGGCGACCGGGTCGGGGCGTTTATCTATGCCATCGGCAGCATGATCGTGACCGCTCACGGTGGCCGTACCGAGTTCTACATCACTGACGCGATCAATCCTGAATTCGTCAGCAACGCCGCGCGTAACATCGAGAAGGCCACCTGGCTGCTGAGCAAGCGCCAGGATGCGAATGGCGTGCTGTTGTTGTTTTCCAATGAGATATCGGAGGAGGGCAGCAACCTCAGTTTCGCGGTGGAGTTCGGCAAGATTGTTGCGCGCCTCGACTTGCTGACCCAGATGCTCGATGAGCGCTATCGACGCATAGGCCTCAACTACGCCCAGAGCTTATTGTTGATGAATTTCCTGCCCGTGCAATGACCGTTTGACAGGCACGCGACAACGTCAGCACAACACTTGAACCTGTGGCCCTTATTGAGTGATCGGTGCGGTATTTCTCTTTCTTCTGTAGGACGCGGCCTATCTTGCTTCCCTGTGCTTGAAACACCCTGCGGTCATCAATAGCCTCGGATTTTTCCGAAAAATGGAGGCCATGCACCATGGGTAAGCTAAAAACGGTTTGGCCTACGGATCGAGAAATACGTTTGCGCTTTATCCTGTTTGCCGTGATCGATGTAGCGAGTGTCCAGGGTGTTTCCTCCGAGTTATTACTGCCCGCACACAAACTGCTGCGTGAATCGCCGACGCAGATGCAATTGCTCAATGCGTTGAGCGAGATCCTGGCGGCGGATGAGATGTACGGTTTCCGCCTCCCGCCAGGGTCGGAAGCGGAGGAACTGATGCAAATGTTGAAAGAAACTGAACGCTAGGTACGACCGGTTAGATCGTTTATTTCCATAAGATAGGTCGAGATTGCGCAATCGAATATCCATCGCGTCGGTCTGTCTCGTTTGACAGTCATGAAATACGTAATAGCGCCGAAATACTCGTTATCACAACTTTTGCAGCTGTTTTCTTCAACTAAGTTTCCCTGTGAACATCCATTCCTGCTGCTCTGCCGCCGTCTTGCGCCACCGCCTGGCGTCTCTAGAATCGGCCCCAGAACTTACTCATTTCCTGTCGATTACGGAGTTTCGAAGATGATGAACGCCATGCAGATGCCGATGAACACCGCCATGCCAATGATGCCGATGATGGGCATGCCGATGATGATGGCCACCATGAAATGCGAAATGGCTGCGGACGCCATGATGTGCACCATGAAGCCGGCTGCCGGCATGGACATGGCTCAGTTCAAGACCAGCGCCGAAATGATGGCGATGATGATGAACTGTGGCATGCCGATGATGATGCAGTGCGCCAACATGTCGATGACGTGCATGTCGGCCGACGCCATGGCCATGATGACCGGCATGAACATGATGCCCATGATGCCGATGATGGGCATGCCTATGCCGATGATGAAGTGCGTGATGGAATGCACCCTGATGGGCGACAGCATGATGTGCAAAATGATGCCGATGCCGGGCATGAGCATGGCCATGATGGAAAACTGCTGCATGCTCATGAACAAAATGATGAACGACTGTGCCATGCCGATGATGATGAGCTGCAACGGCATGCCGATGATGTGCTGCACCTGCTGATAGGTCCCGCACAAAAAAACGCCCCGATTATTCGGGGCGTTTTGCATTTCAATCCAGGCGTTCGGGGTAGGTGATCACCAGAAACGCCACGGCCTCGCTGTCTGCCGGGTTGCGGTAGCGGTGGGGCTGGTCGGCGTAGAACAGGATCGAGTCGCCGGTGGAAAGCAGGTAACGCTCGTCGTTGACGCTGACTTCCAAGACGCCTTGGGCCACTACCAGGTTTTCCTGGATGCCGGGGCCGTGGCCTTCGGAAATCTCCTCGCCCAGCGCTCGTAGGCGGATCTCGTAGAACTCGGATTGACGCGCGGTATCGTAGGGGAACAAGGCACGGCTGATAAACCCGCCATCGGCACTGACCAGGCGCTTACTTTGTCGTGCCGGCAGCACTTCCACCCCCTCAAAGGCACGGTCTTCCAGGAACGCCGCCACTGACACCTTCAAGCCCTTGGCAATCTTGCACAGCACCTTGATGGACGGCACGCTGCGCCCGGATTCGATCTGCGCGAGCATCGCCCGGCTCACGCCGCAGACCCGCGCCAATCCATCCAGGGACAAGTGCCGTTTGCTGCGCAGGCGTTGCAGGTTGTGGGCCACGCACAGGCTGATCACATCATCATCAGGGCTGGGCTTGGGCAGCGGTTCAGGCGGTTCGGGGAGCACGTGCAGGAAATTCATCGGCCTTACGCCCGGCGAGTATCGCTGGACGGAGCGGCTTGAGCGGTAAACACCGCCAGCCCGGCACGCGCGGCGTACATCGCCCACATCAACTCGGCTGCTGCACGCGCCTGGCGGCGTTTACGGTGAAGCGTGAAGTCGATGAGGGTGGCGGATGTCTGCATGGGGGCGGTCTCGTGGTACGTGGGTGACTCAGTGGCTCCACAGTAATGCTTGGCGGTTATTTCGTTAAATACTGAGTTTGCATGTGGTAATTCGATTTAGGACTTAGCAAATAATCCACGTCTGACGCTGTTGTGGGAATGGTCTGGTCCGTTAATAAGGAGTGACCTGGCGGGCGTCCCTGTCTTCCCACCACGTGCCCCCCGAATTCCAAGGACCCGCCTCATGCTGTTGCGCCACCCGCCGTTCCTGTTTGCCGCCCTGACGTTGAGCTCAATGGTGCACGCCGAAGGCCTGCAATTGGCCCCGGTCGAAGTCACCAGCAGCGAAGCCAGCGCCGGCGAAGTGGCCCAGGCGCAGCTCAAGAGCGTGCCCGGTGCGACCAACTACATCGACATGGACAGCGTGCAGCAGGGACGGGTGAGCACCAACGAAGACGTGTTCAAGTACCAGGCCGGGGTGTACGCCAAGGCGGCGAATAACGAAGGGGTGAAACTCTCGATTCGCGGCTCGGGCCTGAACCGCAGCCCGGGTTCCCATGCCTCCGGCTTGTACGAAATGTTCGATGGCCTGCCGCTGACCGGCCCCGGCGGCACGCCCTATGAGCTGAAAGACCCGCTGTGGCAAAGCCGGGTCGAAGTGCTGCGCGGCGCCAACGGTTTCGACCAGGGCGCCCTGGCTCTTGGTGGCGCGGTCAACTATGTGACGCGCACGGGTTACGACGCGCCCAAGCTGCAATTACGCTATGAAGCGGGCAGCAAAGGCTATATGCAGCGCGAGATCAGTTCGGGCCAGGTGCTGGGGGATGCCGATTACTACATCAGCCTCACTGACTCCGAGTCCGACGGCTACCAGCACCAGAGCGCCGGCACCGGCAAAGGTGTAGCGGCCAACTTCGGCTACCGTTTCAACCCGGACCTGGAAACCCGCTTTTATTTCCGCTACCGCGAAACCACCAACGACACCCCCGGCAAACTCACGCGCCACCAGATCAGCCACGACCCGCGCGCGGCCAACAGCCTCAACGCCGCGCGCGATTCCAAGCGCCTGCAACCGGGCTCTACCTGGATCGCCAACAAGACCACGTTGCAGCTGGATGACAATGCCCGGGTCGAAGTCGGGCTCGCCTACCACGACTACCCGATGGACCTGCGCGAAGGCACCAACCGTCTGAAAGTCGCCTACACCGATATCAGCAGTACCTTCAACTACATCCGCCAGGACACGCTGTTCGGTCACGACAGCAACACCACGGTGGGTCTGCGCACCACCCAGGCGATGCCCAACAACGGCGCCTCGGAATATGTGCGTACGCCGGCCGGCAACACGGCAACCTACGCACCCGGCACCAAGACTCGCGACTACAGTTACCTGGGCTCCGATACCGTGTTGCATATCGGCAACGACCTGGAACTGATCCCCGACCTGTGGCTGACCACCGGCCTGGCCGCGATCTACACCCGTCGCGAAACCCAGGTCACCTATCCCGAAGGCCAGGCACCGCTGAGCCAGCATGATTGGGACTACGCGCCGCGTGTCGGCCTGCGTTACGACGTCACCCCGCAACTGCAGGTGTACGGCAACCTGAGCCGTTCGGTCGAACCGCCGCACGCCTGGTCGATGATCTGGGGTTCCAACAAATACTTCCCCGCCGGCAGTGGAGCGGCCACCGGCTTGCAGCGCGAAGGCGTGAGCCTGAAAAACCAGACCGCCACCACCCTGGAAATCGGCGGGCGCGGTGAAGCGTGGCTCGGCCAGTGGGACCTGGCGCTGTACCGTTCGCAAGTGCGCCACGAATTGCTCACCGTGGAAACCCAGGCCCAGACCTCCACCAGCAATGCCATCATCGCCGAATCCAACGCCAGCCCCACCGTGCACCAGGGCGTGGAATTCAGCCTGCTCAGCCCGTTGTGGGAGGGCGGCCACAGCGGCCAGCTCGCCCTGCGCCAGGCTTACACCTTCAGCGACTTCCACTACCGTGACGATGACCGCTTTGGCGACAACACCTTGCCGGGCATCCCCAAGCACTACTACCAGGCGCAACTGCGCTACAGCCACCCGACGGGCTTCTACACCAGCCTCAACACCGAGCATTCCTCAAAGGTGGCGGTGGACTACGCCAACTCCTACTACGCCGCGTCCTACACACTCCTCGGCGCCACCTTCGGCTACGACGCGCCCAAGCAGGACTGGCAAGCCTGGGTCGACCTGCGCAACCTGACCAACCGGCGCTACGCCAATACCGTCACACCGGGTTATGACGACAAGGGGCTGGATGTTGCACGCTCCACACCGGCGGATGGCCGTGGCATCTATACCGGCGTGTCCTGGAGCTGGCGCTGACAGTCCCCCGATATCCCCTGTAGGAGATGTCGAGCTTCAGCGAGGCTTCGAAAGCGTTGGCACTGCTGGTAGATGGGCTGGCAGACCCACCGCCATCGG
>NZ_JBYVMD010000004.1:206499-235089 GCF_058145955.1 Pseudomonas sp. A39
GAGATGTCGAGCTTCAGCGAGGCTTCGAAGGCGGTGGCACTGCTGGTAAATGGGCTGGCAGACCCACCGCCATCGGGAGCAAGCCCCCTCCCACAGTAGACCTGAGTCAGCAGGCAGAAAGTGTTCGGCTACAGCTCTACCTAACACCCCCATTCCCTGTGGGAGATGTCGAGCTTCAGCGAGGCTTCGAAGGCGGTGGCACTGCTGGTAAATGGGCTGGCAGACCCACCGCCATCGGGGGCAAGCCCCCTCCCACAGTAGACCTGAGTCAGCAGGCAGAAAGTGTTCGGCTACAGCTCTACCAAACACCCCCATTCCCTGTGGGAGATGTCGAGCTTCAGCGAGGCTTCGAAAGCGTTGGCACTGCTGGTAGATGGGCTGGCAGACCCACCGCCATCGGGGGCAAGCCCCCTCCCACAGTAGATCTGAGTCAGCAGGCAGAAAGTGTTCGGCTACAGCTCTACCAAACATCCCCATTCCCTGTGGGAGATGTCGAGCTTCAGCGAGGCTTCGAAAGCGTTGGCACTGCTGGTAGATGGGCTGGCAGACCCACCGCCATCGGGGGCAAGCCCCCTCCCACAGTAGATCTGAGTCAGCAGGCAGAAAGTGTTCGGCTACAGCTCTACCAAACATCCCCATTCCCTGTGGGAGATGTCGAGCTTCAGCGAGGCTTCGAAAGCGTTGGCACTGCTGGTAGATGGGCTGGCAGACCCACCGCCATCGGGAGCAAGCCCCCTCCCACAGTAGACCTGAGTCAGCAGGCAGAAAGTGTTCGGCTACAGCTCTACCTAACACCCCCATTCCCTGTGGGAGATGTCGAGCTTCAGCGAGGCTTCGAAGGCGGTGGCACTGCTGGTAAATGGGCTGGCAGACCCACCGCCATCGGGGGCAAGCCCCCTCCCACAGTAGACCTGAGTCAGCAGGCAGAAAGTGTTCGGCTACAGCTCTACCAAACACCCCCATTCCCTGTGGGAGATGTCGAGCTTCAGCGAGGCTTCGAAAGCGTTGGCACTGCTGGTAGATGGGCTGGCAGACCCACCGCCATCGGGGGCAAGCCCCCTCCCACAGTAGATCTGAGTCATCAGGCAGAAAATGTTCGGCTACAGCTCTACCAAACACCTCCATTCCCTGTGGGAGATGTCGAGCTCTAGCGAGGCTTCGAAAGCGGCGGCACTGCTGGCAGATGGGCTGGCAGACCCACCACCATCGGGAGCAAGCCCCCTCCCACAGTAGATCTGAGTCATCAGGCAGAAAATGTTCGGCTACAGCTCTACCAAACACCCCCATCCCCCTGTGGGAGATGTCGAGCTTCAGCGAGGCTTCGAAAGCGGCGGCACTGCTGGCAGATATACCGACTGACCCACCTCCATCAGCGGTAAGCCCCTTGCCCCCTCTCTGTTTTACTGGCATTGTTCGCGCAATTGGTAACACTTCCCATTTGAGAAATTTTTGCGCATGCATGACATTCCGGCCGCGCTGGGCGACTCCGTCCGGCAGCAGACCCTTACGGCGATGTACAGCGAGCACCACGGCTGGTTGCACGGCTGGCTGCGCAAGAAACTCGGGTGCTCCCAGCATGCCGCCGACCTGGCCCACGACGCGTTCATCCGCGTACTGATGCTGGCCGAACCGCAAAACATCAAGGAACCTCGCGCCTTCCTCGCCACCACGGCAGGGCGGTTGTTGATCGACGGCGCTCGTCGCCGCCGCATCGAAAAAGCCTACATGGAAGCCCTGGTGATCCAGTGCGAAGACGCCGGCATGCCCGACCCAGCCGCGATTCATGTGGCGTTGCAAGCCCTGGAACGCATCGCCGAGATGCTCGCCGGCCTGCCTGCCAAGGCCCGCGAAGCGTTCCTGCTGAGTCGCCTTGATGGCCTGACCTACAGCGAAATCGCCACGCGCCTGGACGTGTCCTCCAGCACCGTCAAAAACTATATCTCCAGCGCCCTGGTGCATTGCTACCACAGCCTGCACCCGGCAGACCCGCTGGTATGAGCACCGAACAGATCATCCAGCAAGCGGCGCAGTGGCTCACCCGCCTGCACGACGAAGACGTCACCGACGCTGACCGCCAGGCGTTCAACGCCTGGTGCCAGGCCGACCCACGTCACACCGTGGCCATCGAACGTATGAGTGCGTTGTGGGGCAGCTTAGATACATTGCCGGCCAAGCCCGCGCGCATTGCCCTAAGCCGTGCATTCACCCCGCACCGCCCGCGTGGCGCACGGGCGGTGGGCTTGCTCGGCGTCGTGCTATGCGGTTGGCTGGGCCTGCAACACCTGCCTATCTGGATGGCCGACCAGCGCACCGGTGTCGGCGAGCGCCGACAGATCGCCCTTGAGGACGGCAGCCAGTTGCAGCTCAACAGCAATTCGGCGGTGGACGTGAAATTCGACGGCCATCAACGCGTGATCGAACTGCTGCAAGGCGAGCTCTGGGTAGACGTGGCGAAGGATGCGCAACGGCCCTTTGTGGTCCGCACAGACCAAGGCACGGCCACTGCACTGGGCACGCGTTATCTGGTCAAACGTGCGGCAGATGGCACCACGGTGGTCACGGTGATCGAGTCCACGGTAGCGGTCAAAGGCGGCGCCACCGATGGGGTCAAGGTCATGGCTGGCCAGCGCTCGGTCCTCGACCACGGCCGCGCCCAGCCACCGCAAGCCATCAACGATGCCGATCCCGACGCCTGGACCCGTGGCCTGCTCAAGGTCAACGACCAACCCCTGAGCGACGTGCTGCAAACCCTCGCCAGTTACCGTCACGGCATGCTGCGCTTTGACCCCCAGGCCCTGCATAACCTGCGGGTTTCCGGCGTGTTCAAGCTCGACGACACAGCAGCGGCACTGTCGTCCCTGGCGGATAACCTGCCGATCCAGGTGGAGTATTTCACCGACCTGCTGGTGGTGGTCAAGCCGCGTTAGTGCTGGCGCAGGCGCTTGTACAGGGTATTGCGGCTTACCCCCAGCTCCCGCGCCAGGTGGGAAATATTCCCGCCGACGGCCTTCAAACGCTGGTTCAGGTCGATGCTGGCATCCAGGTATTCACTGGCAGGCAGCGGCGATTCCACGTTCAAATCCACAAAAAAATCATCCGGCAGATGCTCCGGGCGGATCGGTTGTTCTTCAGCCATCGCCAGCGCGACCTGCAACACGCTGCTCACTTGGCGTAAATTCCCCGGCCACGGATGCTGCTCGAACAGCGCCAGTACCTCAGCGCTCAGGCCCGCCCACTGGGTCGGCTCACGGTGTTGCTGCCACAGTTGCTGGAACAGCGCCCGTTTGTCGGTGCGCTCGCGCAACGGCGGCAGCTCCAGGGTCAGGCCGCCGATGCGGTAGTACAAATCCTCACGAAAACGCCCGGCCTGCACCAGCTCGCGCAGCGCGCGGTTGGTGGCCGAGATGATGCGCAAATCCACCGGGAACAACTCGCTGCTGCCCACCGGCTGCACGCAACGTTCCTGCAGTACCCGCAGCAAGCGGGCCTGGGTAGGCAGCGGCATATCGCCGATCTCGTCGAGAAACAGCGTGCCTTTATCGGCCTTGCGGATCAGGCCGATGCTGCCTTTTTGATTGGCGCCGGTGAACGCGCCTTTTTCGTAGCCGAACAGTTCCGACTCCACCAGCTCGGCCGGAATCGCCGCACAGTTCACCGCGATAAACGCCTTCTGGCTGCGCGAGCTGGCCTGGTGCAGGGCCTTGACGAACACTTCCTTGCCCACGCCGGTTTCACCGTGGATCAGCAGCGGGATGTCCTTCTCCAGCAGGCGTTCAGCCTGGCGCACGGCTTTTTCCACGCGCACATCGCCGAAGTGCAAGGTCTTCAGGCCAATGGAGGCGGGCTTAGGCGGTGTCGGCTCCGTGAACACGCGCGCCTGCACTGGCACCTGCTTGGGTCGCCGCAACAGGCACTGGAACCGATTACGTCCCGCCGCTTGCAGGGAAAAGGGCAGCCCTTCCGGCTGGTTCAACAACTCCAGCAGCGACACCTTGAACAAACTGTCGATCATCACCCGCGACAGGCTGATGCCCAGCAGGTTGTCGGCACGCCGGTTGGCCGACAGCACTTGGCCGCTTTCATCAAAGATCAGCAGGCCGGCCCACTGGCTGTCGAGGTTGCTCAGGCCGGTGTTGAAGGTCAGTTGGAAGTGTTCGCCGCGAAACAGGTTGAGGATCAGCCGGTTCTCCACGGTCTGGCTCATCATCTTGACCATGCCCAGGGTGTGGGAGGGCGGCAGGTAGCTGTCGCTGGACACGTCCAGCACCGCGATGATCTCGCGCTGGGCATCAAAGATCGGCGCCGCCGAGCCGGTCATGAAGCGGTTGGCCTTCAGAAAGTGTTCATCGTGTTCGATATGCACCGCCTGGGCACACGCCAGTGCGGTGCCGATGGCATTGGTGCCGCTGGAGCGTTCTCTCCAGCTGGCGCCGGGGTTGAAGCCACGCGCCAGCTTGGGTTCGATAAACCGCTGGGTGCCCCAACTGGTCAGCACCTGGCCCTGATTGTCGGCCAGCATGATCAGGCAGTTGGAATTGCTGAGGATATTTTCGTAGTAGGGCAGCACTTCCTGGTGCGTGGTCTGCACCAGCGAGTGCTGGCTCTCCAGCAATTGGCTGATGCCCTCGGCGGGGAGCTGGTCGAAGCTGGGCGTGCTCTGGTGGTCCAGGCCAAAGGCGCGACAACGGCGCCAGGATTCCTGGATAAGGGTGTCGTGAGCCAGTGGTTCGGCCATGGGGTGACCTTCGTTTTTATTGTTATGGGGGCTTGCGCAATTGACTGCTGGAAATCATTCCAATGTGGGAGGGGCGGTCGTCAGAGTGTTGTTCAGAACTGTTCATTGTCAAGGCCCTGACTGTTCAGTTGTTCAGCCAAATTGTTCACTCCTGAACATCCCATTTACGCCATTTCCTTGCGCATCAAGCACTTGCCGTTTTGGCACGAAACTCGCTCTGACACTTGGCCAGATTCATTCCAATAATAAAAAGGTCGTGTCATGTCATTGACCCTGGAACATGTCTCCCGCGTTGTCGAAGGCCAGACCTGGATCGACGACGCCAACCTGCGTTTCGAAGCCGGTTCCTTCAACGTCTTGCTCGGCCGCACGCTGTCCGGCAAGACCAGCCTGATGCGTCTGATGGCCGGGCTGGACAAGCCCGACAGCGGCCGCATCCTGATGAACGGCGTGGATGTCACGCAGAAGCCGGTGCGCCTGCGCAATGTGTCGATGGTCTATCAGCAGTTCATCAACTACCCGACCATGACCGTGTTCGAGAACATCGCCTCGCCGTTGCGCCAAGCCGGGGTGTCCAACGAGCTGATCCAGAGCAAGGTGCTGGAAACCGCGAAGATGCTGCGCATCGAGAAATTCCTCCAGCGCCACCCGTTGGAACTCTCCGGCGGCCAGCAGCAACGCACGGCCATGGCGCGTGCGCTGGTCAAGGATGCCGAACTGATCCTGTTCGACGAGCCGCTGGTGAACCTGGACTACAAACTGCGCGAAGAGCTGCGTCAGGAAATGCGCGAGCTGTTCGCCGCGCGCCACACCATCGCCATCTACGCCACCACCGAACCCAACGAAGCCCTGGCCCTCGGTGGCACCACCACCATCCTGCACGAAGGCCGGGTGATTCAGAGCGGCAAGGCGGCCGAGGTCTATCACCAGCCGCAGACGGTGCTGGCCGCCGAGCTGTTTTCCGAGCCGCCGATCAACCTGATGCCGGGGCGCATCAGCGGTAACGAAGTGAGCTTCGCCAATTTCGTGCATTTCCCGCTGAACGTCGACCTACGGCCCATTGGCGAAGGCGAATTCCGTTTCGGCGTACGCCCCAGCCACATCAGCCTGGTGCCCAGCAACGACGACGACCTGGAGCTGGCGGTGACGGTGGAAGTCGCCGAGATCAGCGGTTCGGAAACCTTCCTGCATGTGCGCAGCGAACACTTTCTGCTGGTGCTGCACCTGCCGGGCGTGCACGAGTATGACGTCGACGCGCCGATCCGCGTGTATATCCCCACCCATAAACTGTTTGTGTTCGATGGCCAGGGCCGTTTGGTCCAGGCCCCCGGGCGCCGTGTCGCGAGGGTTGCCTGATGGCCGAGATCCATTTGCAGAACCTGGCGCATAGCTACAGCCCTACGCCGAGCGGCCCCGAGGACTACGCCATTCGGGAAATGAACCACGTGTGGGAGCAGGGCGGAGCCTACGCCTTGCTCGGGCCGTCGGGCTGCGGCAAATCGACGTTGCTCAACATCATCTCCGGCCTGCTCAGCCCGTCCGAAGGCCAGGTGTTGTTTGACAGCAAAGTGGTCAACGACCTGACCCCGGAAAAACGCAACATCGCCCAGGTGTTCCAGTTCCCGGTGGTGTACGACACCATGACGGTGTTCGACAACCTGGCGTTCCCATTGCGTAACCAGGGCATGGCCGAGGCGAAAATTCACAGCAAGGTGCAGGAAATCGCCGAGGTCCTCGACCTGCAAAACCTGCTGAGCAAAAAAGCCCGCAACCTCACCGCCGACGAAAAGCAGAAAGTCTCCATGGGCCGCGGCCTGGTGCGTGACGACGTGTCGGCGATCCTGTTCGATGAACCGCTGACGGTGATCGACCCGCACCTCAAGTGGAAGCTGCGGCGCAAACTCAAGCAGATCCACGAGCAGTTCAACATCACCATGGTCTACGTGACCCACGATCAGTTGGAAGCCTCGACCTTCGCCGACAAGATCGCGGTGATGTACGGCGGCCAGATCGTGCAGTTCGGCACTCCCCGTGACCTGTTCGAACGGCCAAGCCACACCTTTGTCGGGTATTTCATCGGCAGCCCTGGGATGAATCTTATCGACGTGCAGGCCGAGGCGGGCGGGGTGCGGTTTGCTGGCACCCACCTGCCAGTGTCCGAGGCCCTGCAGCAACGCCTGGCCAAAACCGATTACAAGAGATTGCAGGTCGGCATCCGCCCGGAATTCATCCATGTGTGGGACGAGTACAACCCTGACGCCCTGCAGGCCGACGTCTCTCATCTCGAAGACCTCGGCACCTACAAAATCATGACCCTCAACCTCGACGGCGCGCTGCTCAAGGTGCGCCTGGCCGAAGACAAACCCGTGCCTGAAGGCAAGGCCTCCATCAGCTTTCCCGCGCAGTGGCTGATGGTGTACGCCGACGACTACCTGCTGGAGGTGCTGCCATGAACAAGGTGCAGAACAACAAGGCCTGGTGGCTGGTATTGCCGGTGTTCCTGCTGGTGGCGTTCAGTGCGGTGATCCCGATGATGACCGTGGTCAACTACTCGGTGCAGGACATCTTCGACCAGTCCAGCCGCTACTTCGTTGGCGCCGACTGGTACAAGCAGGTGCTGCTTGACCCACGTCTGCATGACTCACTGCTGCGCCAGTTCATCTACTCGGCCTGCGTGTTGCTGATCGAAATCCCGCTGGGCATCGCCATCGCCCTGACCATGCCGACCAAGGGTCGCTGGTCGTCGCTGGTGCTGATCATCCTCGCCATTCCGCTGCTGATTCCGTGGAACGTGGTGGGCACCATCTGGCAGATATTCGGCCGCGCCGATATCGGCTTGCTGGGTTACAGCCTCAATGCCCTGGGCATCAGCTACAACTACGCAGCCAACACCATGGATGCCTGGGTCACCGTGCTGGTGATGGATGTGTGGCACTGGACGTCCCTGGTGGCGCTGCTGTGCTACTCCGGCCTACGGGCGATTCCTGATGTGTACTACCAGGCTGCGCGGATTGATCGTGCCTCAGCGTGGGCGGTGTTCCGACATATCCAGTTGCCGAAGATGAAAAGCGTGCTGCTGATCGCGGTGATGCTGCGGTTCATGGACAGCTTCATGATCTACACCGAACCCTTCGTCCTCACTGGTGGCGGGCCGGGTAACGCCACTACGTTCTTGAGTCAGACCCTGACCCAGATGGCCGTAGGCCAATTCGACCTGGGCCCGGCCGCGGCGTTTTCCCTGGTGTACTTCCTGATCATCCTGTTGGTGTCCTGGCTGTTCTACACCGCCATGACCCACTCCGACGCCAACCGCTGAGGCCGCCAACATGAGCAAGCGCAAGCTAATTCCGTTGCTGATCTACATCCTGTTCCTGCTGGTGCCGATCTACTGGCTGCTGAACATGTCCTTCAAGAGCAACACCGAAATCCTCGGTGGGCTGACGTTGTTTCCGCAGGATTTCACCCTGGCCAACTACAAGGTGATCTTCACCGACCCGAGCTGGTACACCGGTTACCTCAACTCGCTGTACTACGTGAGCCTGAACACGGTGATCTCCCTGAGCGTGGCACTGCCGGCGGCCTATGCGTTTTCACGCTACCGTTTCCTCGGCGACAAGCACCTGTTCTTCTGGTTGCTGACCAACCGCATGGCGCCACCGGCGGTGTTTCTGCTGCCGTTCTTCCAGCTGTATTCGTCCATCGGCCTGTTCGATACGCACATTGCCGTGGCCCTGGCGCACTGCCTGTTCAACGTGCCGTTGGCGGTGTGGATCCTGGAGGGGTTCATGTCCGGCGTGCCCAAGGAAATCGACGAAACCGCCTACATCGACGGCTACTCGTTTCCTAAGTTTTTCGTGAAGATTTTTATCCCGTTGATCGGCTCCGGCATCGGTGTGACCGCGTTTTTCTGCTTCATGTTCTCTTGGGTCGAACTGCTGCTGGCGCGCACCTTGACCTCGGTCAACGCCAAGCCCATCGCGGCGGTGATGACGCGCACGGTCTCGGCGTCGGGTATCGATTGGGGCGTGCTGGCGGCGGCGGGGGTGTTGACTATCCTTCCCGGCATGCTGGTGATCTGGTTTGTTCGCAACCACGTGGCCAAGGGCTTTGCCCTGGGCCGGGTCTGAGGAGTCGATGATGGAATGGATGGCCTGGACCACCCCCACCGCACTGTTCTTCGGCGGCATAGCCCTGATTCTGGCGGGCATGACCACCTGGGAGCTGCGTTCGCCGAGCATCCCGCGGCGCGGTTTGTTACCGATCAGCACCACCCGTGGTGATCGTTTGTTTATCGGTCTTCTCGGCAGCGCCTACCTGCATTTGCTGGTCATTGGCGTTACCGACTGGAGCATCTGGGTGGCGTCCGCGCTCTCCCTGGTATGGCTGTTGAGTGTGATGCGTTGGGGCTAATGCCCTTATGAATAAACAACCAGGAGGTCTCTATGTTGAATAAAAACAATAAGCTGCGACATAGCATTTCATTGGCCGCCGTACTGGCCCTCAGCGGTTTGAGCGCTTCGGCGTGGGCCGATGCGTATGAAGATGCCGCAAAAAAATGGATCGGCAGCGAGTTCAAACCGTCCACCCTCACGGCTGACCAGCAGCTCGAGGAACTCAAGTGGTTTATCAAGGCCGCCGAACCGTTCCGTGGGATGAAGATCAACGTGGTGTCGGAAACCCTCACCACCCACGAGTACGAATCCAAGGTGCTGGCCAAGGCGTTCAGTGAAATCACCGGGATCAAGCTGACCCACGACCTGCTGCAGGAAGGCGACGTGGTGGAGAAGCTGCAAACCCAGATGCAGTCCGACAAGAATATCTATGACGGCTGGGTCAACGACTCGGACCTGATCGGTACACACTTTCGCTACGGCAAGACCGAATCCATCACCGACCTGATGGCCAATGAAGGCAAGGCCTTCACCTCGCCGACCCTGGATATCAAGGACTTCATCGGCATCTCGTTCACCACTGCGCCGGACGGCAAGATCTACCAACTGCCCGACCAGCAGTTCGCCAACCTCTACTGGTTCCGCGCAGACTGGTTCGAGCGCCCGGAGCTGAAAGCCAAGTTCAAGGAAAAGTACGGCTATGACCTCGGTGTGCCGGTGAACTGGTCGGCCTATGAAGACATTGCCAAGTTCTTCAGCGAAGACGTCAAGGAGATCGACGGCAAGCGTATCTATGGGCACATGGACTACGGCAAGAAAGACCCGTCCCTGGGCTGGCGCTTCACCGATGCGTGGTTCTCCATGGCCGGTGGCGGCGACAAGGGCCTGCCCAATGGTTTGCCGGTGGACGAGTGGGGCATTCGTGTGGAGGACTGTCACCCGGTGGGCTCCAGCGTGACCCGTGGCGGCGACACCAACGGCCCAGCCGCCGTGTTCGCCACCCAGAAATACGTGGATTGGATGAAAGCCTACGCGCCACCGGAAGCGGCGGGCATGACCTTCTCCGAATCCGGCCCGGTGCCGTCCCAAGGCAACATCGCCCAGCAGATCTTCTGGTACACCGCGTTTACCGCCGACATGACCAAGCCGGGCCTGCCGGTGGTAAACGCCGATGGCACGCCGAAATGGCGCATGGCTCCGTCGCCGGTCGGGCCTTATTGGGAAAAGGGCATGAAGAAGGGCTATCAGGACGTGGGTTCCTGGACCTTCCTGAAATCCACCCCAGAGAAACAGAAACTCGCGGCCTGGCTCTACGCGCAGTTCGTGACCTCGAAAACTGTCTCGCTGAAGAAAACCATCGTCGGCCTGACGCCGATTCGTGAGTCGGACATCAACTCCCAGGCCATGACCGACCTGGCGCCGAAACTCGGTGGTTTGGTGGAGTTCTATCGCAGCCCGGCCCGTGTGGAATGGACCCCGACCGGCACCAACGTGCCGGACTACCCACGCCTGGCGCAACTGTGGTGGAGCAACATCGCCGCTGCAGCGAGCGGCGAGAAAACCCCACAACAAGCGTTGGATAACCTGGCCAAGGAACAGGACGCGATCATGACGCGCCTGGAGCGCTCCAAGGTGCAACCGGTCTGCGGCCCGAAAATGAACCCCGAGCGTGATGCGCAATACTGGTTCGACCAACCGGGCGCACCGAAACCGAAACTGGCGAATGAGAAGCCGAAAGGCGAAACCGTGAGCTACAACGACTTGCTTAAACAGTGGGAGGCCGCACGCAAGTAAACCCAACAGGGTGCACGCTGTACCTGTGGCGAGGGCGCTTGCTCCCGTTGGCCTGCGTAGCAGTCCCAGTCTTTTTAAACAAAGCGCTGGGGCCGCTTCGCGACCCAACGGGAGCAAGCGCCCTCGCCACGTTTTACGGTGTTTTCACTGCCAGAATCTGCGGCGCCGCCTTCCTCGCCATCCGCAACAGCGCCCACAGGGGGTAGTCGGTATTACGCCGCCTGCGGCTGAATCTGCAACTCACCGTCCACGTCCTTGACCAACCCACTGGCCAAAAACAGCGGTGTCAGGCGTTTATGTAATTGCGGCTCGACAAATTCCTTCACCGTATCCAGCGCCAGCACACCGCTCAGCGGCAGCTCGGCCTTGGTGTACGACAACCAGGCTTTCTTCAACACCTGCAACACATCACTGCCCGCCGTGGTGGCGAAGCGGCGCTGGGTGGGCTTGCCGTCGAAGGTGAAGCTGTGTTGGAACGCATAGCCGCTTTCATCGCCGTTGCCGGTGGTGCAGCGGATGCAGGTGCACGGGCCGTCGCCGAATGCGCTGCGCAGGTAGGTGTTGAAGTCCACCACGGGCTTGAGTGACAGGCGTTTATCAACCTCGAACAGGTCCCCGGTCATTTTTTCGTCAGTGTTCAACGTCCATTTCCTCGCTGGTTCGGCAGTTTTTCAAAGCGCGGCACAATAGCAGCCGGGCGCTTGTTTGTGGGCCATTTGCATAACAATAGATCCCGATATTCTTTTCCAGTCTTAAAAAACGTCGCTAGGCTCCATCACCTTCTTAAAACGCGGCAGACTCCCATGACTTTCAAGCGTTCTTCCCTGACCCTGATGGCGGCTGCGACAGCCTTGATCAGTATCGGCGCACAGGCCGAAGGCAAGATCAGCATCGCCCAGCAATTCGGTATCGGCTACCTGATCCTCGATGTGGTGCGCGACCAGCACCTGATCGAAAAGCACGGCAAGGAGCAGGGCCTGGACATCCAGGTGGAGTGGAACAGCATTTCCGGCGCCACCGCAATGAACGAATCGCTGCTGGCCGGCGCGCTCGACGTAGTCTCCGCTGGTGTGCCGCCGATGCTGACGCTGTGGGACCGCACCAAGGGCAAGCAGAACGTCAAGGCCATCGCCTCCCTGGGCTCGATGCCCAACTACTTGTTGACCAACAATCCCAACGTCAAGACCCTCAAGGACTTCAGCGAAAAAGACCGTATCGCCGTGCCCGCCGCCGGCGTGGGTTTCCAGTCGCGCACCTTGCAGATCGAGACCGCCAAGCAGTTCGGCGATGCCCATTACAAGAAGTTCGACGACATCTCCATCAGCCTGGCGCACCCCGACGCGACCGCCGCCTTGATTGCCGGTGGCTCGGAGATCAACGCGCACTTCTCCAGCCCGCCGTTCCAGTACCAGGAGTTGCTCAATCCGAATGTGCACAAGGTGTTGAGTTCCTACGACATCCTCGGTGGCCAGGCGACGTTCAACGTGCTGTACACCACGCAAAAATTCCACGACGAGAACCCCAAGACCTACAAAGCGTTCTATGACGCGCTGGCCGAAGCCGAGAAGATCATCAAGGCCGACAAGCCCGCCGCCGCCAGGGCGTATATCCGCGTAGAGCAGTCGAAGCTGCCATTGGACCTGGTGGAGAAGATCGTCCAGGACCCGGAGATCGACTTCACCATCGTGCCGCAGCGTACCTACATCTACGCCGAGAAATTGCAGGAACTGGGGGTGTTGAAAAACAAAGCGGCGAGTTGGAAGGATTACTTCTTCGAAGAGGCGCATGGCGGCAACGGCAGCTAAGCCCCGATCCTCATTCTAAATACGGTAAAAATGTGGGAGGGGGCTTGCTCCCACATTGGTTCTTCATCGCCTGTAAGGTCAGCGGAAAAACTCACCGGGTGTGGCCTCGAACTGTTGCCGAAACGCATTGATAAACGCCGACGTCGATTCATACCCACACCCCAGCGCCACGTCCGTCACCCGCTCGCCTTGCTCCAGGGCGGGCAGGGCGCTCAACAACCGCAGGCGCTGGCGCCAGGCACGAAAGGTCAGCCCGGTATCACTCAAGAACAACCGGCTGAGTGTCTTCTCACTCACCCCCAGCTTCTGGCTCCATTGCCCTAACGTGGTCTGCTGCTCCGGGTGCAGGTTCAGGCTGCGATAGATCTGCCGCAAGCGCGGGTCCAGGGGCAACGGCAACATCAAGTCGATTTGCGCCGCCGCCGCCAACTGATCCAGCAGCACCTGGGCCAAGCGCCCATCCGGGCCGTCCTCGGCATATGCCACCGGCACTGCGCTGAAGCTGCGGATCAACTCGCGCAGCAAACTGCTCACCTCCAACACATGGCAGCGCTGCGTCGCCCACGTGGTGACGCTGCAATCCAGGTACAGGCTGCGCATTTCGGTATGCGGCGAACTGAACACCCGGTGCGGCACTCCCGCCGGAATCCACACTGCACGCTGGGGCGGCGCTACGAAGCGGCCGACGCTGGTCTGGATCTCCAGCACCCCGGAAATCGCATAGGACAATTGCACCCACGGGTGGCTGTGTCGGCGGGTCAGCGCACGATTAGGCAAGGATTCAGTGCGCCCATACACCGGTCGTGGCAGGCTGGAAAGCCCGGGCACGCTGCGGCGGACGGTCTTGTCATGTCCTTTAGGCGGCATTTGTTGGCTCATTGGCGTTAGTCGGTAACAGGTCGTTACGTTAGAGTCGCGATGACGCTCTTGGCAACCCCCGGAAGATCCTGCTTATGACTCGCCCCCGTTTTCTGCCCGACAACTTCACCCTCACGCTGATCGCCACGGTGATCCTCGCCTCCCTGCTGCCCGCCAGCGGCCAGACCGCCGTGGCGTTCGGCTGGGTGACCAACCTGGCCATCGCGCTGCTGTTTTTCCTGCACGGCGCCAAGCTGTCGCGCCAGGCTATCGTCGCCGGCGCCGGCCACTGGCGCCTGCACCTGCTGGTGTTCAGCCTGACCTTTGTGCTCTTCCCGCTGCTGGGCCTGGCGCTCAAGCCGGTGTTGTCGCCGCTGATCGGCAAAGACCTGTACATGGGCATGCTCTACCTCTGCGCCTTGCCGGCCACGGTGCAATCGGCGATTGCCTTCACGTCGCTGGCGCGGGGCAATATCCCGGCGGCGATTTGCAGTGCGGCGGCGTCCAGCCTGTTCGGCATCTTCCTCACGCCACTGCTGGTGACCCTGCTGCTCAACGTGCACGGCGAGGGTGGCTCGACCGTCGACGCGATCCTGAAAATCAGCGTGCAGCTGCTGCTGCCGTTCATCGCCGGGCAGATCGCCCGCCGTTGGATCGGCGAGTGGGTGGGGCGCAATAAATCCTGGCTGAAGTTCGTCGACCAAGGCTCGATCCTGCTGGTGGTGTACGGCGCGTTCAGCGAGGCGGTCAACGAAGGCATCTGGCACCAGATCCCGTTGTGGGAACTCGGCGGCCTGGTGGTGGCGTGCTGCGTGTTGCTGGCCTTGGTGTTGGTGGCCTCCACGGTGCTGGGCAAGGCTTTTGGTTTTAACCAGGAAGACCGCATCACCATTTTGTTCTGCGGTTCGAAGAAGAGCCTGGCCACCGGTGTGCCGATGGCCCAGGTGCTGTTCGCCGGGGCGACCATGGGGGTGCTGATCCTGCCATTGATGCTGTTTCACCAGATCCAGTTGATGGTCTGCGCGGCGTTGGCCCAGCGTTATGCCAAGCGACCGGAGAGCATTCCAGAGCTGATGGGGCAGGTGGATCCTTGATCAATGTCGCAGCCGTTACCGAATAACCTCAAGTAAATGCTCGGCCAGACGACTTAGTGGGTAAGCGCCCAGTCAGGAGTGTCGCGATGAGCAGTAAAGGTATTTCGATGTTTACCAGCCTGCTGTGCCTATGGGCGGGGGTAAGCGATGCGGCGCAAACCGTGGGGCAGGGCACGATTGAATTCAGGGGCAGTATTGTCGAGCCGGGGTGTGCGACAAATGCGCGCAGCGGCTCCGTCGTGGAGTTGAAAGGCTGCGTCCAGGCCAACCGCGGCAGTCGCCTGGAGGTGCGCGAGATGGCGCCGGTCGCCAGTGTCAACGCAGCCCACGTGCGGCTGGTGGCGGACAGCGCCAGCGGGCGTTACTACGACCAGCAGTATGAGCTGGTGGATGGCGCCGGTAAGCGGGTTCAGTCGGGTAACTACGTGATCACGCTGACGGTGCTTTGAGCCCTCGGGCGACGATCCGCATCAACAGCGGGGCCAGAAACCTATAGAATACTCGGCGGCGGCGCTTGTCCCGGGTGGCCGCTTGATCACCGCCCCCGCGTCATCAACGCCAGAGTACCGCGCCGTTCAATGAGCATTTCAGCCGCAACGCCCCAAGCCAATTGGCAACCGGTCATCGCTCTCGCGTTGGCCGCGTTTGTATTCAACACCACTGAATTCGTACCCGTCGGGCTGCTCAGCGCCATCGGCGCCAGCTTCGACATGCCGGTGTCCAGCGTCGGGCTGATGCTCACCATCTACGCCTGGATCGTGTCCCTGACCTCGTTGCCGGTGATGCTGCTGACCCGTAACGTCGAACGGCGCAAGCTGCTGATCGTGTTGTTCTGCATGTTTATCGTCAGTCACATCCTCTCCAGCGTCGCCACCAGCTTCGGGCTGCTGATGGTCAGCCGTATCGGCATTGCCTTGTCCCACGCCTTGTTCTGGTCAATTACCGCGTCCCTGGCGGTACGCCTGGCGCCGGAAGGCAAGCAGGTGCAAGCCCTCGGCCTGTTGGCCACCGGCACCTCCCTGGCGATGGTCCTGGGTATTCCGCTCGGCCGCCTGCTGGGCGAAGCCATGGGCTGGCGCACCACCTTCCTGGTCATCGGCGCCTTTGCCGCCGCACTGGTGTTCTGGCTGGCGCGCACCTTGCCGCTGTTGCCGAGCCAGAACTCCGGTTCCCTGCGCAGCCTGCCGCTGCTGTTCAAGCGCCCGGCGCTGGTGGCGCTTTACGTGCTCACCGCCATGACCGTCACCGCGCAATTCACCGCCTACAGCTACATCGAACCCTTCGTCGAGGGCGTGGCCGGCATGAGCGGCAGCGCCGTGACCCTGATCCTGCTGGTGTTCGGCGGCGCAGGCATCATCGGCTCGTTGCTGTTCAGCCTGGTGCACCGCTTCAACCCCCACCTGTTCGTGGTCGGCGCCGTGTTTATCCTGGCCGCGTGCCTGGCGCTGATGCTGCCGTTGAGCGGCGCCGAGTCGTACCTGGTGACCCTGAGCATTTTCTGGGGCATGGCAATCATGGGCTTCGGCCTGGCCATGCAATCCAAGGTGCTGGTGCTGGCGCCGGATGCCACCGACGTGGCCATGGCGATGTTCTCCGGCATCTACAACATCGGCATCGGCGGCGGCGCCCTGATGGGCAGCTGGGTCGGCAGCCAGTTCGGCTTCGCCTGGATCGGCGCAGCGGGCGGTTTGCTGGCAGCGGTGGCGTTGATTGGGTATTGCCTGGCGATCAGGAAATTTGGCCAGGGCGTTGTAAACGGTTGATACAGGATAAGTCTTACACAACATTTTGATACCCATTGCTACCGTCGCCCGCGACCGCCCACTTCCCGTGGCGACGGCACTTGAACAGCAATGGAGTCGATTGTGCAAAAGCGTTTGACCGCAGAGTTTATCGGTACGTTCTGGCTGACGTTCGGCGGCTGTGGCAGCGCCATCCTGGCGGCTGCATTCCCGGGTTTGGGTATTGGTTTTGTGGGTGTTTCGCTGGCGTTTGGTCTCACTGTTCTGACCATGGCCTATGCGGTAGGCGGTATTTCCGGTGGGCATTTCAACCCGGCAGTGACCATTGGCCTGTGGGCGGGGCGGCGCATTGACGGCGCAGACGTGCTGCCGTACATCGCGGCGCAGGTCTGCGGCGCGATAGTGGCCGCAGCGGCGCTGTACTTGATCGCCAACGGGCAGCCTGACTTCGCGGTAGGTGGTTTTGCCGCCAACGGTTACGGCCCATTGAGCCCTGGGCTCTTCGACGTGAAGGCCGCGTTGCTGGCCGAGCTGATCGCCACGTTTTTCTTCGTATTCATCATCATGCGCGTGACCGCACCGGGCGCGGTGCCGGGCTTTGCACCGATCGCCATCGGCCTGGCGCTGACCTTGATCCACTTGGTGCTGATCCCGGTGACCAATACGTCGGTGAACCCCGCTCGTAGCACCGGGCCGGCGTTGTTTGCCGGTGGGGAGTACATTGCGCAGCTCTGGATGTTCTGGCTGGCGCCGGTGGTGGGGGGGGGGATGGGCGCCTGGGCGGCGCGGTCGTTAGGTGACGGCGACAAACCAACGCCCGCCTGACGATCATCGGCGGGCGCTCGGGATTGACCGGGGCAGGGCGGGGCTTACAGTGCCGCGAGGACCGCCTCGAGTTTTTCCTGGTCGCGGGCAAACTGGCGAATGCCTTCAGCCAGTTTTTCGGTGGCCATCGCGTCTTCATTGGAACCCCAGCGAAACTGCGCTTCGGTGAGGGTCTGGCGCGACTCGCCGGCCGCCCCCGGATTCAATTGACGTTCCAGCAGGCCCTGGTCTTCATCGAGCTTTTGCAGCAGCTCGGGGCTGATGGTCAGGCGATCACAGCCCGCCAGTTGCTCGATCTGGCTCAGGGTGCGGAAGCTGGCGCCCATGACCACGGTCTTGATGGCGTTGGCTTTGTAGTAGTTGTAGATCCGCGTCACGGACTGCACGCCTGGGTCTTCGGCGCCGGTGTAATCCAGGCCGGTGTTCTTGCGGTACCAGTCATAGATGCGGCCTACGAACGGCGAAATCAGGAACACCCCGGCGTCGGCGCAGGCGGCGGCCTGGACGAACGAAAACAGCAGGGTCAGGTTGGTCTGGATGCCGGCCTTTTCCAGGCGTTCGGCGGTGCGGATGCCTTCCCAGGTGGAGGCCAGTTTGATCAGCACGCGGTCGCGGCCGACGCCGGCCTGGTCGTACAACGCGATCAACTGGTTGGCCTTGGCCCACAGCGCGTCTTCGTCGAAGGACAGCCGCGCATCGACTTCGGTGGAGATGCGCCCCGGAATCACTTTAAGAATGCCGCAGCCCACCGACACCGCAAAGCGATCACAGGCCAGGTCCACATCACCCTTGGACAGGCTCACCGCACTGCGCAGCAGTTCGGCGTACTCCGGGATGGCGGCGGCCTTGAGCAGCAGGGACGGGTTGGTGGTGGCATCCACCGGGCGCAGGCGGCTGATGGCTTCCAGGTCGCCGGTGTCGCAGACCACGGTGGTGAATTGCTTGAGTTGTTCGAGCTTGGACGTCATGAGCGGCGGTCTCCAAAAAAGTTATTGGTTAAGGGCCTGTGCGGTGTCCAGGTCGGTGATCAGGATGTCCAGGTAGCCGCCCGTGAGCGCGCCACGAATGGCCTGGACCTTGTTCAACCCACCGGCCAGGCCAAGCACACGGTGGATGGCGCGCAGCTTGGGCAGCGCCACTGACACGACAAATTCTTCATCTTCCTCCAACACCGGTTTGCCCTGGGCATCGAAGTAGCGCAGGCAGATATCGCCCACCGCGCCGCGTTCGGCGAGCAGGCGCAGCATGTCCTCGGTGTAGTAGTTACCGCTGTTGCGCAGCAGTTGCGAGGGCTCCAGGTCGCCGATGCCAACAATCGCCAGGGTGATGCTGTCAAAGCGCTGCAGCACTTCCTTGACCTCTTCCATCTGCACGATGCGCTGCTTGCTCTGCACCGATTGCTCGATGCTCTGCGACGGCAGCAAAAACGCCGGGCAGTTGAGCAGGGTCGCCAGGCGCTGGGTGAGCAAGGTGGCTTCAAACGCCCCCTTGTGGCCGACGCCGCCCAACAGTTGTACCACCTCCTGGGCGGCCTGTTTGCCGGGTTGCGCATGCAAGTGGCCAACCATGGCGCGAATGGTGCTGCTCCATGACGAAATACCGATATGGTCCTGGGGCGACAGGCTGGTTTCCAGGTAGTGGGCGGCAGCCGAACCGATGGCCTGCTTGATGCTCTCGTCATTGCCGGGCTCGGTGGCTTCCACCACGATCACCCGGCGTACGCCGTAGCGGCGCTGCAATTGGGTTTCCAGTTCCAGGTGCAGGCCTTGCAGGCGCATCACCGTGATCTTCACCACGCCTTCCTGCAGCGCCCGGCGCAGGGCGCGGCTGATAAAGGATTGGGACAGGTCCAGTTGCGCGGAAATCTCGGACTGCTTGAGCCCTTCTTCGTAATAGAGGCTCGCGATCTTGGTGATCAGGCGCTGTTCTTCGATCTGGCTCATGAAGGCCTCAGGGCTCTTTATAGTAAAAGGCATGACACAATGGCCGTGAGGATACCAAACCCTTACGACATGATCAGGCCGCCGTCGATATTGATCGCCTGGCCGGTCAGGTACGCCGCATCGTCCGAGGCGAGAAACGCCACCAAACCCGCCACATCCGAGGGTTTGCCGGCGCGGCGCAGAGGAATGTTCTTGACCCATTCGGCCATCAATTCACCCTTGCCGTAGCGTTTCTCGTCGGTACTGAGGATCTCGCCCCATACCCGGTCGTTGTAGTCCCACATCTCGCTTTCGATGATGCCGGGGCAGAACGCATTCACCGTGATGTTATGCCGCGCCAGCTCCAGCGCCAGGCTCTGGGTGATACCGATCACGCCCATCTTGCTCGCGGCGTAGTGCGGCGTGTAGATGAACCCCTGGCGGCCCTGGCCGGAAGAGGTGTTGATCAGCCGGCCGCTGCCTTGTTTGACCATGTACTTGGCCGCCTCCCGGCAGCCCAGCCAGACGCCGGTGGTGTTGACCTGCAGCACCTTGTCGAAATCGGCGCGGGGCATCTTGTCGTAATGGTCGATGGTGATGATGCCGGCGTTCTGCACCGACACGTCGATGCTGCCAAAGCGCGCGTGACCTTCGCGGTAGAGCTTTTCGATGTCGTCTTCACGGGTGACGTCGATGGCCAGGGCGAGGGTGTCTACTTTGTATTCCTGGGCCAGTTGGTCGGCAGTGAAGGTCACGCGCTCCAGGTCATTGGAGGCCAGGACCAGGTTGGCGCCTTCCTGGGCGAAGCGCTCGGCAATGCCGGCGCCGATGCCCCGGCAGGCGCCGGTGATCACCACAGTTTTACCGCTGAATCGTTGCGACATGACAAGGGTTCCCATGGTTACCAGCACACAAAGCCGCCATCGACCAACAGGTCGACACCGGTGCAGAAAGACGAGGCCTGGCTGACCAGGAAAATCGCCGGGCCGACCATTTCTTCGACGCTGGCCATGCGGCCCATGGGCGTGGTCTGTTCAAAAATCTTCACCTGGTCGGCGACTTCCGGGCGCGAATTCATTGGCGTGGCGGTGTAGCCGGGGCTGATGCAATTGACCCGCAAGCCCTTGTCGGCCCATTCCATCGCCAGGCTTTTGCTCAGGTGAATCACGCCGGCCTTGGAGGTGTTGTAGTGCGCTTGGAGCAAGCCACGGTTGACGATGCTGCCGGACATCGAGGCGATATTGACGATGGCGCCTTTGCCTCGGGGCAACATCACCGCCGCCTGGGCCTGGCAACTGAGGAAGATGCCGGTGAGGTTGATGTCCAGGGTGGTTTGCCAGCGTTGCAGTTCGAGGTCTTCGGCGGCCTGGGCATTGGCGATGCCGGCGCAGTTGACCGCGACGCTCAATGCGCCGAGTTCGGATTCGGTGCGCGCGACCGCGGCATCCAGCGCGGCGCGTTCGGTGACGGTGCCGCTCAAGGCCAGGGCGCGACGACCGAGGGCCTGGATGCGTTCGACGGTGCTGGCGATGCCGGGGCTGCCTGGTAGATCGAAGCAGGCTACGTCAGCGCCGGCTTCGGCCAGCCCGACGGCAATCGCTTGGCCAATGCCGCTGCCGGCGCCGGTGACAAAGGCCACTTGGCCCTGAAGACTGAAAAGTTGCATGAATCACTCCATTCTTGAAATCACAGTGGATCCCCTGTGGGAGGGGGCTTGCTCCCGATAGCGGTGTATCAGTCATACTTTTTCAACTGAACCACCGCCATCGGGAGCAAGCCCCCTCCCACATTGGATCTTCATTGTTTGTGGGTTATGCAGTAGCCATTTCCATCACCGACACCGGGGTGGCCTCGCCACGCTCCAGGATCCCCATCTGCCGCCCCCGGCTCATCACCATCACCCGATGGGACAGGCCGAGCACTTCATCCAGGTCGGAACTGACCACGATCACCGCCATGCCCTTGGCCGCCAGGTCCGCGATCACTTCATAGATCGCCGCCCGTGCACCCACGTCGATGCCGCGTGTCGGCTCGTCAAGGATGAACACCTTGGGATTACGCGCCAGCCATTTGGCAATGATCACCTTCTGCTGGTTACCGCCCGACAAGCTGGAAATTCGCGACTGCGGCGCACCTTTCACCCCCAGCCGCGCCACCGCCGTGCGGGCAAATTCGCGCAGCGGGGCAGGGAACACCCAGCCGCGTTTATCCAGCAGGTCGGTGTTGCCGTAGATCAGGTTGTCTTCGATGCGATGTTCCACCACCACGCCTTGCTGCTTACGGTCTTCGGGCACCAGCACCACGCCGGCCTGGATCGCCTCAAAGGGCGAGCGCAAGTGGCGCACTTCGCCATCCAGCACTAAATGTCCTTGGATGTCCTGGGCCGCGCCAGCGATGGTGCGTACCAGTTCAGTCCGCCCGGCACCGACGACACCGGCAATGCCGAACACTTCACCGGCACGCACGCTGAAGTCGATGCCGTGCAAGGCGAATTCGCGGCAACTCAAATCCTTGACCTGCAACATCACCCGCTCTTGTGGCGCTTGCAGGGCAGGGAAAATCCGCTCCAGGCTGCGCCCGACCATCTGCTCCACCAGTTCGCGCACCGGCACTTGCGCGGTGGCGTGCAAGGCGATCTGGCGACCGTCGCGCAGCACCAGCACGCGGTCGGCGATGCGCGCGATTTCTTCCAGGCGGTGGCTGATATAGATAAACGACACGCCTTCGGCCTTGAGCCGTTCCACCTGCTTGAACAGCAACTCGGTTTCTTCCCCGCCCAAGGCAGCGGTGGGTTCGTCGAGAATCAACAGGCTGGCCTTGAGGGTCAGGGCCTTGGCGATTTCAACCAATTGCTGGGCCGCCACGCTCAGGCCTTCGACCTTGCGCGACGCCGGCACCTTGAGGCCCAGGCGCTCCAACTGGATCTGCGCCTGGGCCTCCATGTACTCGCGGTCCACCCGCCCGTGACGCATGGGCAGGCGGCCGACGAAGATGTTCTCGGCGATCGACAATTGCGGCAGCAGGCGAATTTCCTGGTGGATCAGGCCGATCCCTGCGCCCAGTGCCGCACCCGGTGAAGCCGGTGCGTAAGGCGCGCCGAGCCAGGTCATGCTGCCCCCGGCTTCAGGCTGTACCAGCCCGGCGATGATCGACGACAAGGTCGACTTGCCCGCACCGTTCTCGCCGAGCAGGGCCAACACTTCGCCGGGGCGAATGTCCACGTTGACCTGCGACAGTACCTGCACCGGCCCGTAGGCCTTGCTGATATTGCGCAGGCACAGCACCGCGTCGGCGCGGGTGGTGTCCAGGGCTGCTGCTTGCATGACGACCTCCAAGGCTTACGGGTGCTGTTGCAGGAACGGCGCGACGTTTTCTTTGGTGGTCAGCACGGTGGGCAGCAGTTGTTCCTTAGGCACGTCTTTACCGGCTTTGAGGTCGATGGCGGACGCCACGGCCAGACGCCCCATTTTCTGGGTCTGCTGGGTCATGGTCGCGTTCAGCACACCGCTTTGCACCGCCTTGAGCCCGGCCACATCGCCGTCGAAACCGACCACCACCACCTTGTGATCGAGGTTGCCGACCTTCACCGCCTGGGCGGCACCCAAGGCCATGGCATCGGCGCGGCCGAAGAACACCGTGATGTTCGGGTCACGCTGGAGCAGGTCCTGGGCCACGGCGAAGCCTTTGTCCTGGGCCCATTCGGCGGGTTGCTGGGCGATGATTTTGAGGTCGGGGAAGGCTTTCAAACCTTCTTCGAAACCCTTGGCGCGATCATTCTCGGGGGTGGTGCCGAGCTGGCCTTGCAGGATCGCGATGCGGCCCTTGCCGTCGGTGAGCTTGCCGACGTATTCGGCCAGGGTCTTGGCACCGGCCACGCTGTCGCTGGCGATGAAGGTATCGCCCGGTGCATCGGGGGCGTTGCGGTCGACGGCGATTACCGGGATCCCGGCGGCCTTGGCGGCTTTCACCGGCACACCGGCGGCGGTGGCGCCGGCCGGAATGTAGATCAGCACATCGATCTGGCGAGTGATCAGGTCTTCAATCTGGCTGACTTGGGTGGAGGAGTTGCCCTGGGCATCCACGGTGATCACCTTGATGCCCTTGGCCTTGCCCTCGGCTTCCACCGATTGCTTGATCTGGTTGAAGAAGTCGGCCTGCAGGTTGGCCACGGCGAGGCCGATGGTCAGGTCCTTGGCCCAGGTGGTGCCGGCAGCGGTGAGGGTGGCGGCCGCGAGGGCGGTGGCCAACAGCAGTTTCTTGGGGCTGAACATGTCGGTGACTCCTGGTTTTATTGTTGGAGGGTGTCAACTGTCGAACAGGTTTAACGGGCAGTGCTGGAGCGGCGTCGCAGGGTATCGATGGTGACGGCGAGGGCGATGACCACGCCGATCACCACTTGTTGAATAAAGGGCGAAACACCGAGCAGGTTCAGACCATTGCGCAACACGCCAATGATCAGCACACCGACCAGGGTGCCGCCGATGCTGCCGACGCCGCCGCTGAGGCTGGCGCCGCCAATCACCACGGCGGCGATGGCGTCCAGTTCCAGGCTCAGCCCGGCGCTGGGTTGCGAAGAGTCCAGGCGTGCCGCCAGGGTCACGGCGGCGATACCGGCCAGCGCACCGCTAATGGCGTACACCCACAGGGTGATCGCGCGCACCTTGATGCCGGACAGGCGCGCCACTTCCGGGCTGCCGCCCATGGCATACAGGTTACGGCCGCCGGCGCGAAAGCGCAGGAACACCCAGGCCACCACCAGCATCACCAGGAACAGCCCGACGGTTGCCGACAGAAACCCAAAGTGACGCACCGTGGCCAGGCTGGTGAACCAGTCCGGGTAGCCGACGATCTGCCGGCCTTCGGTGAGGATGTTCGCCAGGCCACGCGCCACCGACATCATGGTTAGCGTGGCAATGAAGGGGGGCAGCTTGGCGTAGGTGATCAAGCCGCCGGACACCAGCCCCGCAAGCATGCCGCTGGCAATCGAGATGGGAATCGCAAAGCCCAGCGGCACCGCCTGATCCTGGTAAAGCCAACCGAGCATCATCATCGAGAAGGCCAGCACCGACCCCACCGACAGGTCGATGCCGCCGATCACGATCACGGCGGTCATGCCGATCGCAAGGATGCCCAGCACCGTGACCTGATCAAGAATGTTCAGGCCATTGCGCAGCGAGAAGAAGAATTCGGAACTGAAGGAGAAGACCAGCACCAGCAGCACCAGGCCGATCAGCGGGCCGCCGATATTGCTGGGGAGCAGTTTCACCAACCGTGGGCGGTGGGGCGGCTTGAGTTCGGCCGGGTGCTGGACAATAGCTTTGGCGTCCACAGTGTTCTCCTGATTTATTTTTTTTGGAGTGCTTTCAAGCGCGTTGAATATTTATGCGTGCTTGACTGTTAATTCAGATTCCAGTGACACCGTGTCAAAGTCAAGCGCTTAATTTTTCCAATATGCCTCTAGGGCGCCACTTTCACCCCGCGCAAAGCCACGGGATAGATAAGCGCGCGTGGGATTTTGGCCGTTTGTCCGAGGGGGATTTCCCGTTTTTATTTCATTTTTCCACCGGTCATTCACTTGACCTGCTGAACGTTCGGCGTCTAAATAGAAATATATTGTCATTGCTGAATAAATATTCAAACACAGCTTTGCACACGTTCACCCCCGCGTGGTCAGCCTCAAAGGAGCCGCTGCATGAATGCCTTCCAGTACGACGCCCACCAGATCAAAGAACAGGCCCGCCTGATCCGGCGCCATGTGATCCGCCTGAATGCCGACTCACCGGCCGGTGGCCACACCGGGGCCGATCTTTCGGAAACCGATATCCTCGCCACCCTGTATTTCCGCATTCTCAATACCGGGCCGGAGCGTATCGAAGACCCTGAGCGCGATATCTATATCCAGAGCAAGGGCCACGGTGTCGGCGGCTTGTACTGCTGCCTGGCGCAGGCGGGCTACATTCCCGTGGACTGGCTGCCCACCTACCAACACTTCAACTCCCACCTGCCGGGCCACCCGGTGCGGCAGAAAACCCCCGGCATCGAACTGAACACCGGTGCCCTCGGCCACGGCTTGCCGGTGGCGGTAGGGCTGGCGTTGGCGGCGAAGATGTCCGGCAGCAAAAAACGCATCTACGTGCTGACCGGCGACGGTGAACTGGCCGAAGGCTCCAACTGGGAAGCGGCGATGGCTGCCGCCAAGTACGGCCTGGATAACCTGTTCGTGATCGTCGACAAGAACAAGTTGCAACTGGCGGGGTTGACGGCCGAGATCATGCCCCTCGACCCGCTGGATGTGAAATGGGCGGCCTTCGGCTTCCGTGTCAGCGAGTGCGACGGCAACGACGTGGGCCAGTTGATCGAAACCTTGGAAAGCATGCAGGCCAAGACCGGCGTGCCCCAGGTGCTGATCGCGCACACCATCAAAGGCAAGGGCGTGTCGTTTATCGAAGCCCGTCCCGAATGGCACCACCGCGTGCCCAAGGGTGATGAAATCAACGCGGCACTGGAGGAGTTGAGTCATGGCGAGTGAACATCTGGCGAGCGTCATGGTGGAGGCCTTTATTGCCGCCGTCGATGCCGGACTGGACGTGGTGCCGGTGGTCAGCGACTCCACCTCCACGGCCAAGATCGGCCCGTTTGCGCAGCGTTTTCCCGAGCGGTTGATCAATGTCGGCATTGCCGAGCAGTCGCTGGTCAGCGTCGCCGCCGGCCTGGCCCTGGGCGGCAAGATCGCCGCGACCTGCAACGCGGCGCCGTTCCTGATTTCGCGCGCCAACGAGCAGATCAAAGTCGACGTTTGCTACAACCAGGCCAACGTCAAAATGTTCGGCCTGAATGCCGGCGCCAGTTATGGCCCGTTGGCCAGCACGCACCACAGCCTCGACGATATCTCGGTGATGCGCGGTTTTGGCAATGTGCAGATTTTCGCCCCGGCCGACGCGATTGAATGCCGGCAGATCGTCGACTATGCGCTGCGCTACCACGGCCCGGTGTATATCCGTCTCGACGGCAAGGCCTTGCCGGACGTGCACACGGGCGACTATCAATTCGTGCCGGGGCAGGTGGATATCCTGCGCCAGGGCGCGGACGTGAGCATCGTCGCCCTGGGCTCGGTGGTGCATGAAGCGGTGGACGCGGCACGCGTTCTCGCGGAGCAGGGCATCCAGGCGCAGGTGATCAACCTGTCGTCGATCCGGCCGTTGCAGCGTGACGTCTTGCTTAGCGCCCTGAGTGGCACGCGGGCGGTCATCACCGTCGAGGAACACAATATCAACGGTGGCGTCGGCAGCCTGGTCGCCGAAGTGCTGGCCGAAGCCGGGCTTGGAATTGCCCTGGTACGCTTGGGTATTGGTGATGGCGAATATGCCGCCGCCGGCGCCCGCGAACCGACCCGCGCCTTGCATAACATCGACGCGGCTGGGATTGTGGCGGCTGCCACTCGGTTGCGGTGAAGGCGATGACGAATAACACTCCGCTGATCCTGGCGATAGATGAAGGCACCAGCAACGCCAAGGCGGTGCTGGTCAACGAACGCGGGCAGGTGATTGCGCGGGGCTCGCGGCCGCTGAGCATCACCCATCCGCAGCCGGGGTTTTCCGAGCAGGACCCGCTGCTGATCTGGTACAGCACCCTGGCCGCCATCGAAGAATGCCTGGCCCAAGTGGACCGGCCGATCACCGCGCTGGCGATCAGCAACCAGCGTGAATCGGTGGTGGCCTGGGACCGGCATACCGGCGAAGCGCTGTCGCCGTGCATCAGTTGGCAATGCCGACGCTCCACCGCGTTGTGTGCCCAGTTGCATGAGCAGGGGTATGAGGCACTGATTCTGGACAAAACCGGCTTGGCGTTGGACCCGATGTTCTCGGCAGGCAAGTTCCGCTGGATTCTCGACCACCTTGAGGATGGCCACGCACGCGCCGCCGCCGGCAATATCTGCCTGGGCACGGTGGACAGCTGGCTGCTGTGGAAGCTCAGCGGCGGTCAGGTGTTCGCCACCGACTACTCCAACGCGGCGCGCACTCAACTGTTCAACCTGCACACCTGTGCCTGGGACCCGGTGCTGTTGGACCTGTTCCAGATTCCACTGGCCGCATTGGCGCCCATCCAGCCGAGCGCCGGCTTTTTTGCGGAAACCGTCGCGGCGGGTGGTTTGCCCGCCGGCATCCCGGTGATGTCGATGATCGGTGACTCCCACGCTGCGCTGTACGGGCAGGGCGGTTTTGCGCCGGGGCTGGTGAAAGCGACGCTCGGCACCGGCTCGTCGTTGATGACGCCCATGGGCGGCCCGATTGCCTCGACGCATGGGCTGTCCACCACCCTGGCCTGGCATGACGGCGGCCAACCGACGTTCGGTATGGAAGGCAACATCGTCCACACCGGCGCCGCCGTGCAGTGGGCTTCGCGCCTGGTGGCGGGGGAATCCCTGGATGTGCTCACCGAGCAGGCCGCGCAACTACCCGACAACGGTGGCGTGTATTTTGTGCCGGCGCTGTCCGGGCTGGGCGCGCCACACTGGCAGGCGGATGCCCGTGGCTTGATCTGCGGGCTGACCGAGGCCACTTCCGGCGCGCATATCCTGCGGGCGTCGCTGGAGTCGATTGGGTATCAGATCCGGGATGTCTTCGAGGCCATGCAGCAGGACATCGGCAGCCCGTTGAAGGAGCTGTGGGTGGACGGCGGCGCGACGCGCAACCGTTGGTTGATGCAGTTTTTGGCTAACCTGTTGCAACGCCCGGTGGTGCGCAGCCTGTCGCCGGAGGTCTCGGCGCTGGGCGCGGCGCACCTGGCGGGGAGGGCGTTGGGGGTGTGGGTGAGTGATGAAGCGCTGGGCGCGCTGGAGCGGCAGCGGGAGCGGTTTGAGCCGCAGGATGATTGCGCGATGGCGGGGCGTTATTCAGCGTGGAAAAAGGCGCTGGCTCGGACACTGTTGTGACGTGTAGGCGCGTGCTCCCGCTCCATCTAACGGTTAGACCGCGATCCAAATGTGGGAGGGGGCTTGCCCCCGATAGCGGTGTGTCAGTCGATTCATCAGGTGACTGATTCAGCGCCATCGGGGCATCGGTATCTACACCACTCTGTGTATGGCGCTGGACCTGTGGCGAGGGAGCTTGCTCCCGCCGGCTGCCTGACAGCCAAGCGCCATCTAACGGTTAGACCGCGATCAAAATGTGGGAGGGGGCTTGCCCCCGATAGCGGTGTTCCAGACGATTCATCAGGTGACTGATTCAGCGCCATCAGGGCATCGGTATCTACACCACTCTGTGTATGGCGCTGGACCTGTGGCGAGGGAGCTTGCTCCCGCTGGCTGCCCGACAGCCGAGCGCCATCTAACGGTTAGACCGCGATCCAAATGTGGGAGGGGGCTTGCCCCGGTACAAACCGGGGACATCGTTTACATTTCTAACCGGGGACATGGTTTACAGGT
>NZ_JBYVMD010000040.1:0-59462 GCF_058145955.1 Pseudomonas sp. A39
TGCAACTGCTGGATCATGGTCTGGATTTCTTCGGTGGCCTTCTGGGTTTTCTGCGCCAGGTTGCGCACTTCGTCGGCGACCACGGCAAAGCCACGCCCTTGCTCGCCGGCACGCGCCGCCTCGATGGCTGCGTTGAGGGCCAACAGGTTGGTCTGCTCAGCGATCCCGCGAATGGCTGTGAGGATGGCGTTGATGTTCTCGCTGTCCTTGGCCAGGGTTTGCACCACGCCCACCGCCTTGCCGATTTCCTCGGCCAGTGCGCCGATGGACGTCGACGTGTCGCGCACAATGCGCATGCCCTGGCTCGCGGCCTGGTCGGCATGGCTGGCGGCTTGCGCGGCCTGGGTGGCGTTACGCGCAACGTCTTGCGCCGTGGCGGTCATCTCATGCACCGCAGTCGCGACCTGATCGATTTCCACCATCTGTTTATGCACGCCCTGATTGGTGCGGATCGCGATGTCGGCGGTGTGCTCCGACGAGTCGCTGACCTTCTGCACTGAGCTGACCACTTGGGTGATCATGCCCTGTAGTTTGATCAGGAAGGTGTTGAAGCCGTTGGCAATAGCGCCCAGCTCATCGGCGCGATCACTGGTCAAGCGCCGCGTCAGGTCACCTTCGCCCTGGGCGATGTCATTGAGCATGGCCACCATTTGCTTGAGTGGGCGGGCGATGCCGTGGCCGACCAGCCAGATCACTAACAGGCCGATGCCGGCAATCAACAGGCCTGCAATGGCCATACCGACGATGTCGGCCTTGCGTTGTGCGTCCAAGTCGCTTTGCAGTGTGTGCAAGTCTGCCATCACCGCGTTCAGCGGCAGTTGCATCATCAAGGTCCAGCGCGCATCGGTCTGGCCAATATTGAAGGGCAGGAACAGCTCGATATGCCCGTGTTCCCTGTCGATGTCGTAACGCACTTCGCCGGCTTTCAGTTGGGCGAGGTTGGCCAGTTCATTGGTGTCGAGCAGGTCGCTGGATTTTTCGCCAAGCTTGCTGGCGTCCTTGGTATAGGCCACCAGGCGGCCGTTGCTGGAGATCAGCGCCAATTCACCGGCCCCGTTGTAGAGGTTTTGATCGGCGCTGGTGAGCATGTCCTGGATGAAGTTCACCGAGAGGTCCGCCCCGACAATGCCCTGGAAGGTGCCATCGATCATGATCGGTTCGATAAACGAGGCCAGCATCACCATCGCGTTGCCGACCTTGTAAGGGGCAGGGTCGATGGCGCAGGCTTTTTTGCTTTCCTTGGAGCACAGGTAGTACTCGCTGGCGCGCACGCCGGTGGAGAGGATTTTCTGGTCGGCCACATCCGCGAGTTTATCCAGGCCCAGGCTGCCATCCGCGTTGCGGTACCACCACGGCAGGAAACGCCCGTCGGTGCCCATGCCCACTATCGGGCTGTCCACGTAGGCGGCGTCGTTGTGTTCGATCGCATTGGGTTCCCAGCCAATGTAGGCGCCGAGGATTTTCGGGTTGCGCACCACGGTTTCGTGCAGCAGGTTGATCAGTTGTTCGCGACCGATCTGCAGGGCCGGTTGGCCCTTGGCGTCTTTCATGCCGAGCAAGGCGTTGGTGGTGGCCAGGGCCTTGGCACTCACCAGCGGCGCTTCCAATTCGCGCTGGATCATGGTGGCCTGGGTTTGCGCCAGGGTCGTAAGGCGCTGCTCGATGATCTGCTCGAATTGAGCCTGGGTGCGCGCCTGCACCCTCTCCTGAGTCCGCGCGCCGGCAAACAAGGCATACAGCACCAGCACCGCGATCACGCTGAGGACGATGGCGCCGGCCAGTGCCGCGACAGAAAATTGAATCGACTTGAATTTCATGAACGCTCCGGGCGCAAACGAAGAGGGCTGCCTTTTTGTATCGGCCACGGGCCCAATGGGCATGAGGGGGCGCCCGGTAAAATAGTGGGGTGTGTCGCAAATGGAATGGTCGCTGCCGCTTGCAAACTGTGCGATGTATCCGAAATTCAGCGGTTACACGTCTGGTGTATCTGGCGCCGATACACATGAGCGCCTACGATACGCGCCATGTTTTCAGGCGTCTTTTCAGGGAGAGTGTGTTGATGAAGAAATCAATGGCGATAAGTGGATTGGTTGCAGCGATGTTGCTGGCCGGTTGTCAGTCGGTCAACACCACCAGCGGCGGTGCCGTTGGGGTCGAGCGCAAGCAGTACATGTTCAGCATGCTGTCGAGCCAGGAAGTCGACCAGATGTATGCCCAGTCCTACCAGCAGACACTGGGCGAAGCCAGCAGCAAGGGCCAGTTGGACAAGACCAGCGCCAACGCCAAGCGCGTGCAGGCCATTGCCAAGCGGCTGATCGCCCAGGCGCCGACCTTCCGCCCGGATGCGGCGCAGTGGAAGTGGGAAGTGAACCTGATCAAGAGCGACGAGATGAACGCCAACTGCGGGCCTGGCGGCAAGATCTTCGTGTACAGCGCGTTGATCGATAACCTCAAGCTCACCGATGACGAACTGGCCGCGGTCATGGGCCATGAAATTGCGCATGCCTTGCGTGAGCATGGTCGCGAAGCCATGTCCAAGGCCTACGGGATCGAGATGGCCAAGCAGGGGGCCGGTGCACTCTTTGGCCTTGGCCAGGACAGCCTGGCATTGGCCGATACCGTGGCCAACTACGGCATGACCTTGCCCAACAGCCGCAGCAATGAAAACGAAGCAGACCTGATCGGCCTGGAACTGTCGGCTCGCGCGGGCTACAACCCGAATGCGGCGATCACGCTGTGGAATAAGATGGCCAAGGCTTCGGAAGGCTCGCCGCCTGAGTTCATGAGCACTCACCCGGCGTCCGACAGCCGAATTGCCTCGTTGCAGGCGGCGATTCCGAAAGTGATGCCGCTGTACCAGCAGGCCAAAAAATCCTGATCCACCGATAAGTACATGGCTGGATTTTTGTAGTGAGCGAGCTTGCCTCGCGCGGGGCAAGCCCGCTCACTACAGAACTGTGCTCATGAGCGCCCTAGATCCAGCCGCTGCTCTGCATGGCCTTGTACACCGCCACAATCGCCAAGACGAAAAACGCTGTTGCCGCCAGTCGACGAATCAAGGTCAATGGCAGTTTTTCCGCCGCAAAATTCCCCGCCAATACCACCGGCACGTTGGCAATCAGCATGCCCACGGTGGTGCCGATAATCACCAGCCACAGTTCCGGGTACTGCGCCGCCAGCATGACCGTGGCGATCTGCGTCTTGTCACCGATTTCCGCGAGGAAGAACGCAATCAGCGTGGTCAGGAATGGCCCGAATTTGCGGCTGGTACTGGCTTCGTCATCATCGAGTTTGTCCGGCACCAGGGTCCAGAGTGCCGTGGCGCAGAAGCTCGCCGCCAGGATCCAGTGCAGCACAGCATCCGAGAAGAAACTCCCGAACCAGGCCCCCACGGCACCGGCAGCCGCATGGTTGGCCAGGGTCGCGGCGACGATGCCGGCGATGATCGGCCAGGGCTTGCGGAAGCGAGCGGCAAGGATGAGTGCGAGCAGTTGCGTCTTGTCGCCGATTTCGGCCAAGGCAACGATTGCGGTAGGAACGAGTAATGAATCCAGCATCAGGTAGGTTTCCAGGGGCGGGTCGACACGGCTATGACACGTACAGCCTTCCCGCCCCGGGTAAGGTGTGCGTGTCATAGGTCTTGTCAAACCCCGGTCCGTCTGTGCGGACTCCTGGGTCGCATACGCCATGGTCTGCTGACCAAGTATGTTGACGTATGCCGGACGAGCGTGGCGCTCGTGGGAGACTACTCCCCTAGGACGGAGCGGATTCTGCCTAGGCAAAATCCATTCGGCAAGTGTTCTTTTTCAAACGCCCGTCAGCCGCGCTTGGCACGGTAGATGCGGAAACCGTTGCCTTCGGCCTTCACCGCACACACGCCCAGATGCTCTTCGATCAGCGGCTGGTACTTCAGGAAGCTATTGGCGACCAGGCGCAGTTCGCCGCCTTTTGCCAGATGTTTCGCCGCTTTTCGCAGCAGGTTCTCGGTGGCGAAATAATCGGTATGCACCCCGACATGGAACGGTGGGTTGCTCAAAATTGCGTTCAACCCCATCGGCGCCGCGTCGATGCCATCACCGGTCAGCACCTCGGCTTCCAGGCCATTGGCGGCCAAGGTCAAGCGACTGCTGGCCGCAGCAAACGCATCCACGTCCAGCATCGTGACGGTGTTGTGCGGGTAGCAACGTTTTACCGCAGCCCCCAGTACGCCAGCACCGCAACCAAAGTCAAGCAGATGACCACTCGGCAGTTTGTCCAAATGCGCCAGCAACAGCTCGGTGCCGCGATCCAGGCGACCGTGGCTGAACACACCCGGCAAGCTCACCACCTTCAGGGGGCCTTCGGCCAGCGGCACCTCGAAGACCTGCGCCAGGCTTTCCAGCTCGACCGCCTGCGGCGCGTTGGCCACGGTGACCTGCCACAGCTGGCAATGCCGCGCGTTGTCGAGCTTGCGCGGTTTGCCGAAGGGAATCATCTGCTTGGCGGCGCTTTCGATACCGGCCTTTTTCTCACCGACCAGGAACAACTCGGCGCCGGGCAAGCGTGCAGCCACGGCGTTGAGCAGGTAGTCGGTGAGGTCCTTGGACTTGGGCAGGAAGATCACCGCCGCGTCAAAGGCGCGCTCCGGCACGGTCACACCGAAGTGGCTACGCTCGGCGAAGCGTGCGTCGAGTGCCGCCTGGTCGCCGGCATGCCAGCTCCAACCGTGGGCGTTGGGCAGGCGACCCAGCAGGTCGTCGGCAGGCAAACCCACCAATAGCAGGTTGCCTTGAAAAAGTTCGGCCTGACGAAGCAGTACTTCACTGCGCGGATCCATGGTCTGCTCCTTGAAAAGGGGCGCAGTTTATCAACTGACGACGCGCAGCGGGGCGCCGCTGAAAAAGCTCCGGGCGTTTTCCGCCAGTTGGCCGACGATGCGCTGGCGCGCCTCGCGACTGCCCCAGGCGTTGTGCGGTGTCACGATCAGCCGAGGGATATCGCCGGCCAGCAGCGGGTTGCCGTTGATCGGCGGTTCCACGCTCAGCACATCGGTCGCCGCGCCACCCAGGTGGCCGTTGCGCAACGCATCAGCCAGGGCCTGTTCGTTGATCAAACCACCGCGTGCGGTATTGACCACAAACGCACCCGGCTTGAGCAGCGCCAGTTCGCGGGCGCCGATAAAGTCGCGGGTGTGTTCATTGAGCGGGCAGTGCAGGGTGAGGGCGTCGACCTGCGCGAGCAGTTCATCCAACGGCACGCGGTCGGCACGGGCAGGGCGTCCCGGAATCGCACCGAGCACCACGCGCATACCAAAGGCTTCCGCTAGGCGTGCTACGGCGCTGCCCAATTCACCGTGACCGAGCAGGCCGAGGGTTTTGCCTTCCAGCTCGACGATGGGGTGGTCCAGCAGGCAGAACTGCTTGGCTTGCTGCCACTTGCCGGCGCTTACATCCCGTTGGTAGTCCTTCAAGCGCGTCGCCAGGTTGAGCAGCAGCATGATCGTGTGCTGCGCCACCGACGGCGTGCCGTAGCCCTGGCAGTTGCTCACGGTGATGCCTTGGGCGCGGGCGGCTTCGAGGTCGACGTTATTGGTGCCGGTGGCCGACACCAGAATCAGCTTGAGTTCCGGGCAGGCCGCCAGGGTGTCGTGGTTGAGGGCGATTTTGTTGCTGATAGCTACCTGAACGCCTTGCAGGCGTTCAACCACATTCTGCGGCGTGGTACCTGTAAACAACTGCAACTCGCTGAAGCTGTTGCGCAGCTCGCTGAGGTCAAGGTCCCCCAGGTCCAGGGACGGATGATCAAGGAAGACGGCGCGGCGATTGTTCGTCATCAACTGTACCTTTTGCGACAGGGTTCGAAGGCGTAATCTGCCGAGCCTATCAGATGAAATAATCAGTTACTTAATGGGAGTGAGCATGTACGCCGCCGAGTTCTTGACCGTAGCCCTGATTCACTTATTGGCGGTGGCCAGCCCCGGCCCGGATTTCGCGGTGGTGGTGCGTGAAAGTGTGACCCACGGCCGCCGCGCCGGCACCTGGACCGCACTGGGCGTGGGCTCGGCGATATTCCTGCACGTGGGGTACTCACTGCTCGGTATCGGCCTGATCGTGTCCCAGTCCATCGTGCTGTTCAACGCGCTCAAGTGGGCGGCGGCGGCCTACCTGCTGTACATCGGCTTCAAGGCCCTGCGCGCGCAGCCGGCCAAGCCGGCCGCCGAGGGCGAGTTGCACCGCGAGGCGGGCGAGCGCACCCCGCGTGGGGCGTTCACTGCCGGCTTCGTGACCAACGGCTTGAACCCCAAAGCCACGCTGTTCTTCCTGTCGTTGTTTACCGTGGTGATCAACCCGCACACACCGCTGGCGATCCAGGCCGGTTACGGCGTGTACCTGGCGGTAGCGACGGCGCTGTGGTTCTGCCTGGTGGCGATGCTGTTCAGCCAGCAGCGCGTACGCGCCGGGTTTGCGCGGATGGGGCATTGGTTTGATCGGACCATGGGCGCGGTGTTGATCGCCATCGGGGTAAAGCTAGCCTTCACCAGCATGAAATAGGCTGGATGCTGGCGCAAAGCTAGCATTCATTGGGGTCTGCAAATCATTCCTTTGGGTGATTTGGTTGAAACATAAGGTCTCTAAAGTGCAGGTCTTCAAGCCAAGACCGTGCAGTCATAAAAGGGATTCGTATGTTGCAGACCCGTGTTATCCCGCCCGCCGAAGGTGCGTACCAATACCCGCTGTTGATCAAACGCCTGTTGATGTCCGGCACCCGTTACGAGAAGACCCGGGAAATCGTCTACCGCGACAAGCTGCGCTACACCTACCCGACGTTGATCGAGCGGGTCGCGCGCCTGGCGAATGTGTTGACCGACGCCGGCGTCAAGGCCGGTGACACCGTGGCGGTGATGGATTGGGACAGCCATCGCTACCTGGAATGCATGTTCGCCATCCCGATGATCGGCGCGGTGATCCACACCATCAACGTGCGCCTGTCGCCGGAACAGATCCTGTACACCATGAACCACGCCGAGGACCGCTTCGTGCTGGTCAACAGCGAGTTCGTGGGCCTTTACCAGGCCATCGCCGGTCAGCTCACCACCGTCGACAAGACCCTGCTGCTCACCGACGGCGAGACCAAGACCGCCGAGTTGCCCAACTTGGTGGGCGAGTACGAAACCCTGCTGGCCGCCGCGAGCCCGACATACGACTTCCAGGACTTCGACGAGCATTCCGTCGCCACCACCTTCTACACCACCGGCACCACCGGTAACCCCAAGGGTGTGTATTTCACCCATCGCCAATTGGTGCTGCACACCATCGGCGTGGCGACCATCATGGGCAGCGTCGACAGCGTGCGCCTGCTCGGCACCAACGACGTGTACATGCCCATTACACCGATGTTCCACGTGCACGCCTGGGGCCTGCCGTACGTGGCGACCATGCTTGGCCTGAAACAGGTCTATCCCGGCCGCTACGATCCGGAATATCTGGTGGAGCTGTGGCGCAAGGAGAAGGTCACCTTCTCCCATTGCGTGCCGACCATCCTGCAAATGGTGCTCAACGCCAAGGCCGCCCAGGGTGTGGATTTTGGCGGCTGGAAAATCGTCATCGGCGGCAGCGCGCTCAACCGTTCGCTGTATGAAGCGTCCAAGGCGCGTGGCATCCAATTGACCGCTGCGTACGGCATGTCCGAGACCGGGCCGCTGGTGTCCTGCGCCCACCTCAACGACGAGTTGATGGCCGGCAGCGAAGATGAACGCATTACCTACCGCATCAAGGCTGGCGTGCCGGGGCCGTTGGTGGAGGCGGCGATCATCGACGGCGATGGCAATTTCCTGCCTGCCGACGGTGAGTCCCAGGGTGAATTGGTGTTGCGTGCGCCGTGGCTCAGCGAAGGTTATTTCAACGAGCCGCAAAAGGGCGCCGAGCTGTGGGCCGGCGGCTGGATGCACACCGGCGATGTGGCCACGCTGGATGCCTTTGGCGTAATAGACATCCGCGACCGCATTAAAGACGTGATCAAGACTGGCGGCGAGTGGATCTCGTCCCTGGCCCTCGAAGACCTGGTCAGCCGCCACCCGGCGGTACGCGAAGTAGCGGTGGTGGGCATCGCCGACCCGCAGTGGGGCGAGCGCCCGTTTGCCCTGCTGGTAGTGCGTGATGGCCATGTGATAGGGGCCCGCGAGCTCAAGGAACACCTCAAGCCGTTCGTCGAACTGGGCCACTTGAGCAAGTGGGCAATTCCGAGCCAGATCGCCGTTGTTACGGAAATTCCCAAGACCAGCGTCGGCAAGCTCGACAAAAAACGTATCCGAGTTGACATCATTGAGTGGCAGGCCAACAACAGCACGTTCCTGTCGACGCTCTAATGCCCGCGCCGTGCCCATTCGGGCACGGCACTGCTCTATCTCGCGCCTTCACTTGTGATTTGCCAATTTTCAGCCATCCTTGCCGCGTCGGCCTTCGCCGACATGGCGAAAGGGTCGTGGCAGACGGGTTGGTGATGCAAATCACACTTTAGAGGGATCAAGCACTACCCCCTGCTGGCTATAGTCCCTTCCAGAGTTTTTCACGGATGTTCCGCTTCGGGCCATGGGGGCTCGGCTGCCGAGCGGCATTGGAATCGTTGTATTCCGGCCGTTACAAGCATCACAGAACGAACTCACTGCCATAACAATAATGCACATGGAGTAGCGTCGATGACCTCAGTAAACCAGTTCTGGCGCCGGGCAAAACTGCCCCTGGCCGTCAGTCTCGCCTCTACGCTCGCCGGGCCCGCATTCGGCGTCAGTTTCAATATCGGTGAAATCGAAGGGAGTTTTGACTCGTCTCTTTCCGTGGGGGCGAGCTGGTCGACAGCCAAAGCCAACCGCGACCTGATAGGCGTCAACAACGGGGGCAGGGGCTTGTCCCAGACCTCCGATGACGGCCATTTGAACTTCAAGCGGGGTGAGACCTTCTCGAAGATCTTCAAAGGCATTCATGACCTGGAGCTGAAGTACGGCGACACCGGCGTGTTTGTGCGTGGCAAGTACTGGTATGACTTTGAGTTGAAAGACGAAAGCCGTCTGTTCAAGGACATCAGCGACAACAACCGTAAAGAGGGGGCAAAGTCCTCGGGCGGGCAAATTCTCGATGCGTTCGTCTACCACAACTATGCGATCGCCGATCAGCCGGGTTCGGTGCGGTTGGGCAAGCAGGTTGTAAGTTGGGGGGAGAGTACTTTCATCGGCGGCGGCATCAACTCCATCAACCCGATCGATGTGTCCGCGTTCCGTCGTCCGGGGGCTGAGGTCAAGGAAGGCTTGATTCCGGTCAACATGTTCTATGTGTCGCAGACACTGACCGATAACCTGTCGGCGGAAGCGTTCTATCAGTTGGAATGGGACCAGACGGTTACGGACAACTGCGGGACATTCTTCTCTCAGCCGGACGTCATCTCTGATGGTTGCGACAACAACCTACGGGTCTTGAACAAGCGCTCTCGCATCTCGCCTCTTGCGTATCCCACGCTCAATGCTTTGGGTGTTGATGTGAACGAAGAGGGTGTGCTCGTGCGCCGTGGCCCCGACCGTGATGCCCGGGACAGCGGCCAGTTTGGCGTAGCCATGCACTACAACTTCGAGCCGTTGGACACCGAGTTCGGCGCTTACTTCATGAACTATCACAGCCGTGCGCCGATTTTCAGTGCCCAGGGTGCGCCAGCATCAGCTTACAACCGTCCACTGGGTGGGCTGGCGGCGTTACGCCCGGTGATTGTGGCGGGTAGCTCCAACTACTTCGTCGAATACCCGGAAGACATCCGTCTTTACGGCTTGAGCTTTTCCACCACGCTGCCTACCGGTACTGCATGGAGCGGGGAGTTGAGCTACCGGCCGAATGCACCGGTGCAACTGAGCACCACCGACATACTCTATGCGGGCGTCACGCCTATTATCGGCTTTGGCAACGCTTCGGTGCTCAAAGGCTCGCCTGGTCAAGACCTGCATGGTTACAACCGCAAGGAAATCACGCAGTTCCAGACCACATTCACGCACTTCTTTGATCAAGTGATGGGCGCCAGCCGCTTGACCACGGTGGGTGAGATTGGGGTGACTCATGTGGGCGGCCTGGAGAGCAAATCAGAGGCCCGTTATGGCCGCGACCCGGTATTTGGTCCAGGTACTTTGCCCGGTGGTTTCTGCAATACGCTTAATAATTCCACCGCCGTGGGTGCTGGCCTGGCTAATGCCAATGGGCTGAATACCAACTGCAATAACGATGGCTTTACTACGGCCACTTCTTGGGGCTACCGCGCTCGTGCGATATGGGAGTATCCGGACGTCTTCGCTGGCGTAAACCTTAAGCCAAACGTGGCGTGGTCCCATGACGTCAAGGGTTACTCCCCAGGTCCTGGCGCTAACTTCGAAGAAGGTCGCAAGGCGGTCAGCCTGGGCCTGGATGCCGAGTATCAGAACACCTATACCGCCAGCCTGGCCTACACCAACTTCTTTGGTGGCAAGTTCAGTACGGTGGATGACCGCGACTTCGTCGCTTTGAGCTTCGGCGCCAACTTCTAAGCACACTGCATTTCAGGAAGACCAGAACATGAAAATAACCAAAAGTCTGTTGCACGTGGGTGTGCTTGGGCTGTCGATCCTGGCGAGCAACGTCATGGCCGCAGTCTCGGCGGATGAAGCGGCCAAGTTGGGCACGAGCCTGACGCCGATGGGCGCCGAGATGGCCGGTAACGCTGCAGGCACCATTCCTAAATGGTCGCCGCTGCCTACCAACGCCGGCGCCGTCGACGCCCGTGGGTTCCTGGCCAACCCCTACGCCAGTGAGCAACCGCAATTCACCATCACTGCGGCGAACGTCGAGCAATACAAAGACAAGCTGGCACCGGGGCAGTACGCGATGTTCAAGCGTTACCCGGAAACCTTCAAGATGCCGGTCTACCCGACCCATCGCGGCGCCACCGTGCCGGCTGATGTGTTCGCCGCGATCAAGAAGAACGCCACCACCACCAACCTGGTGTCCGGCGGCAACGGCCTGGAAAACTTCGAAACTGCCGTACCGTTTCCGATTCCCAAAAGCGGCGTTGAAGTCATCTGGAACCACATCACCCGTTATCGCGGCGGCAGCGTGACGCGTCTGGTAACCCAGGCTACGCCACAAACTAACGGTTCCTACAGCCTGGTGTACTTCCGCGACCAGTTTGTGTTCCGCGACAAGATGAAAGACTTCGACCCGAAAAACCCAGGTAACGTGCTGTTCTACTTCAAGCAGCAAGTGACCGCGCCGGCCCGTCTGGCCGGTGGTGTGCTGCTGGTGCACGAAACCCTGGACCAGGTGAAGGAGCCGCGTTCGGCCTGGGTCTACAACGCCGGCCAGCGCCGTGTTCGCCGGGCGCCGCAAGTGTCCTATGACGGCCCAGGTACCGCCGCCGATGGTCTGCGCACGTCCGACAACCTCGACATGTACAACGGTGCACCGGATCGCTACGACTGGAAGCTCGAAGGCAAGAAAGAAATCTACATCGCCTCCAACAGCTACAAGATCGATGATCCGAAGCTCAAGTACGCCGACATCATCAAGGCCGGCCACATCAACCAGGACCTGGCTCGCTACGAGCTGCGCCGCGTCTGGCACGTGGTCGCGACCTTGAAGGAAGGCCAGCGCCATATCTATGCCAAGCGTGATTTCTTCATCGACGAAGACACCTGGCAAGCGGCGGTCATCGACCACTACGACGGCCGTGGCCAGCTGTGGCGCGTCGCCGAAGCCCACGCCGAGAACTACTACGACAAGCAAGTGCCGTGGTACGCCCTGGAAACCCTCTACGACCTGCAGTCCGGCCGCTACCTTGCACTGGGCATGAAGAACGAAGAGAAACAGGCGTATGACTTCGGCTTCACCGCCACCACCAGCGACTTCACGCCAGCGGCCTTGCGCCAGGATGGTGTTCGCTAAGCTGAGTTAACTCGCAAATGTGGGAGGGGGCTTGCCCCCGATAGCGGTGTGACAGTCAAAAAGTGCATTGACTGATCCGCCGCCATCGGGGGCTTGCCCCCTCCCACATTTTTTGTCGCAGTTCTTTTTCAGGCAAATGTTGCAAAGATCTACAAACCTGCCGCTTTTACCGCTAGTCTGCGGACATCTGCAATGCCGACAACAGCCTTCTACAAGAGCCCGGCGATGACTGATCTGTCCCGAATCCAAGGGCCTGCCAGCGCGGTAATCCCCACCCTGGAAGGTCGTTTCTACAGGCCACCCCTGCCTGACGGCTACGTGCTGCGACCGCGCCTGTGCGAGCGCCTGAGTGCCGGGCTGGAAGGGCGGCTGTTGCTGGTCAGCGCGCCGGCGGGGTTCGGCAAGAGTTCGTTGGCGGTGGAGTTCTGCCAGAGTCTGCCGCCCCATTGGCAGAGTTTGTGGCTGGGCCTGAGCCCGCGTGACAACGACCCCGGCCGTTTCCTCGAACGCCTGCTCGACGGTTTGCAGCAATTCTTCCCGCAACTCGGCGCCCAATCCCTGGGCCTGCTGAAAATGCGCCAGCGTCACCAACCCTTTGCTTTCGAAGAATGGCTGGATGGCCTGCTCGATGAGCTGACGGTGCACCTGTCTACCCGCGCGCCGCTGTTGCTGGTGCTGGATGACTATCACCTGGCCCAAGGGCCGGTGCTCGATCGCTGCCTGCAGTTTTTCCTCAACCATTTGCCCGATGGCCTGGTGGTGCTGGTCACCAGCCGCCAGCGCCCGGACTGGCATCTGGCGCGGCTGCGGTTGTCGCGCCACCTGCTCGAGCTGCACGAACAAGACCTGCGCCTGACGCACGGCGAATCCCTGGCCGTGCTGGATCGCCACAGTAGTTCCTTGCGCGGCGAAGCCCTCGACAACCTGATCCGCCGCAGTGAAGGCTGGGTCGCCGGTTTGCGCTTCTGGTTGCTGGCCGCCTCTGAAGCCGGCAGTGATGGTGCCCTGCCCCAGAGCCTGCACGGGGGGGAAGGGCTGATCCGCGACTACCTGCTGGAAGAAGTGATCGACTGCCTGCCGGCCGACGTGCAGGCGTTCTTGTATGACACTGCCCCTCAGGATCGTTTTTGCAGCGCGCTCTGCGACGCCGTGCGCGAAGCTCATGACAGCGCCGAAATCCTGCGTTACCTGCAAGCCCACCAAGTGTTCCTGGTACCGCTCGACGAGCAGGGCCATTGGTACCGTTACCACCATTTGTTTTCCGACCTGCTGCGCACCCGACGCGCCAGCAGCAACGTGCTGCCAGCGGCCAGCCTGCACCTGCGTGCGTGCCGATGGTTCAATGCCCAGGGCTTGATCGATGAAGCGGTGGAGCAGGCGTTGCGCGCCGGTCACCTGGATGTGGCCGCCAACCTGGTGCAGAACCTGTCCGAAGAGCAACTGTTAGCCGAGCAGAATGTGGGCATGCTGCTGCGCTGGAAAATGGACTTGCCCGACAGCTTGCTGATCAGCACGCCGCGCTTAATCGTGCTCTACAGCTGGGCTTTGGGCCTGGCCTGTCAGTTGGATGCGGCGGAGGAGCTGTCCAGCTACCTCAGCCGCTTCCTGCCGGCACCGTCGGCCACCGCGCAGAAATCGATGCTGGCTCAATGGCTGGCGCTGAGCGGGATCATCGCGCGGGGCCGGGGCGATCGCGAGCTGACCCAGCGCTATTGCAGCGAAGCGTTGGAAAGCCTGCCGCAACGGCGTTACGGCCAGCGGCTGATGTGCCTGTCGACCCTCTCCAACCTGGCCATTGTCGATGCCGACCTGTGGCGTGCCCGTGGCTTGAATCGCGAATCCCTGGAGCTGGCGCAGCGCGTCGGCAACCCGTTGTTCGAGGCCTTGGCCCATTACGACCGTGCGCGCGTGTTGCAGGCGCGCGGCGAAATCCTGCGCTCCCTGGATGAAGTGCGCCAGGGCCTGCAACGCCTGCAGGGCCTGGCGCCTCAACGGTTGTACGCGGTGCGCGCGCGTTTATCGCTCTATGAAGGTTTTTTGCTGCTGGTGCGGCTCCAGCCCGAAGCCGGGCTCGCCCGCTTGCGCGCCGGCCTCGCCGAAGCCCGCGCTTGTCGCGACATCAGCGTGTTGATCGGCCATTGTGTGATCGCCAGTTTCGAAGGCCGCCGTGGCGACTTCGCCCGTGCCTTTGCCGAGCTCGCCGAGGCGGAGCGGCTGATGCATATCTGGGACGTGCCACCGATCTACTACCTGGCGATGATCACCCTGATCAAATGCGAGCTGTGGCTTGCCCAGGGCCGCACCGACCTGGCCGACGCCTGGCTGACCCGCCTGGCGCAAACCTACAACGGTGAGCAGGCTGCCGCCGCGCCAGAGTTTCATCCACACCTGCCGCAACATATCGGGTTGCAGCAGGCGGCCCTGGATGCCATTCGCCATCAACCCGTGGCGGCGCTGCTCCGGCTTGAAGAGTTGGCACAACAGGCCCACAACAGCGGGCGCCAGATGATCGCCCTGATGGCGCTGACGCAGCAGGCCCAGTTGCTCTTGGAAAGTGGCCAGGAAGCCAAGGCGCGCTCGGTTCTGGTCCAGGCCCTTGAGGCCGGCGCCGGGGGCGCGCTGCAACCTTTCCAGCGCTTGTTGGAAGGGCACCCTGGCTGGATGCGCGAGCAATTGGGCAAGGATGCGCAGGGTCTGCTGAACCAGAGTTTGCTGGTGCTTCTGCCGACGGTGGTGACACCCGAGGTAGCGCCGGCTCACGAAACCTTGAGCGCGCGTGAGTTGGCAGTGCTGAAACTGATTGCCCAAGGCTGCTCGAACCAGGAAATCAGTAACCAGCTGTTCATCTCACTGCACACCGTGAAGACCCACGCCAGCCACATCAACAGCAAGTTGGGGGTGGAGCGGCGGACCCAGGCGGTGGCCCGTGCCAAGGCAATGGGCCTGCTGGCGTAGACCCTCCGAAGTCTATGGCGCGCTTGGGCACTGGTTGGACGACCTGTCGACTGCCTGGCGAATCTGCGCCGCGAAGCGTTTGAGATTGTTCTGGTGGGCGAGCACCAAGTCGTCAATGCTCGCGCCGGCCGGCGACTGCAAGGTGGTGCGGCAGGTCAGCGGCGCGCGATCACTGCCGCTGGCCGGCCGCAGACGCCATTTGACGTCGAGCAGTGCGTACTGGCCGGGCACGGAGTCAAAGCGCTGCACCTCAAGGCGTAGCAACATCGATTGCCGAGGATTGCTGTTGGCCAATTGATCCACCAGCGCGCTCCTCAACTCATCCACCAGGCTGGCAGCCCACCACTGTGTATCCAGGATCGCGACGCCGCTGTTGCCTTGGCGAACCACAATCTGGGGGCGGTCGACTTGTGGCGGCACACTGATACTTTCGATTTTTATCCCACCCGCGTCGGTCCCGGTGCTGTTGCTCCACTGCGCCGGGGTCAGGGTATGAAAAGTAATCGGTGTACTGCTGCATGCCCCCAGCGCGAGCAATGCGCTGAGCAGGGTGACTTTCAACGTTAACGTCATGGCGCTTGCTCCACGGTTCATTTGCGCGGCGGTCCTTGCAGGTCCAACGGGGCGGCGTTATCGGGGCGGCCGCGAATCAGTGATTCCGGGTGTCGGCCCAGGTAGTCCGACAGCTCGCGCAAGGAACGCGACATGCGACCCAGCTCATCCAGGGTCTGGGTCAGTTGCTCGCGTTGCGGTGAGTCTTCGGCCAGGGTCGAGCTGGCCGATTGCAGCGTCTTGCTCACGTCAGCCAGGGTGTTCTGGACGCTTGGCAAGGTCTTGGCGTTGAACTGGGTCAGTCCTTTGCGCAGTTCCACGAGGTTGCTGTCGAGGTTGCTGGCGATACGTTCGATCGGCAGCTGGTTGATCTTGTTGACGATGTTTTCGAGTTTTTCCTGCAACTGTTCCAGGTTGCCAGGAATCGTGGGAATGCTGACCGGACGCGCCTTGGGATCAAACGCCACCTTCTCGGCTTTCGGGTAGAAGTCCAGAGCGATGTACAACTGGCCGGTCAGCAAATTGCCGCTGCGCGCCTGGGCCCTCAGGCCGTTTTCGATAAACGAGCCGATCAGGCGTACACCAGCGGCTTCATCATTGGGGTCATGGTTCATCGTCTTGAGCAACTTGGTGTGGGCCTGACCGAGCAATTGCGGGTAGATCACGATGCCGACGTTGAGCGGAAAGCTGCGCTTCTTCGCATCGAAATCCAGGTTGATTGACACCACCTTGCCAAACTCGACGCCGAGGAATTCCACCGGTGCGCCGACCTTGAGCCCGCGCAGCGCCTGGTCGAAGCGCAGGCTCATGTATTGCCCCTGGCCATTGGGCGGGGCGAGGGCGGCGAGCTGATCGTCGAACAGTTCAAACGTGCGCTCTTCACTGGCCGGCTTGTCGTTGGGGCTGTAAGGCGGTGCCAGGAAAGCGATACCGCCGACCAGCATGGACGACAGCGATTCGGTTTTCAGCGCGAAGCCATTGGCGCCCACACTCAGGTCGATGCCGCTGGCGTTCCAGAACCGCGTGTTTTCGGTGACGTAGACATCGTTGGGCGCGTGCACGAATACCTCGATATCGACGCCCTTGCCTTCGGCATCCAGCTTGTACGCCACGACCTGGCCGACCTCGATTTTGCGGTAATACACCGGCGAGCCGATATCCAGCGAACCCAGGTTCTGCGTGTGCAGGGTGAAGCGCTTGCCCGGTTCGCCGTAAGTGATGGGCGGCGGGTTTTCCAGGCCGGTAAACTGTTTGGCGCGGGTCTCGGACTGGCCAATGTCGGCGCCGATATAGTCGCCAGAGAGCAGGGTGTCGATGCCGGACACGCCGCCGGCGCCGATGCGCGGGCGTACCACCCAGAACTGCGAGTCGGCGCGGGTAAAGCTGTCGGCCTGCTTGGCCAGCTTCACGGTGGCGTTGACGCTTTTCTGGTCGTCACTCAAGGCCACTTCGGTCACTTGGCCGATCACCACGTTGCGGTATTTGACCTCGGTTTTATTCGCGGTCAGGCCACTGCCGGTCTTGAAGTTAAGGATGATGGTCGGGCCTTGCTGGAGCACGCTGTGAACCACCAGCGAAATCCCCACCAACACCGCAACGATCGGTACGATCCAAACCAGCGAAACGCTGAAACGCCGAGTCTTGACGGCCGGCGAGCCTGGGGTTTGCGGGGTGTCAGGGGTGGGTGACGTCATCCGAGGTATCCTTGGTGTGTGGGGTTTCCCAGATCAGCCTCGGGTCGAAGCTCATGGCGGCCAGCATGGTAAACACCACCACCAGGCCGAAAAACAGAATGCCCAGGCGTGGCTCGATAGTGCCCAGGGCCTGGAACTTGACCAACGCGGCCACCAGCGCAACCACGATCACGTCGAGCATGGACCAGTAGCCGATCAGTTCGACAAACCGAAACAGCTTCGAGCGCTCTTTGCGCGCCCAGCGGCTGTTGCGCTGCACGGTGACCAGCAGCAGCGTCAACGACACAAACTTGATGCCCGGCACCGCGATGCTGGCGATGAAAATAATCAGTGCAATGTCCCACGCACCATGCTGCCAGAACTCCAGCACGCCGCTCATGATGGTGCTATCTGCGCCTGAACCGAGCATGGTGGTGTTCATCACCGGCAGCAGGTTGGCCGGCACATAAAACGCCAGCGCCGTCAGCATATAGGCCCAGGTACGCGTCAGTGAGTTGACTTTGCGCCGGTGCAGGGGGGCGTCACAGCGCTGGCATTCCGGCGCGCCGGTGCTGATGTCGGCAGACAGGCCACAACTGTGGCACAGGCACAGGTTAAGCTCGCTGGCAGTCGGTGGCGGGTTCATACGGCGTCCCACAGGTCGCGCACGTCACGACCGGCAATACGGATCAGCAACAGGCTGAGCGCCGCCAGGGCAAATAGCCCGGTGCCGGGGATCACATCCAGCATACCGGCCAGCTTGAACACGGCCACCATCGCACCGAGCAGGCACACTTCCAGCATGCTCCAAGGTCTGAGCGCTTCCAGCCAGCGCATGCATAGCTTGAAGGCGGGCGAACGTCTGCCCGAGAGGGCAAAACTCAGCACCCAGGTCAGCAGCAATAGCTGAAACACCGGTGCGATGATGATGGAAATAGCGGCCACCAAGGCGATAAAGGTAATCGGCCCCAGACTCAGCGCAACCACTGAATCCCATAGGGTGGCGCTGTTTTTCAGGCCTTGCAGGCTGATGCTCATCACCGGATAGAAATTGGCGAAAGTCCATAACACGGCGGCGGTCAGGGTCAGGGCGAGACGCTGCTGTACTGACAGGCCGTTGTAACGCTGGAGTACGCCCGCGCAGCGCACGCAATGGGCTTTTTGATGTTTGGCGAGCGTGACTTTTTCGTACACACAGTCGCAGTGTTCGCAGATGATCAGCTGATTCGCCATGGGGCTCGCTCCAGCGCGGCGCGGTTGCGGTCTTGGATTGTTCTTCAATGGCGCTTGGAAAGCTTAGCCTTTGGTACTCGGGACGCCATGCTCCCTTTCGGGTCAGGGGTATCGTCAACCATACTCTGTGCCGAATATGCCATAGAGCCTGCTGGAGCACCGATGAATATTGAACACGCCGCACTCATCCGCGAGACCTTTCCCGTCGGCCCGCTGCAGTGCAACTGCACCATCATCGGCGACCCGATCAGCAAAAAAGCCATCGTAGTCGACCCGGGCGGCAACCATGAGCTGATCCTGGCGCGGCTCGATGCCTTGGGCCTCAAGGTGGTCAGCATCATCCACACCCATGCCCACCTGGATCACTTCCTGGCGTCCGGACAGTTGAAAGAGAAGACCGGCGCTACATTGCACTTGCACAAGGAAGATCAATTTCTCTGGGACAATCTGGAAATGCAATGCCAGATGTTTCGCGTTCCCTACACCCCGGTGCCTTCGCCTGATCGCTGGCTGGAAGATGATGAGGAATTGGCCTGCGGTTGCGGCGTGGCGTTGCACACGCCGGGGCATACGCCGGGGTCGATGAGTTTCTGGTTTGCCGATGCCAAGCTGCTGATTGCGGGTGACACGCTGTTTCGTCGCGGTATCGGGCGTACAGATTTGTGGGGCGGGGACCAGGCGACCATTGTGCGTTCGATCAAACAACGGTTGTACACGCTGGATGAAGGCGCGACGGTGGTGACCGGCCATGGGCCGGATACCCGCTTGGGTGATGAAATGCGTGAGAACCCTTTTGTGCGGGCGTGAAGGAATAATTGCGGGGGCGGCGCTGTTCTCTGGCCAGGATTGGCAAGCGTTGTAGCAAAAACTCAGGTCGTGTTCAGCGTGGGTCTGCTACGGTTTCTGTAGGCACGGAATTTTTACCGTTTGTCGCGTTCAAAACTCGGCACAGGTCCATTGCCAATGTCCTCTGCACCTCAGAATGCAAAAGTAGGAGCTCCCTTCATGTTCACTTCGCGTCGTCTGCTTGTTGTTGCTACGGTCGTAGCCCTGTTGTCTGGCTGCGCATCACCTAACCCTTATGACGGCAGCAGCCAGGGACAGGCGAGTAATGAATCCGGCGGTATGAGCAAGACTGCCAAGTACGGTGGCCTGGGTGCCCTGGCCGGTGCATTGGCCGGTGCCGCCATCGACCATAACAACCGTGGCAAAGGCGCGCTGATCGGCGCGGTCGTTGCAGGTGCCGGTGCCGCAGGCTATGGCTACTATGCCGACCAGCAAGAAAAGAAACTGCGTGAAAGCATGGCCAACACCGGTGTTGAAGTTCAGCGCCAGGGCGACCAAATCAAGCTGATCATGCCCGGCAACATCACCTTCGCCACCAACTCCGACGCGATCTCCAGCAGCTTCTACCAGCCGCTGAATAACCTGGCCAACTCCCTCAAGCAGTTCAACCAGAACACCATCCAGATCGTGGGCTACACCGACAGCACCGGTAGCCGCCAACTGAACATGGACCTGTCCCAGCGCCGTGCGCAGAGCGTGGCCAACTACCTGACCTCCCAAGGCGTCAACGGTGCGAACTTGAGCGCTCGCGGTGCCGGCCCGGATAACCCGATTGCCAGCAATGCTGATGTCAACGGCCGTGCCCAGAACCGTCGCGTGGAAGTGAACCTCGGCCCGATCCCAGGCCAGCAGTACGGCCAGCCAGGTGCCCAGCAACAGGCGCCACAGCAGAACAACCAGTTCCAGGGCAACCCGTACTCGCAGTACCAGTAAACATTCGTTAATAAAAAAGGGCGCCTGTGTAAGGCGCCCTTTTTTGTGGCTGTCGGTTACATCAATCGATGTACTCGAAGACCTTGACGATTTTCTGTACGCCCGACACGCCCTGCACCAGGTTGGCGGCGCGAGTGGCTTCAGCCTGGGTCAGCAGGCCCATCAGGTAAACGATACCGTTGTCGGTCACGACTTTGATGCGCGAACCGGGAATCGCGTTATCGGTGAGCATCTGCGCCTTGATCTTGGTGGTCAGCAGGGCATCGTTGCTGATGGCCAGCAGGGTGATCGGGTCCATCACCTGCAGTTCGTTATGAACCTTCTTGACCCGCTGCACGGCCGCGGCGGCTTGTTCGGCCTGGGACTTGAGGTCGGCGCGCGGTGTCTGGCCGGCCAGCAGTACCACGCCGTTGAAGCTGGTGACGACGATGCGTGAAGCACCGTTGCCCAGATCTGGAGCGGCTTTGGCGACGTTGACTTCGACCTTGGTTTCGATCAGCGAGTCATCGATCTTGCTGCCGAAGGTACGGGTGCCCTTGTCATCCTGAATAGGGGTGTCACGTGTTGCAGTGATGGCCGTGCTGCAGCCGCTGATAGCGAGGCACAGGGTGATGGCCAAAAGGCTGAGGCGGTTAACGGTCATTCTTCACTCCCAAACAGTTGGCTGTCGATCAGATCGCACAGGCAATGGATCGCCAGCAGGTGGACTTCCTGGATACGTGCGGTGACATTGGCCGGAACGCGAATCTCCACGTCTTCGGGCAACAGCAGCGAGGCCATGCCTCCACCATCGCGTCCGGTCAATGCTACGACAATCATTTCGCGATCATGTGCGGCCTGGATCGCTTGAATAATATTCGCCGAGTTGCCGCTGGTGGAAATCGCCAGCAGCACGTCACCTGGTTGGCCCAGGGCGCGGATCTGCTTGGAGAAGATTTCGTTGTAGCTGTAATCGTTGGCGATCGAGGTGATCGTCGACGAGTCGGTGGTCAAGGCGATGGCCGGCAGGCTCGGACGCTCACGCTCGAAGCGGTTGAGCAGCTCGGACGAGAAATGCTGGGCATCGCCGGCCGAACCGCCGTTGCCGCACGAAAGCATTTTGCCCTCGTTGAGCAGCGCATTGACCATGACCTGACTGGCTTGCTCGATGTGCGGTGCAAGTACGTCCATCGCCTGTTGCTTGGTGTCGATGCTGGCCTGGAAAAGCTGGCGAATTCGGGATTGCATGTCCATCTGTGTGACCTTAAGTAGCGCGGCTGTTTGGCACAGGAATGTGCAGCCCGCAAAGCAAAGAGCAAAAGTGTTGGGTGAAGATGTCCGGTGAATCAGCTGTCGAAGGCATCTTTGAGCCAGTTCAGATCAGCCTGACCAGACGGTGTGCTTTCTAGGGCAACCACATCGAAACGGCAGGGGGCGTCGGCCCAGCGATGCTCTTTTTGCAGGAAGAACTGCGCGGCGAGTATCAGCTTCTGACGCTTGCGCCCGTCAATACTGGCGAGCGCGCCACCCCATTGTGCGTGTTTTCTGTAGCGGACTTCGACGAATACTACTGTATCGCCGTCAAGCATGACCAGATCAAGCTCGCCACGTTTACATAACCAGTTCTGCGCCAGTAGGCGCAGACCCTGGTGTTGCAGGTATTTCAGCGCTTGAAGTTCGGCATCCTTGCCGCTTTGTGCGCTGGACCTCTCAGGCATCAGCGAGGGGTGTCCGGCAGGCGCTGGATCTCGCCGCCGACGAATTTCGCCCAAGGCATCTGGCGATCAACGCGTTGGTTGGCGCTGATGCCCAGGTTGCCCGACAGGCCGTCAACGCGGGTATCCGGCAACGCTTTGAGTTGCCCCAGGCGTGGCGCCAGGCGGTAGGCATCGACGCCCATCGCGTACAGACGGCCAAGGCTGCCGTTGGCCTGCGGCCATTGTGCGGCAACCTGGTTGCGCAGCGGGTCGGTGGTGTTGAGCAGCCAAGGGGTTTCGCAGAACATCACGTTGGTCATGTCCAGGTACTGGTTCTTGTCGCCGCTGGCACTGAATACGTGGGACGTGGCGTATACCGGCACATCGCCGGCGTATTGGAAGTTCAGGGTTGGCTTGATCTGCTGGGCCAATTGCGGGGTCACAGCCAGGAAGATGAACTCGATGTCCTGGCGACGCGACGGCTGCGCGGCTACGTCGGTGCCGACGGTGCTTTGCAGGCTCTTGGCACGGCCTTCGCTTTTGCGCAGTTGGAACAGGTCGGCGATCTGCTGGGCCAGGGCCACTGGCTGATCAACGTACTCAACCCCCATGACCGTGCCACCGTTGGCTTCCCAATCCTGACGGAAGGCCTTGTAGACACGCTCACCCCATTCGCCACGCGGCACCATGGCCGCAGCACGATGCAGGCCGTCGGCCCGGGCACGGCGCGAGACTTCGCGGGCTTCGTCTTCCGCGGCCAGGCCGAACTGGAACAACTGCGCAGGGCTGCGATCCGTCTCGCTGTAGTTCAGTGCCAAGGTGGTGATTGGCAATTGCGGGCGCGCGCTGAGTTGTTTGACCAGCGGCTTCTCCAGCGGGCCGACCACCAACTGTACGCCGGCGGCCTGGGCCTTGGCGTAGAACTCATCGATGGAGGTCAGGCGTGAGCTGTCATAGAACTCGATCACCGGCGGCTTCTGCCCGGCCTGTTCGGCCTGGTAGTGCGCAGCCATGAAACCTTCACGCAGCGCCTTGCCGACGGAGGCCAGCGGGCCATCCTGCGGCAGCAGCAGGGCGATCTTGTTCAGGGGCTGGCTGGCCAGTTCCTTGAGCTTGGTGAGCGGCGTCGGCAGTTGCACGGCAGCCGGGTGGCCCGGGTTCTGCGCGCGCCAGGTGTCGATGGCGGCTTGTTGTTGCTCCAGCGTACCGGCGCCCTTGACCGCCTGGGCCAGGGTGATCCAGCCGTCCAACACCGGGTTGCCGCTGGCTTGCAGCTGTTCGGCCGGCAGGGCGGCGATCAATGCCCAGATGGCTTCGTGGTTGCTGTTGGCGGCATCGCCTGTGAGCAGCGGGGCCATGGCAACGCGCTCGCGGGCGGCGGCCAGGGTCTGGCCATCGGCTTCATAAGCACGGGCATGCACAGTACCAGTGCGGATCTGCTGTTCAGGCGGCAGGTCCTTCAGGTTTTGCAGGCTCGGGTGGTTCAAGGCGGTCAGCGCGGCCTTGGGCTGGTTGCGCGTCATGGCCAGTTCGGCGGCCAGGGTGCTGGCAAATACTTGCGCGGCTGGCTTGAGAACATCCAGGGGCACCTGCGCAAGTATCTGCGACGAACGGCCAGGATTGTTCTGTTTGTAGGCCAGGTCGGCTGCGCTCAGGCGCAGCATAGCCGCCTGTTCTGGCGTCTTGGCGGTAGTGGCCTGTTCGAGCAGTTGCTCGATACTGGCGTCCGGGGTCCGTGGAAGGTCGCCAAGGCTGGACGAGGGCGAGCTGGCACACGCGGCCAATAAGGCAGCGAGGCAGAGGGCGGAGAGCAGCCGCAGGCAAGCGATCATGTAAGTGTTCCTGATACCGATCAAATTAGCGTGGAATTGTACCCAAGCACTGGCCCAGGCGCGATGTTACTGGCGTGAAACCGTCGATTTAGGTCGTGCAAATGTTGATATTGGTTACGGAAGGCTGAAAAGGCATCGGCCGTGATGGCATATTTTCAAGGCGCCTACGCGCTACAATGTGGCTTTTGCCAACCATCGAGGTGTGCGTTTTGACTGCTCCAGGTCCTTTGAATTCCACTGCAGGCTCGCTTTTTGTCGTGGCGACGCCCATTGGCAACCTGGACGACATCAGTGCCCGGGCGCTTAAAGTGTTGCGCGAGGTTAAATTGATCGCGGCCGAAGACACACGGCACTCCCAGCGGTTGATGCAGCATTTTGGTATCAGCACGCCCTTGGCGGCCTGCCACGAACACAATGAGCGCGAAGAAGGCAGCCGTTTTATCGTGCGCCTGCTGGCGGGCGACGACGTGGCGCTGATCTCCGACGCGGGTACCCCGCTGATCTCCGACCCTGGCTACCATCTGGTGCGCCAAGCGCGGGCCGCTGGTATCAATGTAGTGCCTGTTCCGGGAGCCTGCGCGCTGATCGCTGCATTGTCGGCGGCCGGCCTGCCTTCCGACCGCTTTATCTTCGAAGGTTTCTTGCCGGCCAAGGCGGTAGGGCGGCGTGCGCGTCTTCAAGCGTTAAAGGAAGAGCCGCGCACCTTAATTTTCTACGAAGCGCCTCATCGCATCCTTGAATGCCTGCAGGACATGGAGCTGGTCTTTGGCGGCGAGCGCCTGGCGCTGCTGGCCCGTGAGCTGACCAAAACGTTCGAAACCCTCAAGGGGCTGCCCTTGGAGGCGCTGCGCGGGTTTGTCGAAGGCGACAGCAATCAGCAGCGCGGCGAGTGTGTGGTGCTGGTGGCGGGCTGGACGGCACCGGAAAGCGAGGACGCCGTCAGTAGCGAGGCGATGCGTGTGCTGGACTTGCTGCTGAAGGAAATGCCCCTCAAGCGTGCTGCGGCGTTGGCCGCTGAAATTACCGGTGCACGCAAGAATGTGCTGTATCAAGTTGCGCTGGATAAACAGAAAGCCGAATAGTTCCGGGGTTAAACCGGTATTTCGTCCGAAGGTGATGGCATTGCTGTACTTTTAATACTTGTCCTAACTCCGCCGTGCCGTTAACCTGCGCGGCGGAGAGTCGATTGGACAGTCGCTGCCTTCTATGAAAATTAGGGGGGGGAGGAAAGTCCGGGCTCCATAGGGCGAAGTGCCAGGTAATGCCTGGGAGGCGTGAGCCTACGGAAAGTGCCACAGAAAATAACCGCCTAAGCACTTCGGTGCCGGTAAGGGTGAAAAGGTGCGGTAAGAGCGCACCGCGCGACTGGCAACAGTTCGTGGCTAGGTAAACCCCACTTGGAGCAAGACCAAATAGGGTCCCAAGGCGTGGCCCGCGCTGGGACCGGGTAGGTTGCTAAAGATGTCCAGTGATGGCCATCGTAGACGAATGACTGTTCAAGACAGAACCCGGCTTATAGATCGACTCTCCACCTTTTTCCTTCTGTCCGAATCTCGGGCAGAAACCCGGTAGTAACGCAAGAATCCCTCCCTGCCAAATCATTGGCAGATGCATCTTCGTAATACCAAAAAAATCTTACTCTTAATAAATTACTTTAACTTTAGCCTATAGCGCTTTGAGCTATCTGCGCTTGTTGGGCCAAAAATACCGTCGAACTCTGGTTTCTCCTCCGTTTGCGCTCCTAAATCTCCGTTCTGTAAGGCTTTTCCTTGAATCCGCGCCTTGACGGTGTGGTGGGCGCATTCCTATAGTGTGCGCAAGTGGCGGAAAGTGGCACAAAGTGGGTTTTTTGAACGTAAAACGCTAAAATTTGGAGAAACGCATCTGTGTTTCGCGGAGCTAACGCTATCAGTCTCGATGCAAAAGGCCGTCTCGCCATGCCGAGCCGGTATCGTGACGAGCTCATTTCGCGAAGTTCCGGACAGTTGATCATCACCATTGATGCCGTTGACCCTTGTTTATGTGTTTACCCGCTCGATGAGTGGGAGTTGATTGAAACCAAGTTGCGCGCCCTGCCTTCATTGCGTGAAGAAAACCGCCGCCTGCAGCGTTTGCTGATCGGTAATGCCGTCGACCTCGAGCTCGATGGCAGCGGTCGTTTCCTGGTGCCCCCGCGTTTGCGCGAGTACGCCAAGCTCGACAAGCGCGCAATGCTGGTCGGCCAACTGAACAAGTTCCAATTGTGGGACGAAGATGCCTGGGATGCTGTTTCTGCAGCTGACCTGGCTGCTATTCAACAACCGGGCGCCATGCCTGATGAACTGCGTGATTTGATCCTGTGACTATTGATAGCGGCTTTAACCACATCACCGTACTGCTTGACGAAGCCGTTGAGGCTCTCGCCGTACGCGCGGATGGCTGCTATTTGGATGGCACGTTCGGCAGGGGCGGGCATAGCCGGTTGATACTCAGCCAGCTCGGGTCCGACGGTAAGCTCCTCGGGTTCGACAAAGACCCCCAAGCGATTGCCACCGGGCAAGCGCTAGCGGCCGAAGACGGCCGCTTTGTCGTTGTGCAGCGCAGCTTTGCCGAGCTGGGTGCCGAAGTCGCCGAGCGCGGCATGGCAGGCAAGGTGGCCGGGGTTTTGCTCGATCTGGGCGTGTCTTCGCCACAGCTCGATGACCCTGAGCGCGGCTTCAGTTTCATGAACGATGGTCCGCTCGACATGCGCATGGACCCGACCCGTGGCGTGAGTGCTGCGCAGTTCATCGCCACCGCGCCAGTGGAAGAAATCGCCCGTGTGTTCAAGGAATACGGTGAAGAGCGCTTCGCCGGTCGCATGGCTCGCGCCGTGGTCGAGCGTCGCGAAATCCAGCCGTTTGAACGCACCGCTGACCTGGCCGAAGTGCTGAAGGTCGCCAACCCAGCGTGGGAAAAGGGCAAGAACCCGGCCACCCGTGCGTTCCAGGGCCTGCGCATTCACGTCAACAACGAATTGGGCGACCTGGAGGCCGGCCTCGAGGCTGCCCTCGAGGCCCTGGAAGTGGGGGGGCGCCTGGTGGTGATCAGCTTCCACTCCCTGGAAGACCGTATCGTCAAATTGTTCATGCGCCGCCTGGTCAAGGGCGAGTCCGACAACCTGCCGCGCAACCTGCCGGTGCGTTTCGAAGCTTTTGTGCCGAAAATCAAAATCCATGGCAAAGCGCAGTTCGCTTCCGAAGCCGAACTCAAGGCCAACCCACGTTCCCGTAGCGCTGTCATGCGTGTTGCGGAGAAGTTGCGGTGAGCAAGCTTTTCGCCAAGCCCCTCCCGGGCGGCAGCTTCTTTATGTTGCTGTTGTTTGTCGGCGTGCTGGTTTCCGCGATTGCGGTGTCCTACAGCGCCCACTACAACCGTCAACTGCTCAACACCCTGTACGGGGAATTGAGCGTGCGTGACAAGGCGCAAGCGGAATGGGGTCGGTTGATCCTGGAGCAAAGTACCTGGACGGCCCATAGCCGCATCGAAGTGCTGGCCACCGAACAGCTGAAAATGCACATTCCGGGCGCGGCTGACGTTCGCATGGTGGCGCCATGATGAAACTCGAGGGCGCACTCTACCCATGGCGTTTCCGCCTGATGCTCGGCTTGCTGGCATTGATGGTGGGTGCGATCGCCTGGCGGATCATCGACCTGCAAGTGGTCGACCGCGACTTCCTGATCGGCCAGGGCGACGCCCGCAGCCTGCGGCATATTCCGATTCCTGCGCACCGCGGCCTGATCACCGACCGTAATGGCGAGCCCCTGGCCGTCAGTACACCGGTGACTACCCTGTGGGCCAACGCCAAAGAATTGCAGGTCGCCAAAGACCGCTGGCCGCAACTCGCTGCCGCCCTGGGCCAGGACCCGAAAGCCTTGGCTGAACGCCTTGAGGCCCAGGCCAACAAAGAATTCATCTACCTGGTGCGCGGCTTGACCCCCGAGCAAGGCCAGCAAGTGCTCGACCTTAAAGTCCCCGGTGTCTACGGCATCGAGGAATTCCGTCGTTTCTACCCAGCCGGTGAAACCACCGCGCATATGGTTGGCTTTACCGACATCGATGACCACGGCCGCGAAGGTGTGGAACTGGCCTACGATGAATGGCTGGCCGGGGTTCCCGGCAAACGACAAGTCATCAAGGATCGGCGCGGTAGGCTGATCAAGGATGTCCAAGTCACCAAAAACGCCAAGGCCGGTAAGCCCTTGGCGTTGTCGATTGACCTGCGCCTGCAATACCTGGCCAACCGCGAGCTGCGTAACGCGATCATCGAGAACGGCGCGAAGGCCGGCAGCCTGGTGATCATGGACGTCAAGACCGGCGAGATCCTCGCCATGGTCAACCAGCCGACCTACAACCCGAATAACCGTCGCAACCTGCAACCGGCGATGATGCGCAACCGCGCCATGATCGACGTGTTCGAGCCGGGTTCGACCATGAAAGCCATCTCCATGAGTGCCGCCCTCGAAACCGGGCGCTGGAAACCCAGTGACAAGGTCGAGGTGTATCCGGGCACGTTGCAGTTAGGCAAATACACCATTCGTGACGTATCGCGCACCGAAGGTCCGGTGCTGGATTTGACAGGTATCCTGATCAACTCCAGTAACGTGGGCATGAGTAAGGTCGCCTTCGATATTGGCGGCGAAACCATCTACCACCTCGCACAGAAGATCGGTTTGGGCCAACCCACCGGCCTGGATTTCCCCGGCGAGCGCGTGGGTAACCTGCCGAACTACCGCGACTGGAAAAAGGCCGAGACCGCCACGCTTTCCTATGGTTACGGCCTGTCGGTGACGGCGATCCAATTGGCTCATGCTTTCTCTGTATTGGCGAATAATGGCCGCATGGTTCCACTGAGCCTGATCCACGTCGACGAGGCACCGAAAGCCACCCAGGTGATCCCTGAAAACGTCGCCAAGACCATGCAAGGCATGCTGCAACAAGTGATCGAAGCCCCTCGTGGCGTGTTCCGTGCCCAGGTGCCGGCGTACCACGTGGCCGGCAAGTCGGGTACGGCGCGTAAGACATCGGTTGGCACCAAGGGCTACGCCGAAAACTCCTACCGCTCGCTGTTCGCCGGTTTCGGCCCGATGAGCGACCCACGCTACGCCATCGTCGTGGTGATCGATGAACCGAGCAAAGCCGGTTACTTCGGTGGCCTGGTCTCGGCGCCGGTGTTCAGCAAAGTGATGTCCGGCACCCTGCGCCTGATGAACATCACGCCGGACAACCTGCCGCCGACCCAACAAGCGAACGCCGGACCACCGGCCGCTGCTGTAAAAGCCAATGGAGGGCGCGGCTGATGTCTCTTAGCCTGAACAAGATTTTTGCCCACGCCGGTCGTGATCTGTTGATTCGCGAGTTGACGCTGGACAGCCGTAACGTACGCGCCGGTGACCTGTTCCTGGCGGTGCCGGGCGGTAAGTACGATGGCCGTGCGCATATCGCCGATGCGTTGCAGCGCGGTGCTGCGGCAGTGGCTTATGAAGTGGAAGGCGCCACCGTGCTGCCGATCACCGATGTGCCGTTGATTCCGGTTAAAGGGTTGGCAAAACAGTTGTCGGATATTGCCGGTCGCTTCTATGGCGACCCGAGCCGTCACCTCAACCTGGTGGGCGTCACCGGTACCAACGGCAAGACCAGCGTGACCCAGCTGGTCGCGCAAGCGCTTGACCTGTTGGGGCAGCACTGCGGCATCGTCGGCACCTTGGGCACCGGCTTTTATGGCGCGCTGCAAAGCGGCCTGCACACCACGCCGAACCCGATCGCCGTGCAAGCGACCCTGGCCGACCTGAAAAAGGCCGGAGCCAAGGCGGTCGCCATGGAAGTTTCGTCCCACGGCCTGGATCAGGGCCGCGTTACCGCCCTGGCTTTTGACGTGGCGGTGATGACCAACTTGTCCCGCGATCACCTGGACTACCACGGCACCATGGAGGCTTACGCCGCCGCCAAGGCCAAGCTGTTTGCCTGGAATGACCTGAAGTGCCGGGTGGTCAACCTGGATGACGCATTCGGCCGCCAACTGGCCGCCGAAGACAGCGAAGCGCGCCTGATCAGCTACAGCCTGGAAGATTCCAGCGCGTACCTGTTCTGCCGCGAAGCGCAATTTAATGACGAAGGCGTGCGCGCCACGTTGGTCACGCCTCAGGGCGAACACCATTTGCGCAGCACGTTGCTCGGGCGCTTCAACCTGAGCAACGTCCTCGCCGCCATCGGTGCGCTGCTCGGCCTGGATTACGCCCTGGATGAAATCCTGCGCGTGCTGCCCAAGCTTGAGGGCCCGGCCGGTCGCATGCAGCGCCTTGGTGGCGGCAAGCAGCCGCTGGTGGTGGTCGATTACGCCCACACCCCCGACGCCCTGGAAAAAGTCCTGGAAGCCCTGCGCCCACACGCCAAGGGCAAATTGCTGTGCCTGTTCGGTTGTGGCGGTGATCGCGATCGCGGCAAGCGTCCGTTGATGGCCGAGATCGTCGAGCGCTTGGCCGATGGCGTGCTCGTCACCGACGACAACCCGCGCAGCGAAGACCCGAGCCAGATTTTCGACGACATCCGCGCGGGCTTCAACGACGTGTCCAAGGCTGCTTTCGTCGCCGGTCGCGGTGCGGCCATTGCCCAATTGATCGCCAGCGCCAGCGCTGACGACGTGGTGGTACTGGCCGGTAAAGGTCACGAGGACTATCAGGAAATCAACGGCGAACGCCATGCCTTCTCCGATCTGGTCGAGGCCGATCACGCCTTGACGGCCTGGGAGGTCGCCCATGCTTAAAGCGATGACATTCAACGAGCTGGCCCAGGCCCTGTCGGCCCGAGTGCTGTCGAGCGATTGCAGCTTCGACGGCGTCAGTATCGACAGTCGCAACATCAAGCCGGGGCAACTGTTTGTCGCGCTCGCCGGCCCGCGCTTCGATGGTCACGACTACCTGAACGACGTCGCCGCCAAAGGGGCTGTAGGTGCCTTGGTGCAGCGTGAAGTGGCGGACGCTGCATTGCCGCAACTGCTGGTCGCCGACACGCGCCTGGCCCTCGGCCAACTGGGGGCGTTGAACCGTGCCGCATTCACTAATCCCGTTGCGGCCATCACCGGCTCCAGCGGCAAGACCACGGTCAAGGAACTGCTCGCCGGTGTGCTGCGCACGCGCGGCCCGGTGCTCGCTACCCGTGGCAACCTCAACAATGATTTCGGCGCACCCCTGACCCTGCTCGAACTGGCCCCGGAACACACGGCGGCGGTGATCGAACTGGGGGCTTCGCGCGTCGGCGAAATCGCCTACACCGTGGCGCTGACCAAGCCCCACGTCGCGATTATCAACAACGCCGGTACCGCCCATGTCGGTGAGTTCGGTGGCCCGGAAAAAATCGTCGAAGCCAAGGGTGAAATCCTCGAAGGTCTCGACGCTTCGGGCACAGCGGTATTGAATCTGGACGACAAGGCCTTCGAAACCTGGCGTGTACGCGCCGCCGGTCGCAAGGTCCTGACGTTTGCCGTGCTCAACGCCGCCGCCGATTTTCACGCATCCGCTATCACCGTCGATGCCCGTGGCTGCCCGTCCTTTACCTTGCACTCCCCGCAAGGCAACGAACACGTGCAGTTGAACCTGCTGGGCAACCATAACGTCGCCAATGCCTTGGCCGCTGCCGCTGCGGCCTATGCCTTGGGCGTGTCGTTGTTTGGTATCGCCACTGGCCTGGGCGCAGTGCAGCCGGTCAAGGGCCGCACCGTCGCGCAACTGGCAACTAACGGCATGCGCGTGATCGACGACACCTACAACGCGAACCAGTCCTCGGTCTGCGCCGCTATCGACCTGCTCAAAGGCTTCGACACTCGCAAGGTGCTGGTACTGGGCGATATCGCCGAACTGGGCGACTGGGCCGAGCAGTCCCACCGCGAAGTCGGCGCTTACGCCAGCGGCAAAGTCGATGCGCTCTACGCCGTCGGCCCGAACATGGCGCATGCCGTCAACGCGTTCGGGCCCGGTGCGCGGCATTTCGCGACCCAGGCCGAGCTGATCCAGGCGCTGACGGCGGCTGAACACGACACGCACACAACCATTTTGATCAAGGGATCGCGCAGCGCGGTGATGGAAAACGTCGTCGCGGCCTTGTGTGGCTCAAGTACGGAGAAACATTAATGCTGCTGCTGCTGGCTGAGTATCTGCAACAGTTCCACAAAGGCTTCGCGGTCTTTCAGTACCTGACCCTGCGCGGGATTCTGGGTGTGCTGACTGCGCTGTGTTTGTCGCTGTTCCTGGGGCCGTGGATGATCCGCACCCTGCAGAACCTGCAAATTGGTCAATCGGTCCGTAATGACGGCCCGCAGTCGCACCTGTCCAAATCCGGTACCCCGACCATGGGCGGCGCACTGATCCTGTCGTCCATCGGTATCAGCACCCTGCTGTGGGCCGACCTGCATAACCGCTACGTGTGGGTGGTGCTGTTGGTGACCTTGCTGTTCGGTGCCATCGGTTGGGTGGATGACTACCGCAAAGTGATCGAGAAAAACTCCAAGGGGCTGCCTAGCCGCTGGAAGTATTTCTGGCAGTCGGTGTTTGGCCTCGGCGCCGCGATTTTCCTCTACACGACAGCGCCGAGCGCGGTCGAAACCACCTTGATCATCCCGATGCTCAAGGACGCCAGCATTCCACTGGGCATCGGCTTCGTGGTGCTGACCTACTTCGTGATCGTCGGCTCCAGCAACGCGGTGAACCTGACCGACGGCCTCGACGGCCTGGCGATCATGCCGACGGTGATGGTGGGCGGCGCGCTCGGCATCTTCTGCTACCTGTCGGGTAACGTGAAATTCGCTGAATACCTGCTGATCCCTTATGTACCGGGCGCAGGTGAATTGATCGTGTTCTGCGGCGCGCTGATCGGTGCCGGCCTGGGGTTCCTGTGGTTCAACACCTACCCCGCACAAGTCTTCATGGGCGACGTCGGCGCGCTGGCGCTGGGCGCAGCCCTCGGCACCATTGCAGTGATCGTGCGCCAGGAAATCGTGCTGTTCATCATGGGCGGTGTGTTCGTGATGGAAACCCTGTCGGTGGTCATCCAGGTGGCGTCCTTCAAGTTGACCGGGCGCCGCGTGTTCCGCATGGCGCCGATTCACCACCACTTTGAACTCAAGGGCTGGCCTGAGCCACGCGTGATTGTCCGTTTCTGGATCATCACCGTGATTCTGGTACTGGTCGGCCTTGCCACCCTGAAACTGAGGTAGAAACGAGTGTCCCTGATCGCTTCAGACCACTTCCGCATCGTTGTCGGCCTCGGCAAGAGCGGCATGTCCCTGGTTCGCTTCCTGGCGAACCGGGGCAAGCCGTTTGCTGTGGCCGATACGCGGGAAAATCCACCGGAGCTGGTCACGCTGCGCCGTGACTACCCGCACGTGGAAGTGCGTTGTGGCGAGCTGGATGTCGAGTTTCTGTGCCGCGCCGATGAGCTCTACGTGAGCCCCGGCCTGGCGTTGGCGACACCGGCCCTGCAAGCCGCAGCGGCGCGTGGCGTGAAACTGTCCGGCGATATCGACCTGTTCGCGCGTCACGCGAAGGCGCCGATCGTGGCGATCAGCGGTTCCAACGCAAAAAGCACCGTCACCACCCTGGTCGGCGAGATGGCTGTGGCGGCCGGTAAGCGTGTCGCCGTGGGCGGCAACCTCGGTACGCCGGCGCTGGACCTGCTCAGCGACGACATCGAGTTGTACGTGATGGAGCTGTCGAGCTTCCAGTTGGAAACGACTCACGACCTTGGTGCCGAAGTTGCCACCGTCTTGAACGTCAGCGAAGATCACATGGACCGCTACAGCGGCCTGCCGGCCTATCACCTGGCCAAGCACCGAATCTTCCGCGGCGCCAAGCAAGTGGTGGTCAACCGCCAGGATGCGCTGAGCCGTCCGCTGATGGGCGAGGGCCTGCCGTGCTGGACCTTCGGCCTGAGCAAACCCGATTTCAAAGCCTTCGGCATCCGCGAAGAGCACGGCGAGAAGTACCTGGCCTTCGAATTCCAGAACCTGATGCCGGTGCGCGAGCTGAAAATCCGTGGCGCGCATAACCAGTCCAACGCCCTTGCGGCCTTGGCGCTCGGGCATGCCGTGGGCTTGCCCTTCGACGCCATGCTCTCGAGCCTGCGCACCTTCGGCGGCCTCGAGCATCGCTGCCAGTGGGTGCGTGACCTCCACGGCGTCAGCTATTACAACGATTCCAAGGCCACCAACGTCGGTGCGGCCCTGGCTGCCATCGAAGGCCTTGGCGCCGATATTGAAGGCAAGCTGGTGCTGATCGCCGGTGGCGACGGCAAGGGCGCCGACTTCAAGGACCTTAAAGGCCCGGTGGCCACGCATTGCCGTGCCGTGGTGCTGATCGGGCGCGATTCTGACTTGATCGCCGCCGCCCTGGGCGATGCCGTGCCGCAAGTCCGCGCCACGTCGCTGGACGACGCCATCGCCCACTGCAAAGCCCTGGCCCAGCCGGGCGATGCGGTGTTGCTGTCACCGGCGTGCGCCAGCTTCGACATGTTCAAGAACTACGAAGAGCGCGGTCAGCTGTTCGCCCGCGCCGTGGAGGCCTTGGCATGAGTATCGACTTCAGAAACATCATCAAGCCGTACCCGTCGCCGATCATTACCGGGCGCGGTATCGACCTGGATTTCCCGATGCTCGCCGGTTGCCTGGCGTTGCTGGGCCTGGGGTTGGTGATGATCACTTCGGCGTCCTCTGAAGTGGCTGCCGTACAGTCGGGCAACACGCTCTACATGATGATCCGGCACTTGGTTTACCTGGTGATCGGCCTCGGTGCCTGCATCGTTACCATGATGATTCCCATCGCTACCTGGCAACGCCTGGGCTGGCTGATGCTGATCGGGGCGTTCGGCTTGCTGATCATGGTGATCCTGCCCGGCATCGGCCGGGAGGTGAACGGTTCGATGCGTTGGATCGGCTTCGGCGCGTTCAACGTGCAGCCGTCGGAAATCGCCAAGGTGTTCGTGGTGATTTACCTCGCCGGTTACCTGGTACGTCGCCAGAAAGAAGTGCGCGAAAGCTGGATGGGCTTTTTCAAACCGTTCATCGTGCTGTTGCCCATGGCTGGCCTGCTGCTGATGGAGCCCGACTTCGGGGCCACCGTCGTGATGATGGGGGCGGCGGCGGCGATGTTGTTCCTCGGCGGCGTGGGCCTGTTCCGCTTCACCTTGATGGTGGTGCTGGCGGTGGCGGCGGTGACGGTGCTCGTGCAAGCGCAACCCTACCGGATGGCGCGTCTGATCACGTTTACCGACCCCTGGTCCGATCAGTTCGGCTCCGGTTACCAATTGACCCAGGCGTTGATCGCCTTTGGTCGTGGCGAGTGGCTGGGCGTCGGCCTGGGCAACAGCGTGCAAAAACAGTTCTACCTGCCGGAAGCGCACACCGACTTCGTGTTCTCGGTGTTGGCCGAAGAATTGGGCGTGGTGGGTTCGCTGTGCACCGTCGCGTTGTTCGTGTTCGTGTGTGTGCGCGGCATGTACATCGGCATGTGGGCCGAGAAGGCCAAACAGTATTTCGCTGCTTACGTGGCGTACGGCTTGTCTTTCCTGTGGATCGGCCAGTTCCTGATCAATATCGGCGTGAACGTCGGCCTGCTGCCGACCAAGGGCCTGACGTTGCCGTTCCTCAGCTACGGCGGCAGTTCGTTGGTGATCTGCTGTGCCTGTCTTGGCTTGTTGCTGCGCATCGAGTGGGAGAGTCGTACCCACCTGGGCAGCGAAGAGATGGAGTTCAGCGAAAGCGACTTCGCCGAGGAGCCGACCCATGGGCGCTAACGTGCTGATCATGGCCGGCGGCACCGGGGGCCATGTGTTCCCGGCACTGGCCTGCGCGCGGGAATTCCAGAACCGTGGCTACACCGTGCACTGGTTGGGTACACCGCGCGGCATCGAAAATGAACTGGTGCCCAATGCTGGCTTGCCGCTGCACCTGATCAACGTCACCGGCCTGCGCGGCAAGGGCAAACTGTCCCTGCTCAAGGCGCCGTTCGTGTTGCTCAAGGCGGTGTGGCAGGCGCGCAAAGTGATTCGCGACGTGCAGCCGGTGTGTGTGCTCGGGTTTGGCGGTTATGTGACCGGTCCTGGTGGTGTGGCGGCGAAGCTCGCCGGCGTGCCGGTGATTGTGCACGAACAGAACGCCGTCGCCGGCACCGCCAACCGCTTGCTGGTGCCCTTGGCCGCACGGGTGTGTGAAGCGTTCCCGAATACGTTCAGTGCGTCGGACAAGCGCCGCACCACCGGCAACCCGGTGCGCACCGAACTGTTCATGGACATCGCCCGCCAGGCGTTGGCCGGGCGCAAGGCGCACCTGCTGATCCTGGGCGGAAGCCTGGGCGCCGAGCCGCTGAACAAATTGCTGCCGGAAGCGGTGGCGCAACTCCCTGCAGAATTGCGCCCGGAGATCTTCCACCAGGCCGGCAAGAACCACGATGAAGTCACCGCCACGCGTTACCGCGAAGCCGGTGTGGAGGCGAACGTACAGCCTTTCATCAAAGACATGGCCCATGCCTATGGCTGGGCCGACCTGGTGGTCTGTCGCGCTGGTGCGCTGACCGTCAGTGAACTGGCCGCCGCCGGTCTGCCGTCCTTGCTGGTGCCTTTGCCCCATGCGATTGACGATCATCAGACCCGCAACGCCGAATATTTGGCCGGGGAGGGCGCTGCCTTCCTGCTGCCGCAAAGAACGACTGGCGCCGCCGATTTGGCCGCACGCCTGACCGAGGTTTTGATGCAACCGGAACGACTCAACAGCATGGCGAGCACCGCAAGCCGCCTGGCCAAACCTGACGCAACCCGCACCGTGGTCGATATCTGCCTGGAGGTGGCCCATGGTTGAGAATCAGAAAGCCATGCCACAACCTGAGATGCGCCGCATCCGTCGCATCCACTTCGTTGGTATCGGCGGCGTGGGTATGTGCGGCATTGCCGAAGTGCTGCTGAACCTGGGTTATCAGGTATCCGGCTCTGACTTGAAAGAGTCGCCGGTCACCGATCGCCTGAAATCCTTTGGCGCACAGATCTTTATCGGCCACCGTGCCGAGAATGCCGCTGAGGCCGACGTGCTGGTGGTTTCCAGCGCCGTGAACACCTCCAACCCGGAAGTGGCGACGGCCCTTGAGCGCCGCATTCCCGTGGTGCCACGCGCCGAGATGCTGGCCGAGCTGATGCGCTACCGCCACGGCATTGCCGTCGCCGGTACCCATGGCAAGACCACCACCACCAGCCTGATCGCCTCGGTGTTCGCCGCCGGTGGCCTGGACCCGACGTTTGTCATCGGTGGCCGCCTGAATGCAGCCGGTACCAATGCCCAGCTCGGCACCAGCCGTTACCTGATCGCCGAAGCCGACGAAAGTGATGCCAGCTTCCTGCACCTGCAACCGCTGGTGGCCGTGGTCACCAACATCGACGCCGACCACATGGCGACCTACGACGGTGACTTCAACAAGTTGAAGAAAACCTTCGTCGAGTTCCTGCACAACCTGCCGTTCTACGGTCTGGCCGTGGTGTGCCTGGATGATCCGGTGGTGCGTGAAATCCTGCCGCAGGTCAAGCGCCCGACCGTGACCTACGGCTTCAGCGAAGACGCCGACGTGCGCGCGATCAATGTGCGCCAGGAAGGCATGCAAACCTACTTCACCGTGCTGCGTCCCGACCGTGAGCCGCTGGACGTCTCGGTGAACATGCCGGGCAACCACAACGTGTTGAATTCCCTCGCGACCATTTGCATCGCCACCGATGAAGGCGTCAGCGATGAAGCCATCGTCGAAGGCCTGTCGCGCTTTGCCGGTGTTGGCCGTCGCTTCCAGGTCTACGGCCAACTGCCGGTAGAAGGCGGCGATGTGATGCTGGTGGACGATTACGGTCACCACCCGACCGAAGTCGCCGCCGTGATCAAGGCTGTGCGGGGTGGCTGGCCGGAGCGCCGCCTGGTGATGGTGTACCAGCCGCACCGCTACAGCCGTACCCGCGACCTGTATGACGACTTCGTCAATGTACTGGCCGATGCCAACGTGCTGCTGCTGATGGAAGTCTACCCGGCCGGTGAAGAGCCGATCCCGGGCGCCGACAGCCGCAAGCTGTGCAACAGCATCCGCCAGCGTGGCCAGTTGGACCCGATCTACATCGAGCGCGGTGTGGACCTGGCGCCGATCGTCAAGCCGCTGCTGCGTGCCGGCGACATCCTGCTGTGCCAGGGCGCTGGTGATATCGGTGGTCTAGCACCTAAGTTGCTCGCCAGTCCGCTGTTTGCAGCCGCTCAGGGGAAGTCGAAATGACCACTGACTACGGCTCCCTGTTCTCGACCATCACGCCTGCCGACTTCGGCCGCGTGGCGGTGTTGTTCGGCGGCAAGAGCGCCGAGCGCGAAGTGTCGCTCAAGTCCGGCAACGCCGTGCTCGAAGCCCTGCAAAGCGCCGGTGTGAACGCGTTCGGCATCGATGTGGGCGATGATTTCCTCGCTCGCCTGCAGGCCGAGAAGATCGACCGTGCCTTCATCATCCTGCACGGCCGTGGCGGTGAAGACGGCAGCATGCAAGGCCTGCTGGAGTGCGCTGGCATTCCTTATACCGGCAGCGGCATCCTCGCCTCGGCGCTGGCCATGGACAAGCTGCGCACCAAGCAGGTGTGGCACAGCCTGGGTATTCCAACACCGCGTCACAGTGTGCTGTGCAGCGAAGACGATTGTATTTCTGCAGCCAAGGAACTGGGCCTGCCTTTGATCGTCAAACCAGCCCATGAAGGCTCCAGTATCGGCATGGCTAAAGTGAACTCGGCCGCCGAATTGATCGACGCATGGAAAGCGGCAAGTACCTACGATTCGCAAGTGTTGGTGGAACAGTGGATCCAAGGTCCCGAGTACACCATCGCCACCCTGCGTGGCCAGGTATTGCCGCCTATCGCATTGGGCACGCCCCACACCTTTTACGACTACGACGCCAAGTACGTGGCTTCCGATACCCAGTACCGGATCCCGTGCGGCCTCGACGCAACCAAGGAACAGGAATTGATGGACCTCACGGCGAAAGCCTGTGAGGCGCTGGGTATCGCCGGTTGGGCGCGGGCAGACGTGATGCAGGATGGCCAAGGGAATTTCTGGTTCCTGGAAGTCAACACTGCACCGGGCATGACCGATCACAGCCTGGTACCTATGGCCGCCCGTGCCGCCGGTCTGGACTTCCAGCAGTTGGTGCTGGCGATCCTGGCCGCAAGCATTGAGCCCAGAGGCTAAGACATGAAAGGCGCATCGCTTCGTCATCAGCCCCCACAAGCACCGAGCCGCAAGCCGGTGCCACGGGGTGCCAGCCGAATGGTGGCTAAAGAGCCGATGTCGGCGCGCCTGCCGAAAGCCAATTTTGGTTTCCTCAAGGCGCTGTTCTGGCCGGTGCTGCTGGTGGTGTTGGGCTTCGGCACTTACGAGGGCGCACAGCGTCTATTGCCGTACGCCGACCGGCCGATCACCAAGATCAGCGTACAGGGCGACCTGAGTTACATCAGTCAGCAAGCGGTACAGCAGCGCATCGGCCCGTACCTGGCGGCGAGCTTCTTTACCATCGACCTGGCGGGTATGCGCGCCGAGTTGGAACAGATGCCGTGGATCGCCCATGCCGAGGTCCGCCGCGTGTGGCCGGACCAGGTGACGATCCGCCTGGAAGAACAACTGCCCGTGGCCCGTTGGGGTGACGAGGCGTTGTTGAACAACCAGGGCCAGGCATTCACCCCGCGTGAGCTGGCCAATTACGAGCACCTGCCGCAGCTGTTCGGGCCGCAGCGGGCGCAGCAGCAAGTGATGCAGCAGTACCAGGCCTTGAGCCAGATGCTGCGGCCACTGGGCTTCTCCATTGCACGCCTGGAACTGCGTGAACGGGGCAGCTGGTTTTTGACGACCGGGGCAGGCAGTTCCGGCCCGGGCATCCAGTTGTTGCTGGGACGCGACCGCTTGGTGGAAAAGATGCGCCGCTTCATTGCCATCTATGACAAGACCTTGAAAGAACAGATTACGAACATTGCGAGCGTCGACCTGCGTTACGCCAACGGCCTTGCCGTCGGCTGGCGTGAACCGGCTGCGCCCACGGCAGCGCAACCCGCTGTCGCGAAGAATTAAGAAGAGGCAGGACCCATGGCAAACGTGCAAAGCGGCAAAATGATCGTCGGTCTCGATATCGGCACCTCCAAGGTGGTGGCGCTGGTGGGCGAGGTCGGGGAAGACGGCGTCATCGAAATCGTCGGTATTGGCACGCATCCGTCCCGGGGCCTGAAGAAGGGCGTGGTGGTGAACATCGAGTCCACCGTGCAATCGATCCAGCGCGCCATCGAAGAAGCGCAGCTGATGGCGGGTTGCCGGATTCACTCGGCGTTCGTCGGCGTGGCCGGCAATCATATCCGTAGCCTGAACTCCCACGGCATCGTGGCGATCCGCGACCGCGAAGTCAGCTCGGCCGACCTTGAGCGCGTCCTCGACGCTGCCCAGGCCGTGGCGATCCCGGCTGACCAGCGCGTGCTGCACACCCTGCCGCAGGACTACGTGATCGATAACCAGGAAGGCGTTCGCGAGCCCCTGGGCATGTCGGGCGTACGTCTGGAAGCCAAGGTTCACGTGGTGACCTGCGCCGTCAACGCTGCACAGAACATTGAAAAATGCGTGCGCCGCTGCGGCCTGGAAATCGACGACATCATTCTTGAGCAGTTGGCCTCGGCTTACTCGGTACTGACCGACGACGAAAAAGAGCTGGGCGTCTGCCTGGTCGACATCGGCGGCGGCACCACCGACATCGCGATCTTCACCGAGGGTGCGATCCGTCACACCGCCGTGATCCCGATTGCCGGCGACCAGGTCACCAACGACATCGCCATGGCGCTGCGTACGCCGACCCAGTACGCCGAAGAAATCAAGATCCGCTACGCCTGCGCCCTGGCCAAGCTGGCCGGTGCCGGCGAGACCATCAAGGTGCCAAGCGTGGGCGACCGTCCACCGCGCGAACTGTCGCGCCAGGCTCTGGCTGAAGTGGTCGAGCCGCGTTACGACGAGCTGTTCACCCTGATCCAGGCTGAACTGCGCCGCAGCGGCTACGAAGATTTGATCCCGGCCGGCATCGTGCTGACCGGTGGTACCTCGAAGATGGAAGGCGCGGTCGAACTGGCCGAGGAAATCTTCCACATGCCGGTTCGCCTGGGCGTACCCCATGGCGTCAAAGGCCTGGGCGACGTGGTGCGCAACCCGATTTATTCCACCGGTGTGGGCTTGCTGTTGTACGGGCTGCAAAAGCAGACCGACGGCATTTCCCTGTCGGGCCCGAGCAACCGTGACAGCTACCGCAGCGACGACGAGGCGAAAGCGCCGTTGTTCGAGCGGCTGCAGGCTTGGGTCAAGGGCAATTTCTAACGATTTACCGCAACACCGCAGTAAGCAGTAGGCGAAAAAACTAGAGAAAACGAAAGGAGAGGGAACATGTTCGAACTCGTAGACAACATCCCCGCCAGCCCGGTCATCAAAGTGATTGGTGTTGGTGGTGGCGGCGGCAACGCTGTCAACCATATGGTCAAGAGCAACATTGAAGGCGTTGAATTCATCTGCGCCAACACTGATGCCCAGGCGCTGAAAAGCATCGGCGCGCGGACCATCCTGCAATTGGGCACAGCCGTGACCAAGGGCCTCGGCGCTGGCGCCAATCCGGAAGTCGGCCGTCAAGCCGCCCTGGAAGACCGTGAGCGTATTGCGGAAGTGCTGCAAGGCACCAACATGGTGTTCATCACCACGGGCATGGGCGGCGGTACCGGTACCGGTGCGGCGCCGATCATTGCCGAAGTGGCCAAGGAAATGGGCATCCTGACGGTCGCTGTGGTGACTCGTCCGTTCCCGTTCGAAGGTCGCAAGCGCATGCAGATCGCCGACGAAGGCATCCGTCTGCTGTCTGAAAGCGTCGACTCGTTGATCACCATTCCTAACGAGAAGCTGCTGACTATCCTGGGCAAGGACGCAAGCCTGCTGTCCGCGTTCGCCAAGGCTGACGATGTACTGGCCGGTGCCGTTCGCGGTATCTCCGACATCATCAAGCGCCCAGGCATGATCAACGTCGACTTTGCCGACGTACGTACCGTGATGAGCGAAATGGGCATGGCGATGATGGGCACTGGCTGCGCCAGCGGTCCGAACCGTGCACGTGAAGCCACTGAAGCGGCTATCCGCAACCCGTTGCTGGAAGACGTGAACCTGCAAGGTGCACGCGGCATCCTGGTGAATATCACCGCCGGTCCTGACCTGTCCCTGGGTGAGTACTCCGACGTGGGTAGCATCATCGAAGCCTTCGCTTCCGAGCACGCGATGGTCAAAGTCGGTACCGTGATCGATCCGGACATGCGCGATGAACTGCACGTGACTGTGGTTGCGACCGGCCTGGGTGCCAAAATCGAGAAGCCTGTGAAGGTTATCGACAACACCCTGCATAACAGCCAAGCCAGCCACGCCAGCCAATCGGCTGCCGCTCCAGCGCCTTCGCGCCAGGAACTGCCGTCGGTGAACTACCGTGACCTGGACCGTCCGACCGTGATGCGCAACCAGGCTCAGGCCGGTGCTGCGGCGTCCCGTAGCCCGAATCCGCAAGATGATCTGGACTACCTGGACATCCCGGCATTCCTGCGTCGTCAGGCCGATTAATGGAATGTATCAGGGCTATGAAGGTGATTGGTGTTCAGCAAAGGTCTGGTCTGCTATTATCGCCAGCCTTTGTTGATACCAGTTCGCAATTTGCGCTGAAGCGGTCCAAGCCATGATTAAACAACGCACTCTGAAGAATATTATTCGTGCCACAGGTGTAGGTCTGCACTCCGGGGAGAAGGTATACCTGACCCTCAAGCCTGCACCTGTCGACACCGGCATCGTGTTTGTGCGTGCCGACCTGGACCCTGTGGTGCAGATACCTGCTCGCGCGGAAAACGTTGGCGAAACCACGATGTCGACCACATTGGTCAACGGTGACGTCAAGGTGGACACGGTGGAGCACTTGCTCTCGGCCATGGCCGGTTTGGGCATCGATAACGCCTACGTCGAGCTCTCCGCGTCCGAAGTCCCGATCATGGATGGCAGCGCTGGACCCTTCGTATTCTTGATTCAATCTGCCGGCCTGGAAGAACAGGACGCAGCCAAGAAGTTCATTCGCATTCTGCGGGAAGTGACAGTAGAAGACGGCGACAAGCGCGCCACCTTCGTCCCGTTCGAAGGCTTTAAAGTGAGCTTTGAGATCGATTTCGATCACCCGGTATTCCGTGACCGCACCCAAAGTGCAAGCGTGGATTTTTCCAGCACTTCGTTCGTAAAAGAAGTCAGCCGCGCCCGTACCTTTGGTTTCATGAGTGACATCGAGTACCTGCGCAAGCACAACCTCGCACTCGGCGGCAGCGTTGAAAACGCCATTGTGGTCGACGCGGATGGTGTACTGAACGAAGACGGCCTTCGCTACGAAGACGAGTTCGTGAAGCACAAGATCCTCGATGCAATCGGTGACCTCTACCTGCTGGGCAATAGCCTGATAGGCGAGTTCAAAGGCTTCAAGTCGGGCCACGCCCTTAACAACCAGCTGCTGCGCAAGTTGATTGAGCAGACAGACGCTTGGGAAGTCGTGACCTTCGAAGATGCCAGCACCGCACCGATCTCTTACATGCGTCCCGTTGCGGCGGTGTAAGTAACAACTCTCTTTCTTTAGTTTTGAAAGGCCACCTTCGGGTGGCCTTTTTTTTTGCTTGAATTTCAGTGCCTTGTATTTATCCGGGCGGCGATGGAGCGTCGAGGTGGAAATGTATTTGTGGTCGGGTAGGGGTTTATGTTCCGGTCGCCAGGTGTTGAATTTTTTTGCAATAGTTAGCTGGTTTTCTTTATTCAAGCTGTCTGAGTAATGTAGTGCTGTCGTACTGTTTTTCGATGTGAAGCATGGATGCTCTGAATTGTGGTTTCCACGAATTTCGGAGTGATGTTTATGTTTATGATTTTAGAGCTTGGCAGATTGTTCGATATGAACTTCGTCGGTTATGCCGGGAGTGTTCGAACATGAGTAAAGAAGACGCTATCTTGCACTCGTTCGGTCTGAAGCTCGGTCTGCCCGGGCTGAAGTTTGATGCTTCCCGCGCTTGCCAGTTGAGAGTTGAGGGGCTCAAGCTGGCAATTTATGATAATCGAGTCAGAAAGAGCATGACAATTCTTTGTGAACTCTCGGATCACTCGATGAGTGACACGGAGGTTCTGGATTGGCATAAGTTTCTGTTTGAATCCCAATTTGAATACTTGAATAAGGATACGGCTGTCGTCGGGCTAAATTATCTGTCAGGTGCAATGGTCGCGATGAGTCATATCGCCGATCACGATCTGTCTCTCTCACAGCTCATTGCGAAACTAAATGAGCTGATTGAATGGGTGCTGGAGTGTTCCCACCGGTTTGCCACCCGATCACGTCAGGTGCTTATCGGCCTGTCGCCTCCCGCTTATCAGTGTGCGAAGAGCCTGAGCAGAGGTCATTATGCCTAGTATCAGCCCGACCAATTCCCATGACACCTTTCCCACCTTCCCTGACGCATCGGCAGTCGGTGTTTTGGAAAGTAATGGTGTAAAGCGCCGAGTAACTATTGATGATGCCACTGGCCGATTGGGTGGTTCACTACCTGGTTCATCAGGTAGCGGTTCCACGGTAGACAAGGATGTTGCTGCTCGACAGATTGTGAAGGCGATTCGGGGATTCATCAGTGGAAAGTCTCATGAGCGGATGATTCACAACGGTTCGCTATGGAGGGGCGCGCCGGCCAGCGCTGAGAAAGACCACATTGATAAACTTTCAAGGAATAACCTCAAAACACTTTATAACGAACTGGGGGTGCTGTCCGCACAGGAAAGTAAATTTCTCACCGAGTTTTTTAATGTGCCTCTGTATGCGACCCATAGTACGGCCGCTCCGGTAAAACGTGAGGATGGCAACATTGCATTGTTTTCGCGTCAAAAGCTGATTGATCGAAGTATTATTTTTAATACTGATAATTCACCTCAGGAAGATATAAAGCTATTGGGTAATGATGACTTTGTATTTTTTGCCTTGGAGGCAGGCGTCGAACCCAAGAAGCCAAGTAGCCGTTTTGGTGGTACCACGTTTCGTTTCGGATTTGACGCGTCTGCGTTCAAGGATTCAGCGTGGTTAAGTTTGGTTGAAATGCGTTTTGCACAGACGCCAAATTTGGATCGACATATAGACGGCTTGAGCGGTGACGAATACGCCCGGATCTCAAAGCGAAAAATTAATCCATTTGAGACTGTTTTTTCAAGGGGGGACATGAGCGCGGGTATTGGCTTATCGCTTGTTCAGGATTTTCGGAAGCTTTCACCGGCATCAAACCATCGTATGCTTGAATCTACGGGAGAAGTGGAAATGAATAAGCTTGTTAATGGCTTCTATCGTCCAGAGATAAAAGTCGCCAGGCATTTTTTCTCGGACAACTATATGGAGGCGGCCGTCAGAAAGGATGACAAGACATAGGCCAACAGTTGACGGCGTGCGGGGCGCGGCGTTCGTGATGCGATGCACTTACCTGGCAGGCGCAGGTGTTACAGGGTGCTGGCATCCACAATCCGATTACGCCCTGTGTGCTTGGCCTCGTACAACGCTTGGTCCGCACTCAACAGTAACGCCTCCAGCGATAGGCGACTGCGTTTATCCCAGGTGCTCATGCCGATGCTCACCGTAATCGGCCGCTCGCTCCCCGTTACCCGCGGCAAGTGTTCGACAGCGCTGCGGATATGTTCGGCAATCACCCATGCGCCCCGGGTATCGGTCAAGGGAAGCACCACCGCAAACTCCTCACCGCCATAGCGTGCCGCCAGGTCGGCAGGGCGGCGGATGTTGGCGCCGATGACCTGCGCCACCGTACGCAGCGCCTCATCACCGCCCTGATGGCCATGGCGGTCGTTGAAGGCCTTGAAGTGGTCCACGTCGATCATCAACACCGTCAGGGGGTCAGTTGAGCGCTGAGCGCGGTCCCACTCCAGGCGTAGGCGTTCATCCAGCACGCGCCGGTTGGCCAGGCCGGTCAGCGCGTCGGTGGCTGCCAGTTCTGACAGGACGCGTTCAGCGCGAAAACGACGCCGCAGTTCCCGGCGCAGCATCCAGGTCAACCACAACAAACCCATACACAGAAAACCGGTGGCGCCACTGGTCAGCAGTGCGGCGCGTTTCCAGGGAGCGAACACGTCCTCGCTGGACAGTGCCACTACCACGATCAGCGGCAGTTCTCCGACAGTCGTGAAGGTGTACAAGCGCTCCTTGCCGCTGATGGCTGAGATGGCCTGGAAGCTGCCGATGCCCTCATGCAGCATTCTCTTGAAATTGGGCCGCGTGCTCAGGTCCTTGTCGATCATGTCGCGTTCAAGCAGTGGCTGCTGCGCCAGCAGAATGCCTTTTTTGTTCAGCAGGTTAACGCTGCTGCCGTTGCCGATCGTGAGGGTGTTGAAGAGCTGGTCGAAATACGCCAGGCGCATCGTCGCGACCGCGACCCCGGCGAATTCGCCATTGGGTCCCGACACCCGGCGACTGAATGCCATGCGCCAGACCTGGTCGCAGTCGCAATGGATCTTGAACGGGCGGCTGATAAACAGGCCGACGTTCGCGTCCTGGGTATGCGCCTGGAAATAATCGCGATTGGAAAAATTACGGGCTGAAGGCCGCAGCGTGGAGGAGTCCGCGATCACATTGCCATTGGCGTCCAGCAACAGGACTTCGCCCTTGAAGGGCGCCGCTGTGGATAAGTCAAACTGGACCAAGTGCTGGATATTGGCGGCGACTTGCGATAAGTCCTCGCGCTGGGTGGCTGCAATCAATCCATTGAGCGCCAAGTCGTACAGCTCGACGTTACGCAGCACATCGGCATTGATCAGTTGGGCAATGTTGGTGGTTGAGCGGGTAGCGGCCTGCAGGGTGCTGGCGTGTTCGCGGATCAGTAACGCCGCGACAATGATCACAATCAGAACAACAGTGAGGCCACTGCCCAGAATCAACAGGAGCTCGGGGTGTGCAGGTGCGGTACGAACACGGCGTTGACTCATCGGGCAGACTTCAGCGGTGTGGATGCTGGCAGTTTAGTTCTACCCGATGAAAATTAAATGGGTGGTTAAAAAGAAAGATTACGCCTTAAAACACGTTGATCGGATAGTCGACGATCACCCGGTACTCATCCACGTCCCGATCCACCGCCGAGTAGCCGTTGCTGCCGCGGTTGACCGCCCATTGCAGGCGCACCGCCAGGTCTTTGGCCTTGCCCCCCTGTACCACGTATTTCAGGTCGATATCCCGCTCCCAATGCTTGGCGTCCTTGCCTTCGGCGCTGTACCAGGCGCTGTAGCCACGGCTTTGCGGGTCGACCTTGGTCAGGTCGGTCTTGCCGCTGATATAGGACACCGCCGAGGTCAGGCCGGGCAGGCCTAAACCGCCGAAGTTATAGGCGTACTTGAGTTTCCACGAACGCTCATTGGGGCCGTTGAAGTCCGAATATTGCTGGGAGTTGTCCAGGTACACGCTGTCACCTTGCGCGATGTAGTCGAACGGCGTGTTGCCGTTGACCCGCTGGTACGCGGCGGTGACGCTGTGGTGGCCGACGTCCACGGTGAAGTGCAGGCTGTAGGTGTTGTTGTCGATATCACCCAGCAGCGACTGCCCGGTGTCCTGGGTGTGGTAGTAGTGCAGACCGGGGTTGAGACTGATCATCTCGTTGACCACATAGGTGTAGTCCAGGTCGTAGTAGTACTGGTTCCACACGTCCTTGAGCTCGGAGGCATAGAGGTTGCTGGTCAACCCGTCGATACCGCTGAACGACACACCGGCCCAGTTCATATGCTGGCTGTCAGCTGTGTTGGGCAGCGCGCCGTAGCTGGTGCCGATACGACGGTGGCCGCTCTGGTTGTAGAGCTTGGTGAAGCTGGCTTGGCCGCCTTCGAACATCCAGCCGTCGAGGCTGTGGTTGGTCAGGCTCACGCCACGGAAGGTCTGCGGCAACATGCGGGTCGCGCCGCCGGCGATCACCGGGTTATTGAGGAACAGGTCGCCGGCCCTCAACTCGGTATCGAACGCGCGCATTTTCAAGGTGCCGCCCGCCGTCGAGAACGAGCCGGGCGCCTTACCGTTGCCGCTGCCGTACGGAAGGATGCTGGAACCGTCTGTGCCGCCACCGCCATCGAGCTTGAGGCCGAGCATGGCATGGGCGTCCAGGCCGAAACCGACGGTGCCCTGGGTGTAGCCGGATTCGAAGAGGCCGATGAAACCCTGGCCCCATTCCTTGCTGTCATCGGTGTGGATGTCGCGACGGTCGCGGTTCATGTAGTAGTTACGGGTGTTGATCTTGAGGTGGGCGCCTTCGACGAAACCGTCGGCGGGGGTGGTGTCTGCCGCGTGGGCAAGAGGGACGATCGTTGCTGCAATCGCGAGGAATAACGGGGTGAACGTCAGCGAGTTCTTCACCGGTGTAGCTCCTTTGGTCAAACGGAAACGGCCAATGTCGTGGGGGGATGCCTGGCCTTTTTTACGGCAAAAAAAAGCCGCTGAAGTCAGCGGCTTTAAGACAGATTCCCAGTGTAGAGCCCTGGAAATAAGTCGAGGGAAATTCGGGTAAGCGGGAGGCTGCCTTTGCCGTCGCGCTCATCGATGCGTCAACTTAACGCAGGCGAGCGGTACGGTACAGAGTGTAACAAGATAATGACTGTTGCCCAAACCGCAACAGTTGGGACGGCGGCCTCGATGACGGGTGCACTGCGATCCCAGTGTGGGCGGGGGCTTGCTCCCGATGACGGTGTGTCAGTCACCGATGTTCTGGCTGATCTATCGCTATCGGGAGCAAGCCACCTCCCACAGTGGGTCGTGGTGGTTTCAGGAATTAGGTTGGCAGGGTGATGCCAAAGGTATTGCCACGACTGTCGCTGCGCACGAACACATCACCGCCGTGCATCAAGGCAATTGCCTTGACGATGGCCAGCCCCAGGCCATGGTTGGCGCCGCTGTTGCTGCGCGACGCGTCCACCCGATAAAAGCGCTCGAACAGGCGCGGCAGGTGTTCGCTGGCAATCACATCGCCGGGGTTGGTCACACCGACTGCCACCTGATGTTCCTGCACTTCGATGTTCACCACGATGACTTGCCCCGGCTCGGTGTGCTGCACCGCGTTGCTCAGCAGGTTGATCAGCGCACGGCGCAGGTGGGCCTTTTCGATCTGCACCTGGGCATCGCCATGCACCTGTACCTGCACCTGGGCGTCTTCGAGGATGAAGTCCAGGTAGTCGAGGGTGGTCGCCACTTCGTCGGCCAGGGAGCTTTCGATCAGTTTGGTGGCCTTGCTGCCCTGGTCGGCGCTGGCGAGGAACAGCATATCGTTGATGATCGAACGCAGGCGCTCCAGCTCTTCGAGGTTCGATTGCAGCACCTCGAAGTAATGCTCGGCCGAGCGCCCGCGGGTCAGCGCGACCTGGGTCTGGCCGATGAGATTGGTCAGCGGCGAACGCAGTTCGTGGGCCACGTCGGCGTTGAAGGATTCCAGGCGCGAATAGGCCTGCTCCACGCGGTCGAGGGTGGCGTTGAACGAGTTGACGAACTGGTTCAACTCCGGTGGCAGCGGCGACAGCTGCAGGCGCCCGGAGAGTTTCGGCGGGGCGAGTTTGCGGGCTTCCTCCGACAGCTTGATCAGCGGCTTGAGACCGATGCGCGCCACCCAGAACCCCAGCAGCGAGGCCAGCACCACGCCCACCAGTGCCAGGCTGATCAACGCCACCAACAGATGGTGCTGGGTGGCGCGGAAGTTCTCAGTGTCGATGGCGATCATAAAGCGCAGCGGCGGGCGTTGATCCTTGGCCGGGAACTGGCTCACCAGTGCCTTGAACGGATGTTTGTAGCCCGGCAGATGCAAGTCGCGCTTGCCGGTTTGTCCTTCGGCGAAGGCGCGGATCTGCGCATCGGGCTCTCCGTATTCGTAGGTCGGGTCGCTGCTCACCACCCAGAAACGAATGCGCTTGTCTTCCTCACCTAACAGCTTGAGCTTGGCCTTGATCTTCTGCCAATGGTCCGGTGTGCCGAAGCGATTCACCGAGGATTCGAGCACGCTGTAACGGGCATCCAACTCGGCCCCCGGCAACAAGCCCAGGCCCCGGTCCACCTGCTGATACAACACGCCGCCGATCAACAGGAAGATCAGCAGCGCCACCAGGGTGAACATGCCGCTCAGGCGCAGGGCAATTGAGTTAGCCACCACTTGGAGTCTCCACCAGGCGACTCTCCAGCACATACCCCATGCCACGGATGGTGTGCAGCAGTTTCTGTTCGAATGGCCCGTCGAGCTTGGCGCGCAGGCGCTTGATCGCGACTTCCACCACGTTGGCGTCGCTGTCGAAGTTGATGTCCCAGACCATTTCCGCAATCGCGGTCTTGGACAGGATCTCGCCCTGGCGCCGCGCCAACACGCTGAGCAGCGAGAACTCCTTGGCGGTGAGGTCCAGGCGCACGCCATTACGGCTGGCCTTGCGGCTGATCAGGTCGATCCACAAATCGGCGACCGTCACCTGCACCGGCTCATGACCGCCGCTGCGGCGGGTCAGGGCCTGCAGGCGTGCCACCAGCTCCAGGAAGGAAAACGGCTTGCCCAGGTAATCGTCGGCGCCTTCGCGCAAACCACGGATACGGTCTTCGACGCGCTCGCGGGCGGTGAGCATGATCACCGGCGTCTGCTTGCGCGCACGCAAGGCGCGCAGTACGCCAAAGCCATCGAGGCCGGGCAGCATCACGTCGAGCACGATCACCGCGTAATCGTTTTCCAGGGCCAGGTGCAGGCCTTCGACGCCTTCACGGGCCACATCGACCGTATAGCCTTGCTCCGTCAGGCCGCGATGCAGGTAGTCTGCGGTTTTTTCTTCATCTTCAATAATCAGGACGCGCATGAGCCTTTTTGCTCCAGGGCCGGGCCTCAATCTGTGGTTGCCAACGCAGGCGTCGGTGTGGGCCGGTGGAAAAACTTCTCCAGGTACAAGTATATGACCGGCGTAGTGAACAGCGTCAGCGCCTGGCTCACCAGCAGTCCGCCGACGACCGCGATACCCAGCGGCTGGCGCATTTCCGCGCCGGGGCCGGCGCCGAGCATCAGCGGCACGGCGCCGAGCAGGGCGGCGAGGGTGGTCATGATGATCGGCCGGAACCGCGTGACGCAGGCTTCATAGATCGCATCCTCCGGCGACAGGCCCCTGACGCGCTGGGCGTCCAGGGCAAAGTCGATCATCAGGATGCCGTTCTTCTTGACGATCCCGATCAGCAGCACCAGGCCGATCAGCGCCATGATTGAAAAGTCCTGGCCCATCAGCGACAGCATGATCAGTGCGCCCAACCCAGCAGATGGCAAGGTGGAAATGATCGTCAGCGGGTGCACAAAACTCTCATACAGCACACCGAGGATGATGTAGACCGCCACCAGCGCCGCCAAGATCAGCCACGGCTGGCTGGCCAACGAACTCTGGAACGCCTGGGCCGCGCCCTGGAAGTTGCCGATGATGGTGGTGGGCATGCCGATTTCGTTCTTGGCCTGGTTGAGCATGATCACCGCATCGCCCAGCGCCACGCCGGGCGCCAGGTTGAACGACAGGTTGGCCGCCGGGAACATGCCGTCATGGCTGATGGACAAGGGCCCTACCGTCGGTGGATCGACCTTGGCCAGTGCCGACAGCGGCACCATCTCGTTGGTCAGCGGCGAACGCAGGTAGAAGTAATTCAGGCTTTCGGCTTTGCCGCGTTGTTGAGTGTCCAGTTCCAGCACCACCTGGTACTGGTTGATCTCGGTCTGGAATTCGTTGATCTGCCGTTGGCCGAAGGCGTCGTACAGCGCCTGGTCGACATCGGTGGCGGTCAGGCCGAAACGTGCGGCGGCCTGACGGTCGATGCTGATGTGGGTGATGCTGCCGCCCAGTTGCAGGTCGTTGGACAGGTCGCGAAACGCCGGGTTGGCGCGCAGTTTTTCGGTGAGGCGCTGGGTCCAGGTGTTCAGCGTCGGGCCGTCGTTGCTCTTGAGCACGTATTGGTACTGGGCGCGGCTGGGGCCGGAACTCAAGTTGATGTCCTGGCCGGCGCGCAGGTACAGCACGATGCCCGGCACCTTGGCCAGTTTCGGCCGGATGCGGTCGATAAACTGGCTGGCGGACACATCGCGATCACCGCGATCCTTCAGCGCGATCCAGAAGCGGCCGTTGGCGATGGTCTGGTTGCTGCCGGTCACGCCCACCGAGTGAGAAAACGCTTGCACCGCCGGGTCGTCCTTGACGATCTCGGCCAGCGCCTTGTGCTTGGCGACCATGTCGGGGTACGACACATCGGCCGCCGCTTCGCTGGTGCCGAGCACAAAACCGGTGTCTTGCACCGGGAAGAAACCCTTGGGGATGAACACGTAGCCAACCACGGCCAGGGCCAGGGTCACCAGGAAGATCGCCGCCATGCTGCGTTGATGGGCCAGGGCACGGCGCAGGTTGCGCGCGTAACCGGCCAGCAGGCGCTCGCTGAAGCCGGGTTTGTCGTGGGCGGTGTGGGTCGGCGCACGCATGAAGAGCGCGGCCAATGTCGGTGCCAGCGTCAGCGAGACCACCACCGAAATCAGGATGGTCGAGGTGGCGGTCAGCGCAAATTCCTTGAACAAGCGCCCGACCACACCCCCCATGAACAGCAGCGGGATAAACGCCGCCACCAGCGAGAAGCTGATGGACACCACGGTAAAACCAATCTCGCCGGCGCCCTTGATCGCCGCTTCGCGTTGGCCCAGCCCGGCTTCCAAGTGACGGTGAATGTTCTCCACCACAACGATCGCATCGTCCACCACAAACCCTACGGAGATCACGATCGCCACCAGGGTCAGGTTGTTCAGGCTGAAACCCATCAGGTACATCAGGGCAAAGCTGGCCGCCAGTGACACACCGAGCACGCTGGACACAATCAGCGTCGCCGACAACTGGCGCAGGAACAGCGCCATCACCGCCACCACCAGCAGGATCGCGATCAGCAGGGTCACTTCGACTTCATGCAGCGATGCGCGAATGGTCTTGGTGCGGTCGGTCAACACGCTGACCTGCACCGAGGCCGGCAGCATGCCTTGCAGGCGCGGCAGCTCGGCTTGAATACGGTCCACGGTCTCGACGATATTCGCGCCGGGCTGGCGCGAGATCACCAGGTTGACCCCCGGCGTGTCGCCGGACCAGGCCTGCACGTAGGCGTTTTCCGAACCGTTGATGACCTTGGCGATATCGCGCAGTTGAACCGGCGCGCCATCCTTGTAGGACACAATCAACTGCGCGTAATCCTCGGGGAGGAACAACTGGTCGTTGGTCGACAGGGTCGACACGCTGTTTTCGCCGTAGATCGCGCCCTTGGCCAGGTTGAGGCTCGATTGCTGGATGGCCAGGCGGATATCGGCCAGGGTCAAGCCGATGGCAGCCAGTTTGTCGGGGGAGGCCTGTACGCGGATCGCCGGGCGTTGTTGGCCGGTGATGTTGATCTGGCCGACGCCGTCGATCTGGCTGATCTGCCGGGCCAGCAGGGTTTCCACGTAGTCGCTCAGCTCGGTACTGGGCATGCTGTCGGAACTGACGCTGAGGATCAGCACCGGGCTGTCCGCCGGGTTGACCTTCTTCCAGGTCGGCAGGCTCGGCATATCGCTGGGCAGCTTGCCGGACGCAGTATTGATCGCCGCCTGCACTTCTTGCGCGGCGGTGTCGATGCTCTTGTTGAGGGTAAATTGCAGGGTCAGGAGGCTGGAGCCCAAGGCGCTGCTGGAGGTCATCTGGGTCATGCCGGGGATGGCGCTGAATTGCACCTCCAACGGCGTGGCCACGGATGAGGCCATGGTGTCCGGGCTGGCGCCGGGCAGGGTGGCGCTGACCTGGATCGTCGGAAATTCCGCTTCCGGCAGTGGGGCGATGGCCAGGCGCGGGAAGGCAATCATCCCGAGCAGCACCAGGGCGAAGGTCAGCAGCAGGGTGGCGACCGGGTGGTCGACGCACCAGGCCGACGGCGAGCGGCTGCCGCTCATGGCTGCACCTTGGCGTCGACGGTCTGGATCACCTGCGGCGGCTCCTTGAGCACCTCCACCTGGGCCCCGGCCTTGAGCCGCGACTGGCCGTCACTGACCAGCACATCGCCGGCCTGCACACCCTTGATGATGTTCACGTCGCTGTCTTGGTAGGTGACCTGCACCGGCACCACGTCGACCTTGTCACCGTTGACCCGGTACACAAAGTGCGAATCCAGGCCGCGTTGCACCACCGTCGACGGCACCACCAGCGCGTTTTTGTCGAGGGCGGTCTGAATCTTGATGGTCACCAATTGCCCCGGCCACAGGCGTTGCGAGGCGTTGCTGAATTCAGCCTTGGCACGCAGGGTGCCGGTGGTGGAACTGATCTGGTTGTCGATCAGGCTCAAGTGGCCTTCGCCGAGCAGGTCGCCGGTCTGGCCGTCGGTGTCGGCGCCCATATAGGCATCGACGCTGGCCTTTGTGGGCGCCGCGATCAGGCCTTGCAGGGTGGGCAGCATCTGCTGCGGCAGGGAGAACTCGACGGCAATCGGGTCGATCTGGGTGACCGAGAACAGGCCCTGGGTATCGCTGGTGCGCAGGAAGTTACCTTCGTCCACGGTGCGAATACCCACGCGACCGCTGACCGGCGAGCGAATCTGGGTGTAGGACAGTTGCACTTGAGCCGAATCGATCGCGGCCTGGTTGCCTTGGACGGTGGCCTTGAGCTGGTTGACCAGGGCTTGTTGCTGGTCATAGGTCTGCTTGGACACGCCATCGTCGACGCTCAACGCCTTGTAGCGCTTGAGGTTGACCAGCGCCACCTGCAACTGGGCCTGGCTCTCGCCCAGTTGCGCCTTGGCCTGGTCGAGGCTGGCACGGATCGAACGGTCATCGATGCTCGCCAGCAGGTCGCCGGCCTTGACCCGTTGGCCTTCCTTGACCAGCAATTGGGTGAGAATGCCGTCCACTTGCGGGCGTATGACCACGCTGTGCAAGGACAACACGGTGCCGATCCCACTGACAAAACGCGGAACATCCTGCTGCGCCACGCTCACCACCCGCACCGGAATCGCAGTGGGCGCCGCCAGTTTGCTCTTGGCCGGGCGGGTCAATGCCCAGGCTGCAATCGCCAACACCACGAGGACACCCACGATCAGGGCGGTTTTTCGTTGAATTTGCATGGGGTGAGGCGCCAGGGCAAAGGATTGGAGGAAAGTGGAGCCTTTATAGCCCGTCAACCCGGTCAGCAAAGTGACTGCTAACTGACAGCGCTGTCAGTAAAGGTCGACCATTCGTACAGGCGGTGGTTAAAGATCCAAGGCGGGCAGGTATACTGCGCGCCAGCGAGGCCCGCAAGCCGGTCCCGCGTCATTTTTTGCACGCTCCGGAGCTTTCATGACTTCCCCGACACAACCCCCTGTTGAAGCGACCGACCTCGTCGATCCGGCCAGCGCCGACGGCGTTGAAAAAACCGAGATCCCGGCGTTCAAGTTTCCCTTCAAGCCGGGTGAACTGGCCGGGGCCAAAAATGCCGCCCAGCCCTGGTACAAGAACGGCGCCAAGAACGGCCATACCAAGAGCCCGGGCATGGCGCCACCGGGAACTCGCCGTTCCATGGGTAAACGTTAAGAATAATCGGCTGTAATATTTGCAGGATGTTGCCTACAGCGTCCGTTGATATTTCTGCTTGTGGGCCTGCGATCGTTTCTTGAAAGCTTGCACAGCTTGCGCTCTGCTCCGATTTTTTACCGGGGCGGAGTCAAGGGCGCTCTTTCCGGAAAAGGACGTTTCCTGTGGCCCCGATACACCTCTGTGTAGCGCTTGTCCTGTTGCTCGCGGTCGATGCCGTTGCTGGCATTGATCAACCTCGGCGCGAAATCCGCTTTGCCGTTGCCGCGCACTTTCCCCCCTTCCAGAGCCGCAACCCGCAAGGGCAGTTGGTCGGTCTGAATATCGAGCTGGGCAACGCCCTTTGCCAGCAACTGAATGTGCGCTGTACCTGGGTCGACCAGGTGCTGGTCGAAAACTTCAAAGACCTTGATGCCCTGCAATTCGATGCAATCATCGGCATTGCCCCCACGCCTCAGCGTCAGCGCTGGGTGAGCTTCACCGATAACCTCTATCCCTTCACCACGCGCCTGGTCGCGCGCCGATCCTCCGGGCTGATGCCGACGCCAGCGTCGCTCAAGGGCAAGCGCGTCGGCGTATTGCTGGGGAGTAATCGCGAAGCCTTTGCCCGGTCGCAATGGGCGCCCAAGGGCGTGATCATCAAGCGCTTCTGGCTCAACGACGAACTGGTCCGCAGCCTGGTGGCAGGCGACATCGATGCGACCCTGCAGGGCACCGTGGAAATCCGCGACGCGTTGCTCGACACCCCGGCGGGCCAGGATTTCGACTTCCTCGGCCCCGCCGTTTCCGCCGAGTTGCTGGGCCACGGCGTGGCAATCGGGCTGCGCACCACCGATACGGCGTTGCGTGCCGAACTTAACCGCGCCCTCGAACAGCTTAAACACAATGGTGAGTACCAGCGGATCCTTGCGCCTTATCGTCTGGAGGTGCCGTGATGGCTCGATGTGCTCGCGAAGCGGCCAGTCAGCCCTACGCCGCCCGCAGAGGGATAAACGCATAGTTGGCCGGCACCTCGGTCGCAATCTGCGCCCCGGCATCCAGCACCTGTTCGGCAATGTCCATCCCCGATACATGGAACACCCACTCATTGGCCACGGACGGTTGAGCCAGCGCCAGCTCAATCGCCTGGGCAAACAGGCCCATGTCCGGCAGGTAAGCGGTAAACCCATCACCCTTGAGCGCCGTGGTGCGAATGCCCAGCAGGGCGCACACCGCCTCTTTGGTCTGCACGTCATCGCGGTCGGCCTGGCGTGAGCGTTGGATCAACTGCGCCAATTCCTGGTCCATCAACTCACCGCCGACGATCAGCGCCGGGCCCTGCTCCCAGGATTCCGGCGGGCAATCCTTGGCGGCGGGGTTCAGCGGGATATGCGGGTTGATCTCCATCGGGTAGATGCGGCACACCAACGGCCGACGCTCATAGATGCGGCACAGGTTGTCTTCGTCAAGATTCCGGCAGCGTCCGGCGTTGTAGGCGGCAAAGGTGATTGCCACAAACGCTTCGGTAGTGCCACTGGGCACGACCACCGAACGGCGTTCGGCATGTTCGCGTTGCTGCTCGGGCAGGCCCAGGCCATTGCCCAGGAAACCCTCCGCCAGAACGATGACATTGCCGCCGTCCGCCGCCCACTGGCGGGCCTCGTCGAGGGTCAGGGGCACGTGATGGTCGGTGCAGCATTTGCCGCAACCGACGCAGGAAAATCGAGTATTCATGGCGGATCTGTCACCAGGCTAGGTCAGAGGGCACGCAGGAACAGTGACGGGTTTTTACCTCTGTTCACCGTTTCAGCTCTCTGGAAGCAAGTTATACGCCAGTGCCTGTCAGCCCTCGGGCACTGCATCGCGCAGGACAAATCGCATGCCCGCGCTTTCATACAACTGCCGGGCACGCAGGTTGCTCTCCCGCACCTTAAGGTCCACATAGGGCTCGCCGCGCTGCTTGAACGCCTGGAAGCTGTGCAGCAGCAACGCGCGGCCCAATCCCTGGCCCTGGGCGCAGGGGTGAACGCAGAGGTGCTTGATGAAGGCGCTGGTCCAGCACTGCGCCACGGCGAGAACGCCTTCGTCGTTGCTCGCTACCAGGCACAGTGTGGGGTCGAACTCGGCATCGGTGGTGAACCGCTGCTGCCAGGTTTCCAGGTTGGGCACACGACCGCCGCCCTGGTCCTGAGCGAGGCGCAACACGGCATGAATCGCCGGGGCCAGGTCGTCGCGGTAATGATCCAACTGCGTACCGGCCGGCCACTGGGGGGCGGGCAGGCTGCCGGTGAGGTCGCGGCGCAACAGCTGGTAATACTCGGTCACCGGTTACAGGCCTTTCTGTGCCACGGTCTGGGCGGCGATCACCAGGCACTTGGTCAGCTCAGGCGACGAGAATTTGGTCAGTACCGAGTCGGCACCCGCCAGTCGTGCCTTTTCGCTGTTCATCGCGCTGTCCAAGGAGGTGTGCAGCAACACATAAAGGTGCTGGAAGTCGGGGGTTTCGCGCAAGGTGCGGGTGAGGGCGTAGCCGTCCATTTCCGACATCTCGATGTCCGACACCACCACGTTGATCTGCTCGGCGGTGCCTTGCAGTTCCAGCAGCACGTCGATGGCTTCCTTGGCGCTGCGCGCGGTGTGGCAGGTGAGGCCGAGGTTGCGCAGGGTGTGCACGGACTGTTGCAGGGCGACCTGGCTGTCGTCCACCACCAGGATGCGCGCGTTGCCGAGCACTTCGGCCTCTTCCATGGTCAGGTCGGTCGGCGCCGCTTCAATCGGTGCCGGCGCGATGCCGTGGATGACTTTTTCGATATCCAGCACCTGCACCAGGCCGCCTTCTACCTGGGTGACCCCGGTAATAAACGCGCGGTTACCGCCGGAGCCATAGGGCGGCGGGCGGATGTCGGTGGTCAGGCAATGCACGATCTTGCTCACCGCCTGCACATGCAAACCCTGCTTGGAGCGGCTCACATCGGTGACGATCAGGCAGCCGCCGTCCGGGTCTGCCAGCGGCATTTCCCCCAGGGCGCGGCTCAGGTCGATCACCGCCAGCGAGTTACCGCGCAGGGTGGCGATGCCTTTGACGTGCGGGTGGGACTCCGGCAGCTTGGTCAGCGGCGGGCATGGGATGATTTCGCTGACTTTCAGCAGGTTGATCGCCATCAGCTTGCCACTGCGCAAGGTAAAGAGCAGAAGCGAGAGTGAGTCTGCGCGGGCTTTGGTGGTGGACATAAAAACCTTCTGTGGATCAGGGATGACGATCTATAGAGGGTTATCGACTTGGGGAGGCCAGGCTTTAACCGGATTTTGTGTCGGGATGGGTGTGTGTGGGAGCTGGCTTGCCTGCGATGCAGGCACCTCGGTCTTTCAGTTGCACCGGGGTGATGCTATCGCAGGCAAGCCGGCTCCCACACAAGCCCCATTCCAAAAGGGGTATGGGTCAGCCCTTCCACACCTGCGGGTTCACCAGGTCCTGCGGACGCTGGCCCAGCAGCGCGCTGCGCAGGTTGTCGAGGGCGCGGTTGGCCATGGCTTCACGGGTTTCGTGGGTGGCCGAGCCGATGTGCGGCAGGGTCACGGCGTTGCTCAGCTGGAACAGCGGTGACTCGGCCAACGGCTCCTGTTCATACACATCCAGCCCCGCGCCACGGATGCGCTGGCTTTGCAGGGCGTCGATCAGCGCCGGTTCGTCGACCACCGGGCCACGAGAAATGTTGATCAGGATCGCGCTGGACTTCATCAGCCCCAGCTCGCGGGCGCTGATCAGGTGACGGGTCTTGTCGCTCAACGGCACCACCAGGCAGACGAAATCCGCCTCGGCCAGCAGTTCATCCAGGCTACGCAATTGCGCGCCCAGTTCCTGCTCCAGCGCCGGCTTGCGGCTGTTGCCGCTGTAGAGGATCGGCATATTGAAACCCAACCGTCCACGTCGGGCCACGGCCGCGCCGATGTTGCCCATGCCGACGATGCCCAGCGTCTTGCCATGCACATCGCAACCGAACAACGGCGCGCCGACGCTGGCTTTCCACTGGCCGGCTTTGGTCCAGGCGTCCAGCTCGGCCACACGGCGTGCGCTGCTCATCAGCAGGGCAAAGGCCAGGTCGGCGGTGCTTTCGGTGAGGACGTCGGGGGTGTTGGTGAGCATGATCCCGCGTTCGTTGAAGT
>NZ_JBYVMD010000041.1:0-52969 GCF_058145955.1 Pseudomonas sp. A39
GAACTGAGCGCCTTGTGCAGCCAGTTCGCCGCGCAATCGCAAAGCGGCATCACCCGCCAACTGGCCGGCCCGACCGGCGAGCGCAACAGCTACGCCATCCTGCCCCGCGAGCACGTGCTGTGCCTGGCGGACGTGGAAGGCGACCTGCTGACTCAACTGGCGGCGGTGCTGGCCGTCGGCGGCTCGGCGGTATGGCCGGAAACCGACCTGACCAAGGCCTTGTTCCCACGCCTGCCGAAGGAGATTCAGGCGAAGATCAAGCGCGTGGCCGACTGGACCAAGGACGAGGTGGTGTTCGACGCGGTTCTGCACCACGGCGATTCCGACCAGTTGCGTGCGGTGTGCCAGCAAGTGGCCCAGCGTGGTGGCGCGATTGTTGGGGTGCATGGTTTGTCGCAAGGTGAGACGGCGATTGCGCTGGAGCGTCTGGTGATTGAGCGGGCGTTGAGTGTTAACACGGCGGCAGCTGGCGGTAACGCCAGCCTCATGACTATCGGTTAACTGCCTGAAGGAATGCAGTCAGGCATGTGGGAGGGGGCTTGCCCCCGATAGCGGTGGATCAGCCAATGCACTTGGTGACTGACACATCGCCATCGGGGGCAAGCCCCCTCCCACATTTGCCTGTGCATCACCCAAATCAATCTTGCTATCCAGCTTCTATTCGCACACTTAGACTCAGGCCAACTCCTCCAAAGGTAAGCCGCCATGTCCGAGACGCTGCTCAGTTCCCGCAATCTGGCTTTCGAGCTGTACGAAGTCCTCGATGCCGAGGGCCTGACCCAGCGCGAGCGGTTTGCCGAGCACACTCGCGAAACCTTCGACGCGGCCATCAGCACCGCCCGCACGATCGCCGAGAAGTATTTCGCCCCCCACAACCGCAAGAACGACGAAAACGAACCCCGTTACGAAGACGGCCAGGCGATCCTGATTCCGGAGGTGAAACCGGCGGTGGATGCGTTCCTCGAAGCCGGCTTTCTCAACGCGGCGCGTAGTTTCGAAGCGGGCGGCATGCAACTGCCCACGCTGCTGTCTCAAGCCTGTTTCGCGCATTTCCAGTCGGCCAACGCCGCCTCGACGTCCTACCCGTTCCTGACCATGGGCGCCGCCAACCTGATCGAAAGCTTCGGCACCGACGATCAGAAACAGCGCTTTCTGCAACCGATGATCGACGGCCGTTTCTTTGGCACCATGGCCCTCACCGAACCCCACGCCGGCTCATCGCTGTCGGATATTCGTACCCGCGCAGAGCCTGCGGCCGACGGCACGTATCGACTCAAGGGCAACAAGATCTTCATCTCCGGCGGCGATCACCCGCTGTCGGAAAACATCGTGCACATGGTGCTGGCCAAGCTGCCGGACGCACCGGCTGGGGTGAAGGGCATTTCGCTGTTTATCGTGCCCAAGTTCCTGGTCAACGACGACGGTAGCCTGGGCGAGCGCAACGACGTGCTGCTGGCCGGGCTTTTCCACAAGATGGGCTGGCGCGGCACCACGTCCACGGCGCTGAATTTCGGCGATAACGGGCACTGTGTCGGCTATCTGGTGGGCAAGCCGCACCAAGGTTTGAGCTGCATGTTCCAAATGATGAACGAAGCACGCATCGGCGTGGGCATGGGCGCAGTGATGCTCGGTTACGCCGGCTACCTCTACTCCCTGGAGTACGCCCGCGAACGCCCGCAAGGGCGTCTGCCCGACAGTAAAGACCCTACGACCGCGCCAGTCTCGATCATCCAGCATGCCGACATCAAACGTATGCTGTTGACGCAAAAAGCCTACGTGGAAGGTGCCTTCGACCTGGGCCTCTACGCCGCACGCCTGTTCGACGACACCACCACCCTGGAAACCGACGCCGAGCGCAAGCACGCCCACGAACTGCTGGACCTGCTGACGCCCATCGTCAAATCCTGGCCCTCGGAGTTCTGCCTCAAGGCCAACGAACTGGCGATCCAGATCCTCGGTGGCCACGGTTACACCCGTGAATACCCGGTGGAACAGTACTACCGCGATAACCGCCTGAATCCGATCCATGAAGGCACCCATGGCATCCAGTCCCTGGATTTGCTTGGGCGCAAGCTGGCGCAGAACGGTGGCGCGGGCTTGAAGCAACTTATCAGGCTGATGGCCGAAACCGGTGCCCGCGCGCAGGAATACCCAAGCCTCAGCCCACTCAGGGAACCGCTGGAACAGTTGGTCAACCGCCTGCAAAGCGTGACGATCGGCCTGCTGACGGATCTCGCCCACGGCAAGGTCAACAGCAGCCTGGCGAACTCGGCGCTGTACTTGAAGGTGTTCGGGCATACGGTGATTGGCTGGCGCTGGCTGGAACAGGCGATTCGCGCCGAAGAAGGACTGGCCAAGGGCGAGGCGGCCGATGTGGCCTTCTATAAAGGCAAGCTCCAGGCCGCCCGGTACTTCCTGACCTGGGAAGTACCGAGCTGCCATCATGAGCTGGCAATTCTGGAGGCCCGCGATGATACGTGCCTCAGTATGCAAGATGAGTGGTTCTAAGGCGTTCCGATCGCCTTGGAAATCACATCGACCGTGGCGCTGACTTGCTCTTGGTAACGGTCGAGTTCCTGCTGGTGCGCCTGCTGCATTTCGATCTGCTCGGCGCACAGGTTCAGCGCCGCCAGCACCAGTAACTTGTCACCGATCAGGGTCGGGTACTTTTTCTTGGTGTTGGCCAGGGAGGCCTTGAGCAGGGTCACGGCGTGCATCAGGGTTTTATCTTCGCCGGCCGGTGCCTTGATCGAGTAATCCTCTCCGAGAATCGAAACGACCTTTATCCCTTCACTCATGCGCTGACAGGCCCTGCGCTCACACGCTCAACCAGCGCCTGGATACGCGCGGCGGTCGCGCCGTGTTTTTCTTCCTGCTCCATGAGGTTCAGTTGCAGGCTGTCGTTCTCATCCTTGGCACGCGCCAGTTCGGCCTTGAGGGATTCGTTGCTGCCCAACAGGTCCTGATTCTGCTGTACGAGGTCGCTGACCAGTTGTTCCAATTGGCTGAGGGATGCTTCTAACATTTTGATTTCTCGGGCTTTTTCAAAGGGCGGTGACGATAAAGAAAATTCACCTCGGATGCCAGGGTTATCCCCGGCGCGCAGCCCGTTTTTTAAGGGCCGGGCCGCACTTTCGAGCCTTAGTGACTGCATTTACCCGATCTGGTTCCTGAATCGGCCAAACCCCTCGTCAGATGCGACAAAACCGCACAGGCCCCTTTAGACTTTAGTCGTACGACCGATAGAGAGGCACAGACCGTCTCATGGCCGCACGGATCGCGCTCTCCCCCAGGATTCCCGCATGTCGCTACGTAATATGAATATCGCTCCGAGGGCCTTCCTCGGCTTCGCGTTTATTGGCGCATTGATGCTGCTTCTCGGTATTTTCGCGCTGAATCAGATGAGCAAGATCCGTGGCGCCACCCAGGACATCACCCTGTCCAGCGTCCCGAGCATCCGCGCCCTTGATGACTTCACCCAACTCACCTTGCGCCTGCGGGTGTTGTCCTATCGCTTGCTGACCAACCGCGAGCCGGACGTTCAGCAAAAGACCCTGGAAGCCTTCGAACTGCGCAACCAGCAGATCCGCGCCGCTCAGGGCACTTACGAAAAACTGATCGACAGCAGTGAGGAGCGCTCGATCTACGACGAATACATCCGCCTGCTTGCCCAGTACCAACAGATTGAAGCGCGCATGAAGAGCCTGTCGCGCGCCAACCAGGTCGAAGAGCTGCGCACCCTGCTCAACACCGAGCTGTTGAGCAACTCCGAGCAGGTCAACACCGTGCTCAACCGCCTGCTGGACTACAACAACAAGGCCGCCCTTGCCACCAACCAACAGGCTGAAGACCAGTACAACATGGCCTTCAACTGGGTGATTGGCCTGCTGATTATCGCCACGGCACTGACGATGCTGTTCGCCTGGCTGCTGACCCGCAGCATCACCCTGCCTATTTCCCTGGCATTGGAAGCGGCGGAAGAAGTGGCCGAAGGCAACCTGACCCGCCCGATCAAGGTCGACGGCAACGACGAAGCCGGACGCCTGCTGGCGGCCATGGCCAAGATGCAGGACAAACTGCGCGACACCCTGCAACGCATCGCGGGTTCCGCCAGCCAGTTGGCGTCGGCCGCCGAAGAACTGAACGCGGTCACCGACGAAAGCGCCCGTGGCCTGACCCAGCAAAACAACGAAATCGAACAAGCCGCCACGGCGGTGAACGAGATGACCAGTGCCGTCGAAGAAGTCGCACGCAATGCGGTCAGCACGTCCGAAGCTTCGCGCAACGCCACCACCTCCGCCGGGGATGGCCGTGATTTGGTGCAGGAAACCGTCAGCGCCATTGAACGCATGAGCGGCGACGTACAAGCGACCGCAACACTGATTGGCGACTTGGCCAATGAATCGCGCGATATCGGCAAGGTGCTGGACGTGATTCGCGGCCTGGCTGACCAGACCAACCTGCTGGCCCTGAACGCCGCCATCGAAGCGGCCCGTGCGGGTGAAGCCGGCCGTGGCTTTGCGGTGGTCGCCGATGAAGTGCGGGCCCTGGCCCATCGCACCCAGCAGTCGACCAGCGAAATCGAACGGATGATCGGCAGCATCCAGGCCGGCACCGAGCACGCGGTGGACTCGATGCGCAACAGCACCGAACGCGCCGAATCGACACTGAACATCGCCAAAGGCGCCGGGATGTCACTGGACACCATCAACACCGCGATTGTGGAGATCAACGAACGCAACCTGGTCATCGCCAGCGCGGCAGAAGAGCAGGCGCAGGTGGCGCGGGAAGTGGACCGTAACCTGGTGAACATCCGTGATTTGTCGGTACAGTCGGCTACCGGCGCCAGCCAGACCAGTGCGGCGAGCAGCGAGTTGTCGCGCCTGGCGGTGGATCTGAACGGGCTGGTAGGACGCTTCCAGCTCTAACTGACACCTCACCAGAAAAGTTTGTAGTAAGCAGGCTTGCCCTGCGCTGGGCTGCGAAGCAGCCCCAAAACCATTCACCGCGGCCTACCTGTAAAAATGAGGTGTGACGGTTGGGGCTGCTTCGCAGCCCAGCGCAGGGCAAGCCTGCTCACTACAACAAGCTTGCTCATCACAACAAGCGCCCTGCCGCATTCGGATCCCTGTGAATCAGAAAAAGCTTTTTGACAGCGCAGCAATTCAACAGGTTAGAATCGCTGGCACGCAGACTGCATGGTCAGTTTGCGCCCTGTCTTGTTTGCTCATGGAGTACTGCCTTTGAATGCGACGACCATCAACAGCCTGTTCTTGATCGGCGCGTTGCTGGTGAGTGCGAGCATTCTGGTAAGTTCTCTGTCGTCCCGCCTGGGCATCCCGATCCTGGTGATCATCCTGGCCGTGGGCATGGTCGCCGGCGTCGATGGCGGCGGCATCATCTTCGATAACTACCCGACCGCCTATCTGGTGGGCAACCTCGCGTTGGCAGTGATCCTGCTCGACGGCGGCCTGCGCACGCGGGTGGCGAGTTTCCGCGTGGCACTTTGGCCGGCGTTGTCGCTGGCCACGGTGGGGGTGTTGATTACCACCGGCCTCACCGGCATGGCGGCAGCCTGGCTGTTTGACCTCAATATCATCCAGGGCCTGTTGATCGGCGCGATTGTCGGTTCCACGGACGCCGCAGCGGTGTTCTCGTTGCTCGGCGGCAAGGGCCTGAACGAACGGGTCACCGCCAGCCTGGAAATCGAATCCGGCAGCAACGACCCGATGGCGGTGTTCCTCACCGTCACCTTGATCGACATGCTCGCCAGCGGCCAGACCGGCCTGCACTGGAGCCTGCTGACGCACCTGGTGCGCGAGTTCGGCATCGGCGGCGTGGTCGGCCTGGGTGGCGGCTGGCTGATGCTGCAGATGGTCAACCGCATCAACCTGGCCACCGGCCTGTACCCGATCCTGGTGATCGCCGGTGGCCTGTTCGTGTTTGCCGTGACCAACGCCCTGCACGGCAGCGGCTTCCTCGCCGTGTACCTGTGCGGCCTGGTGATCGGCAACCGCCCGGTGCGCAGCCGTCATGGCATTTTGCATATGCTCGACGGCATGGCGTGGCTGGCGCAGATCGGCATGTTCCTGGTGCTGGGCCTGCTGGTTACACCCCACGACTTGCTGCCTATCGCGCTGCCGGCCCTGGGCCTGGCGCTGTGGATGATCCTGTTTGCGCGGCCGCTGTCGGTGATGGTCGGCCTGCTGCCATTCAAGGCGTTCCACGGCCGCGAAAAAGCCTTTATCGCCTGGGTCGGCCTGCGCGGCGCGGTACCGATCATTCTGGCGGTGTTCCCGCTGATGGCCGGGCTGCCGCATGCGCAGCTGTACTTCAACCTGGCGTTCTTTATCGTGCTGGTCTCGCTGCTGGTGCAGGGCACCAGCCTGCCGTGGGTGGCCAAGCTGCTCAAGGTCACCGTACCGCCGGACCCGGCGCCGATTTCCCGCGCAGCCCTGGAAGTGCATGTCACCAGCGAGTGGGAGCTGTTCGTCTACCGCCTCGGTGCGGAAAAATGGTGCATCGGCGCAGCCCTACGCGAACTGAAAATGCCTGAAGGCACGCGGATCGCCGCGCTGTTCCGTGGCCAGCAACTGCTCCATCCGTCGGGTAGTACCGTGCTGGAAGTCGGCGATTTGCTCTGTGTGATCGGCCACGAACACAACCTGCCGGCCCTCGGCAAACTGTTCAGCCAGGCACCGCAACGCGGTTTGGATTTACGCTTCTTCGGCGACTTCGTGCTCGAAGGCGACGCCCAGCTGGGCGCGGTTTCCGCCCTGTACGGCCTGAAGCTGGAAGGCATCGACCCGGACATGCCGCTGAGCCGCTTCATCACCCAGAAAGTTGGGGGGGCGCCAGTCGTCGGCGACCAGGTGGAGTGGAACAACACCATCTGGACCGTCGCGGTCATGGACGGGAACAAGATTGGCAAAGTCGGCGTCAGATTCCCCGAAGGAAGTCGCCCGGGCCCCGGACTCTTCCTCTAAACTGCGGGGCGACGACGCCCCCGATTCTTCACCTTGCTCGACCGGTCTCTATGCCAACCCTGCGCACTTTTCTCGCCACTGCCCTGCTGGGCTTGACTCTTTGTATCGGCACCGTTCACGCGGCCGACCCGCCCAGCGCCGACGCCATCCAGCAAACCCTGGACAAGCTGCCTGACCGCAAGCTGCCCGATGCCGACATGAAGGCGCTGCAGACCATTCTGCAACAGACCCTGACCTACCTCGGCAACAAGCAGGATTACGAGCAGCGGCTGGTCGATCTCAAGCGCCAATTGGAAGATGCGCCGCGCCAGACCGTCGAGAACCAGCGCGAGCTGACCCGGCTCAAGGCCACCAAAATCATCCCGGTCGCCCAGCGCTACGCCAGCCTGCCGGTGCCCCAGCTTGAGCAATTACTGGTGCAGCGCAGCACCCAGCAAGGCGACCTGCAGAAAGAACTGGCCGACGCCAACAGCCTGTCCATCGCTGCCCAGACTCGCCCGGAGCGAGCCCAGACCGAGATCAGCAGCAGCCAGACGCGTATCCAGCAGATCAATTCGATCCTCAAGGCCGGCAAAGACAACGGTAAATCCCTCAGCGGCGACCAGCGCAACCAGCTCAACGCCGAACTCGCGGCCCTCAACGCGCTGATCCCGCTGCGCCGCCAGGAACTGGCCGGCAACAGCCAACTGCAAGACCTGGGCAACAGCCAGCACGACCTGGTGATGGAAAAGACCGCGCGCCTGGAACAAGAGATCCAGGACCTGCAGACCTTGATCAACCAGAAGCGCCTGGCCCAGTCCCAGCAGACCGTGACCCAACAGTCCATCGAAGCGCAAAAGGCCGGCGGCAGCAGCCTGCTGGCCACGGAAAGCGCGGCCAACCTGAAGCTGTCCGACTACCTGCTCAAAAGCACCGACCGCCTCAACGACCTTACCCAGAAAAACCTGCAGACCAAACAGCAACTCGACACCGTAACCCAGAGCGATTCGGCCCTCGACGAGCAGATCAACGTGCTCAAAGGCAGCCTGCTGCTGTCGAAGATCCTCTACAAACAAAAGCAGGCCTTGCCGCGCCTGACGGTCGACCGCGACCTGGCGGACGATATCGCCAACATTCGCCTGTACCAGTTCGAGGTCAACCAGCAGCGCGAGCTGATCAGCTCGCCCAGTGCCTATGTGGATAACTTGCTGGCGAACCAATCGCCGGAAGACGTCACCCCGCAACTACGCCGTACTTTGCTGGAACTGGCGATCACCCGCAGCGACCTGCTGGAGCGCCTGAGCCGCGAGCTGAGCGCGCTGCTCAACGAGTCCATCACCCTGCAACTGAACCAGAAACAACTGCTCAGCACCGCCACGACATTGCGGGCGACGCTGGATGAGCAGATGTTCTGGATTCCCAGCAACAAGCCGTTGGATACCGAGTGGCTGGAAACCGTCCCGGCGCACCTGAGCAAGCAAGTCACCACCCTGCCCTGGGCATCCAGCGTCAGCGAACTGTACGACGGCCTGACCCAACGCCCGCTGCTGTTCCTGCCGCTGCTGCTGTTGATCGGCGCGCTGCTGTGGCGACGCAAAGCCCTGTACCAGCGCCTGAACAAGGTCCACCTGGACATCGGTCACTTCAAGCGCGACAGCCAATGGCACACGCCGCAGGCCATCCTGATCAATATCCTGCTGGCGATGCCGGTGTCCCTGGGCTTGGCGCTGTGCGGTTACGCGCTGCAGATCGACGCCCGGGGGCAAAACGCCAACTTGGGCGCGGCCTTGCTGCAGATCGCCCAAGCGTGGCTGGTGTTCTACACCGCCTACCGCATCCTGGCGCCAGGCGGCGTGGCCGAACTGCACTTCCGCTGGGAAAAACCCCAGGTCGAATTCCTGCAAGGTTGGGTGCGCAAGCTCGGGCTGGTGGTGCTCGCGCTGGTGGCCGTGGTGGCGATTGCCGAGCACCAACCGGCGGCGCTCGCCGACGACGTGCTGGGCATCGGCGTGGTACTGACCTGTTATGCGCTGATGGCCTGGCTGCTGGGTCGCCTGCTGCTGCATAGCCCGACCCATGAAAAAGCCTCGCTGTTTCGCAAGGCCGTGGGCCTGTTATTCACCGCACTGCCCGTCGCGTTGTTTATCGCCGTGTGCTTCGGCTATTACTACACCGCGCTCAAGCTCAGCGACCGGCTGATCAACACCCTGTACCTGCTGATGTTCTGGCTGGTGATCGAAGCCACCTTCGTGCGCGGCCTGGGCGTTGCCGCCCGGCGCCTGGCTTATGCGCGCGCCCTGGCCAAACGCCAGGCCGCCAAGGAAGCCGGCGACGGTGAAGCGGTGATCGAAGAGCCGACCCTGGACATCGAGCAGGTCAACGAACAGTCCATGCGCCTGATCCGCCTGGCCCTGCTCGGCGGCTTTATCGCAGCGCTGTACTGGGTGTGGTCGGACTTGATCTCGGTGTTTTCCTACCTCGACAACGTCACCCTCTACGAATACACCAGCGGCACCGGCGCGAATATCAGCATGGTGCCCATCAGCATCGGCGACTTGCTCGGCGCGCTGATCATCATCGGTATTACCTTCGCGCTGGCGCGCAACCTGCCCGGCCTGCTGGAGGTGCTGGTGCTGTCCAAGCTGGAACTGGCCCAGGGCAGCGCCTACGCGACCACCACCTTGCTGTCGTACGTGATTGCCGGCGTCGGTTTTGTCTCCACCTTGTCGACCCTCGGCGTGAGCTGGGACAAGTTGCAATGGCTGGTGGCGGCACTGTCGGTGGGCTTGGGCTTCGGCATGCAGGAGATCTTCGCCAACTTTATCTCCGGCATCATGATCCTGTTCGAACGCCCGGTACGCATCGGCGACACCATCACCATCGGCAACCTGTCGGGCACGGTGAGCAAGATCCGCATCCGCGCCACCACGATCACCGACTTTGATCGCAAGGACATCATTGTCCCGAACAAGACCTTCATCACCGGGCAACTGATCAACTGGTCGCTGACCGACACCATCACGCGGGTCACCCTGAAACTCGGCGTGGACTACGGCTCCGACCTGGACCTAGTGAAGGAGCTGCTGCTCAAGGCCGCCAGGGAAAACCCACGGGTACTGAAAGAACCCGAACCGCACGTGTACTTCCTCAACTTCGGCGAAAGTACCCTCGACCACGAACTGCGCATGCACGTGCGTGACCTGGGTGACCGCAACCCGGTGCTGGACGAGGTCAACCGCTACATCAACCGTGAATTCAAGAAACAGCACATCAACATCTCGTTCCGGCAGATGGAGGTGTACCTCAAGAACATGCACGGTCAGGAGTACAAGCTGGTGCCGGTCGAGGATGATCGCAAGACCATCGCTGGGCCGGCCCCGGAGCAGGACGCCCCCGAGCCGCCAGCCAGCAAAGTTGATGACGCGCCGGAACCGCCGCCGAGCAAACTCGACTAACCGCGCTATCCCCAGCAGAATGCTCGGACATTCTGCTGGAGATGGCCGGTGAAAGCCCTCGACGAACTGACCTTCGACAACCGCTTCGCACGCCTGGGCGACGCGTTTTCAACCCACGTATTGCCCGAGCCCCTCGACGCGCCGCGCCTGGTCGTGGCGAGTAACGCTGCCATGGCGTTGCTCGACCTCGACCCGGCGGTGGCTGAAACGCCGGTATTCGCCGAGCTGTTTGGTGGGCACAAGCTGTGGGCCGAAGCCGAGCCGCGGGCGATGGTCTATTCCGGGCATCAGTTCGGTGGCTACACCCCACAACTGGGCGATGGCCGTGGGTTGTTGCTGGGCGAAGTGTACAACGAGGCCGGCGAACACTGGGACCTGCACCTCAAGGGCGCCGGGATGACGCCTTACTCGCGCATGGGCGATGGACGCGCCGTATTGCGCTCGTCGATCCGCGAGTTCCTGGCGTCCGAAGCGCTGCACGCGCTGGGCATCCCCAGCAGCCGCGCATTGTGCGTGATCGGTTCCGACACACCCGTATGGCGCGAGAAGCAGGAACGCGGCGCCATGGTGTTGCGCATGGCTCACAGCCATATCCGCTTCGGCCATTTCGAATACTTCTACTACACCAAGAAACCCGAGCAGCAGGCCGAGTTGGCCGAACACGTGCTGAACCTGCACTACCCCGAATGCCGCGAACAGCCTGAACCCTACCTGGCCATGTTCCGCGAAATCGTCGAGCGCAATGCCGAACTGATCGCCAAATGGCAGGCCTATGGCTTTTGCCACGGGGTGATGAACACCGACAACATGTCGATCCTCGGTATCACCTTCGACTTCGGGCCGTTTGCGTTCCTGGACGACTTCGACGCGCACTTCATCTGCAACCACTCCGACCACGAGGGGCGTTACTCCTTCAGCAACCAGGTGCCGATCGGCCAGTGGAACCTCAGCGCCCTGGCGCAGGCGCTGACGCCGTTCATCAGCGTTGATGCCTTGAAGGAAGCGCTCGGCCTGTACCTGCCGCTGTACCAGGCCAATTACCTGGACCTGATGCGCCGCCGCCTGGGACTGACCACCGCCGAAGACGATGACCAGAAGCTGGTCGAGCGGTTATTGAAGCTGATGCAGAACAGCGGCGTGGATTACACGCTGTTCTTCCGGCTCCTGGGGGATGAGCCCGCGGCGCTGGCGGTGACGCGGCTGCGCGATGACTTTGTCGACCTGGCCGGGTTTGATGCCTGGGCCGAGCAGTACAAGGCCCGCGTTGAACGGGATGGCGACAACAGCGAAGAACAACGCCGTGCGCGGATGCATGCGGTGAACCCGCTTTACATCCTGCGCAACTACCTGGCGCAGAACGCTATCGCGGCCGCCGAGTCAGGGGATTACAGCGAGGTGCGGCGGTTGCATGAGGTGCTGTCCAAGCCGTTCGAGGAACAAGCGGGGATGGAGCAATACGCGCAGCGGCCACCGGATTGGGGCAAGCATTTGGAGATTAGTTGTTCGTCGTAAACCTTTAAATGAAGGTTTCTACTGATACGCCGAAGCGCTCAGCCAGCCAACGAATTTGCCGTATGTTGAGTTGGCGTTTTCCACTCAATACCTCAGAGACCACCGACTGGGCACCAACCCCCGGCAGGTCGCTCTGAGTGAGGTTGTGTTCGCGCATCATGTAGCGCAATACATCAGCACCACTGGCGACGGGCATTGGGCGGTGCTTATGATCGTAGGCTTCGATCCAGTCACTGAGGATATCCACCAGGCTCATCAGCGGACTGTCTTCATTTTCACCGATCAGGCTCAGCAACTCGTCCAAACCACATACCAGCGCGTCGTAGTCTGCCTCGTTTTCTGGTTTGCGCATCACGGGTGAAACAAATTGCCAGTGTTCGGCGGCTACTCGCATAAGCGCGCTCATCTGATGTTTTCCTTCCATTTATCTTTCTCATAATCGCGGTGATCAATCAGATGCTTGATGTAGACGCGCTGCGCCTGATACTCCACGCCAGCAATCAACCTCAGCTTATTGCCTCCAATATCGAAAACGTGAAACTCCCCGACCTTATCCGTGGCGGGGAACATGGCTTTCATCGCCGCGAAATCTTTGGGGGCATTTCGCTTCATTACTCGATACCACTGATCCAACGCGGTTGCTGACCGTGGCCACTTTTCCTTTGCTTCCCAGATCCTTTTCTCGCTGATCACTCGCATGCAACATCCTTATCGCATCTTGCTATGAAGGTTAAACTCGAATTTCGAATATCGCAATTTGCGATAATCGCAAACAGACCAATGGTTCAAAACAGAACAGGCTCCGACAGCCTAGATAGGCGACCCCACATCAGCACGGGCAAAACTGTCAGTGGATAAGTCACCCTCTCCCCGCCTTGATAAACACCTCGCCCGACTCCAGATACAGTCCATTGGCAACACCCAAGGAGCCCATCATGTCCGAACCGCTTGTAATCCCCTGCCCTCATTGCAACGGCCTCAACCGCATACTCGGTGAACGCCTGGGCGATGCGCCCAAATGCGGGCGCTGCAAGCAGCCGGTTTTACTGAACAAGCCTTTTGAGCTGAAGCAAGGCGATTACGCCAGCCAGATCAAAGGCGATTTGCCGTTGCTGGTGGATGTGTGGGCCGACTGGTGTGGGCCGTGTAAATCGTTTGCGCCGGTGTTCGAGCAGGCGGCCGGGCAGTTGGCGGGCAAGTGCCGCTTGGCCAAGCTGGACAGCGAGGCCAATCAACAGCTGTCGGCGCAGTTGGGGATTCGCTCGATCCCCAGTTTGATTCTGTTCAAGAACGGCCGCGAAGTGGCCCGCCAGAGCGGAGCGTTCCCATTGCCGCAGTTGATGAGCTGGTTGCGTAGCCAGGGCGTGTAACTCGACCTTGAAAACCACCCAGCCCCCTCCCACATTTTGACCGCGCTTTACCTTGAGGCCAGCGGGGCTTCACGGTCCATCATCTGGCTGACCAGCAGTACGCCCAGTTCGCTCAATTGGTGGATGGCCAAGGCAACGTCGCGGTGTTCGCCGCTGAGGTCGTTGGACAGGTTGAGCAACAGGGTTCGGACGGAGGAGAAGGTTTCGTAGCTGTTGAGGATGAGGGTTTCGGTGGGGAGGTTGGGTGCAACGGTATAAAGGTTAACCATGGATCGTCTCCGAGCAGGAGCCGCAGCCAACCGCTACTAAACGGAGGGTGGCAGCTGTACGCAGGTTAGTAGACCGGGGAGACGCAACCGGCGCGCCCGAAAGCGCCCTCCGTACAGCCACCGTCAAGTTCAGGAAGGTCCTGATTGACGAATTACTGCACGTCTCACCACGGGCTACTAAACCCGATCACTGAACATTCAGCGACCCAGGAACCTTAGAGACGCCCATCCAGACGCACAAGCCAGCGGATTCTGGCTTACCTGTAGGCAACGTTACAAGACACACCCCCTATTGCCAGACCCGTCCTACAGACTGTGTGGGACACATCCATTTCCATCTGCCGAAACGCGATAAAAATGTGGGAGGGGGCTTGCTCCCGATAGCAGTGTGTCAGTCAGTACATCTGTTACTGAAGCACCGCAATCGGCAGCAAGCCCCCTCCCACAGGGGTTTTGTGTTGTCGTTTAGATCACGCGTTTTCCAGCAGGTTATGCAGCTCCACAAACTGCTGCGTCAGCTTATGCCGTGGGTCCAGGTGGATCAGGGGTTTGTTCTCCTGGTGTGACTCACGCATGCGCACGGAACTGGCCAGGTACACCGGCAGCACCGGCAAGCCTTCGGCAATCAATTCATCCAGCATCTGCTGGGGCAGGCTCGCACGTGCCTGGAACTGGTTGACCACGATGCCTTCCACTTCCAGGCCTTCGTTGTGGTCTTCCTTCAGCTCTTCGATTTCAGCCAGCAGGCCATACAACGCCTGACGCGAGAAGCTGTCGCAATCGAAGGGAATCAGTACACGATCAGCGGCGATCAACGCCGAAACCGCATAGAAATTCAGCGCCGGTGGCGTATCCAGGTAAATCCGGTCGTAATCCTCGCTCAGCTCATCCAGCAGCTTTCGCAGCTTGTTGATCTTATGCTTGGCCTCAAGCTTGGGCTGCAGGTCCGCCAATTCGGCGGTCGCGGTGATGACGTGCAAGTTGTCGAAGGGGGTTTCGTAGATATCCACCCGGTTTTTCTTCGAAAACGGCCCGGAAGACAGGGTCTGCTTGAAGAATTCGGCAATGCCCATCGGTATATCGTCGCCGGTCAGCCCGGTGAGGTACTGGGTTGAATTGGCTTGTGCATCGAGGTCCACCAACAGGGTTCGATAGCCTTCGCTGGCGCTCACCGCCGCCAGGTTGCAGGCGATGCTGGACTTGCCCACGCCGCCTTTCTGATTGAACACCACACGCCGCATGGAAAAACCTCCGTGTATCAATGAATGTCCGAGTGTAGAGGGCAAAAGCGCCTGTTAGCTACCTCGTTCATCCATGCACTGCTGCATCACGAACCATTGGCGATCTGACTGTCATACACAGCTCACCGGTTAAAAAGAACCGTCCCACACACCATCCCAGCCCCAGGTGAAGGAAAATCTGTAAATCTTTTTCACCGATTTGTAATTCCCTATGCACAATTCTTTACCAAAGTTTGCTAGAACCCCACGGCACCGGGATAATGCGCGCCATTCGGCTATTGCTCCCTGTCCCGGTATTCGGGGCCAACTGCCGCACATGGAAGCCCGCAGGGGCGGGATAACGTCTCAGTGATCACTTTCAACATCGCCCAATGGCGCGCCTGGGCCCCTGGCCTGGAGAGTGCGGACGACTGGCACGCCTGGTGCCAGGCCCCGGTGTTGCTGCCTGCAAGCGAAGCCTCCCCCGACGTCTCGTTCCTACCCGCCATGCAACGTCGCCGCCTCAGCCGCCTGGCGCGCATGGCATTCTGTGTGGGCTGGCCGCTGGCTGAGGGCTTGGAAGACTTGCCGCTGGTGTTTATCTCCCGGCATGGCGAAACCCCACGCACCCTCGATATCCTCAGCGACCTGGCCAACGACCAGCCACTGTCGCCGACCCAGTTCAGCCTGTCGGTGCACAACGCGGTAATTGGCCTGTGGTCGATCCTGCGCAATGAAACCAGCGAAATGACCGCCCTCGCCGCCGCAGGCGACGGCCTGGAACACGGCATGCTCGAAGCCGCCGCACTGCTCAACGAAGGCGCGCCGGCCGTTTTGCTGGTGATTACCGAAGAGCAGCCGCCAGCCGCCTACGCCAGCTGGATCGTTGACGTGCCCTTCCCCTACGCCGTCGGCCTGCTGCTGACACCGGGCGACGAGTGGCAACTGGAACTAAACAGCGGCGCTGTCCAACTCACTCAAGCCCAGTGGCCCCACGCCCTGAACCTGCTGCGCACCCTGCTCACTGATCAGGGTGCCTGCCAACATGCCTGGAAGAACCGAGTATGGAACTGGCAACGCAAGCCGTGAACGACAAGCCACGGGACGCTTACTACTGGCGCCTGTTCGCCACCGCCGCCAGTTTCTTTGTGTTCGGCATCGGTGGGCTGTGCCTGCGTTTGCTGGTATTTCCGCTGCTCGGCTGCCTGCCAGGCAGCGCCGAAAAACACCAGCGCCGCGCCCGTCACACCATCAGCAAACTGTTCTGGTTCTTTATCCGCCTGATGCAGCGCGCCGGCGTGCTGACCTACAGCGTCGAAGGCGCGGAAAAACTCGGCCGCCCGGGCCAGATGATCATCGCCAACCACCCGTCGCTGATCGACGTGGTGTTCCTGATCGGCCTGATGCGCCAGACCAACTGCGTGGTCAAGCAGAGCCTGTTCGAAAACCCGTTCATGCGTGGCCCGGTGCGCGACGCAGGCTACATCAGCAATGACGGCAGTTCGGACATGCTCGATGCGGCCGCCGACGCCCTGCGCGCAGGCCAGACGCTGATCATTTTCCCTGAAGGCACCCGCACCACACCCGGCGCGGCGCCTGCCTTTCATCGCGGTGGCGCCGCCATTGCACTGCGGGGTGCGACAATCATCACCCCGGTGGTGATCAAGGTGAGCCCCACCACGCTGACCAAGGCCGAACCCTGGTATCGCATCCCAAAATGCCGCTTTCACTTCAGTTTGCGCGTGGGTGCCGATATAGAACCACAGGCGTTCGCAACACTGGGCCCCGCGCCTCAGGCCTCACGCAAGCTCAACGATTACCTGCATCACTATTTTATTAAGGAGCTCGCCGAAGATGAGCGACCAACACCGCCTTGAGCACGACATAAAGATGCTGATCATCGAGGCCCTGGGCCTGGAGGACATCGGCGTCGACGACATCGGCAGCGAGCAAACCCTGTTCGGCGAAGGCCTCGGCCTGGATTCGGTAGACGCCCTGGAATTGGGCCTGGCGATCCAGAAAAAGTACGGCATCAAAATCGATGCCGACGCCAAGGACACGCGCAATCACTTCACCAACGTGGCCAGCCTTGCGGCGTTCGTCACGGCCAGACAGGCAGCTTGAGACCGGACCATGCAAACTCGTGACGATATTTTCAACACCTTGCGCGACGCCTTGGTGGAACTGTTTGAACTGCCGCCGGAACGCGTCACCCTTGACGCCAACCTGTACCAGGACCTGGAAATCGACAGCATCGATGCCGTCGACTTGATCGACCATATCAAGCGCCAGACCGGCAAGAAGATCGCCGCCGAGGAATTCAAGGCGGTGCGTACGGTGAACGACGTGGTTGAGGCGGTGTACCGTCTGGTCCAGCCTGCCGCATGAGCCGGCTGATCGGCCTTGGCCTGCTGCTGGCGGGGCTGCTGTACCCTTTTGCGGTGTATTACGGCACCGAACACTTTGCGCCATGGCAATTCGGCCTGCTGCTGGGCGGCCTATGGCTGCTGCGTGCGCTGACCGGTGCACGACGCCCCGGCAGCCGCTGGATGGCACTGGCGGTGATCGTGTTCTGCCTGCTGCTGGCCTGGTTCGACAACCCCCGCCTGCTGCGGTGGTACCCGAGCCTGGTCAGTGCGTTCATGCTGGCGCTGTTCGGCTTGAGCCTCAAGTACGGCCCGCCGATGGTCGAGCGCCTGGCGCGCATGACCGATCCTGTGTTGCCGCCCCATGCCATCGTGTATACCCGCCGGGTGACCGTGGTGTGGAGCGTGTTTTTTCTGTGTAATGGCCTGCTCGCCGCCGCCCTCACCCTGTGGGCGCCGCTGAGCTGGTGGACGTTGTACAACGGCCTGATCGCCTACGGGTTGATGGGGCTGTTGTTTGCCGTGGAATGGCTGGTACGACAAAGGGTTCGAGGCCGCGTATGAATGGGTTGAAACTTGAGCACTTGCTGCTTGAGCCGCTGGAACAGCGTTCGGTCACCACCGAACCTGCAATGAGTCACGCCCAGCTGTGGGAGCAATCCCTGAGCCTGGCGGCGGGCCTGCAAGCGCGGGGTATCCGGCGCCTGGCCGTGTACCTGGAAGATGCAGGCCTGCTGGCGGTGGCCCTGCTGGGCGCGTGGCGGGCCGGGGTCAGCGTGTTGCTGCCCGCCGACTTGCAACCTCAGACCCGCCAACGCTGGGATGAAGCCGTCGACGCCTGGCTGACTGAAGCTGAGGACCTGGATGCGCTGTACCAGGCACCACTGAGCGCTGCCGCCCTCGACCTGGACGCGTGCCAACTGAGCCTGTGCACCTCCGGTTCCAGCGGCGAACCCAAGCGCATCGACAAGACCCTGCGCCAACTGGCCAACGAGGTCCAGGCCTTGGAAACCTTGTGGGGCCCGGACCTCAAAGACGCCTGCATCATCGGCAGCGTCGCCACCCAACACATCTACGGCTTGCTGTTCCGCGTGCTGTGGCCGCTGTGCGCCGGCCGCACTTTTGTGCGCAAACAACTGGCCTTCCCCGAAGACTTGCAGCGCGCCAGCCGCGAGCACACGCAATTTGCCTGGGTCGCCAGCCCGGCGTTGCTCAAGCGCATGGGTGACAACCTTGACTGGCCCGCGCTAAGCCAGGTGTCGCGGGTGTTTTCGTCCGGCGGCGCGCTGCCGGTGGAAGCCGCCGGCAGCCTGTACGACCGCTTGCAACAATGGCCGACAGAGATCCTCGGCAGCTCGGAAACCGGTGGTATCGCCTGGCGCCAGGGTGCGCAGCCGTGGCAGCCGTTTGCCGACGTGCACCTGAGCCAGGATGCCGACGGCGCCCTGCGCATCGCCTCGCCGTATCTGCCTGCGGGGCATGTCGAACAAACCGCCGACGCGGCACGCATTCATGCCGATGGCCGTTTCGAACTGCTGGGCCGCCTGGATCGCATCGTCAAGCTGGAAGAAAAACGCATCTCCCTGCCCATGCTGGAAAACGCGCTGATGGCCCACCCGTGGGTCGCGGAAACCCGGCTGGGCGTGGTGCAGGAAAACCGCGCCTCTCTCGGCGCGCTGGTGGTGTTGAGCGCCGAGGGCCTGCATGCCCTGCGCAATCAGGGCCGACGCACGCTCACCCAGACCCTGCGCCAGCATTTGAGCCAACATTGCGAAGCCCTGGCGCTGCCACGGCGCTGGCGACTGCTGAGACAGTTGCCCCTGAACAGCCAGGGCAAGCTGCCACAGGCCGATGTCGAGGCGCTGCTGTTGGCGCCTCGGCCGAAGGCGCCGGAAGTGCTGGAGCACGTCGAAACCGATGGCGAATGGACCGTGCAACTGAGCGTGCCGCCGGACCTGGCCTATTTCAGCGGGCACTTCCCGGTCACGCCGGTGCTGCCGGGGGTAGTGCAGGTGGAATGGGCCTTCAACCTGGGCCAGCAACTGCTCGATGTGCCGCCGACCTTTGCCGGTATGGAAGTGCTCAAGTTCCAGCAACTGGTGCGGCCGGGCGATGCGATCGAACTGCACCTGCGCTTCGACCCGGAGCGCAGCAAGCTTTACTTTGCGTATCGCAATGGCGTCGCCGCCTGCTCCAGCGGCCGGATTCAACTGGAGCCAGCGCATGCATAAGCTGTTGTGGCGAGGAAGCTTGCTCCCGCTGGAGTGCGAAGCGCTCCCAACCCAGGCACCGCACTGTACCAGGATGATTTCGGTCGCCTGTGTTGGGGCTGCTGCGCAGCCCAGCGGGAGCAAGCTCCCTCCCCACAGGGGGCCATTTCATGCATAACCCCTGCGCCCTGATCCCGGTCTACAACCACGAAGCCGCCGTACCCGCCGTGGTCCACAGCCTGCTGGGCAGCGGCCTGCCCTGCCTGCTGGTCGACGACGGCAGCAGCCCGGCCTGCGCCGCCGTGCTGGCGCAATTGGCGACCCTGGATAACGTTACCCTGCTGACCCTGCCAAGCAACCAGGGCAAGGGCGGCGCCGTCATGGCCGGTTTCCGCGAAGCCGCACGCCAGGGCTTCAGCCATGCCTTGCAAGTCGACGCCGACGGCCAGCACGACCTGCGCGAAGTCGAGACCTTTATCGACACCTCGCGCCGGCACCCCGACGCGATCATCTGCGGCTACCCGGAATACGACGACAGCGTGCCCAAAGGCCGCCTGTACGCGCGCTACTTGACCCACGTGTGGGTGTGGATCAACACCCTGTCGTTGCAGATCCGCGACTCGATGTGCGGCTTTCGCGTCTACCCGCTGGCGCCGGTGCTGGCGCTGATGGACTCGGCCTACATCGGCACGCACATGGATTTCGACTCGGACATCCTGGTGCGCCTGGCCTGGCGCAACCAGCCGATGCGCTGGCTGCCGACCCAGGTGCACTACCCCGCCGATGGCCTGTCGCACTTCCGCCTGTTCCGGGACAACGTGCGCATCTCGGCGATGCACACCCGGTTGTTCTTCGGCATGCTGGTGCGCGCGCCGATGATCCTGTGGCGACGGTGGCAGGCATGAGCGACAGCACCAAGCACTGGGCCGACCGCGAAGAGCGCGGCAGCTACCGGCTGATGAAGCTCACCGCCTTTGCCGCCAAGGTCCTTGGCCGCCGCGTGTTGAGCCCGCTGTTGTACGGCATCGTGTTGTATTTTTTCCTGTTCGGCCGTACCGCACGCCGGAGCGCCTGGCAATACCAGCAGCGCCTGGCCGAGTGGAGCGGGCGCGAGGAACTGCGGCCCACCCACTGGAAAGTCTTCGGCCAATTCATGGCGTTTGCCGATTCACTGCTCGACAAACTCGACGTGTGGAATGGCAAGCTGCGCCTGGAACAGATCGAGATCAACGACCCGGCGCAATTGCGCGGGAAGCTGCGCGGCGGGCGCGGGCAGATGCTGGTGGGTGCACACCTGGGCAACCTCGAAGTGTGTCGCGCGCTCGCCGAGATCGGTGAACAAGTCACCATGAACGTGCTGGTGCACACCAAGCACGCCGAGCAATTCAACCGCCTGCTAGGCGAAGCCGGCGCCACCCACTTGCGCCTGATCCAGGTCAGCGAGCTGGACCCGGCCACCATGCTGCTGCTCAGCCAGCGCCTGGACGACGGCGAATGGCTGGCCATCGCCGGCGACCGCGTGCCACTGCATGGCGGGCGCACGGTGCGCGTGGACTTCCTCGGCCATGACGCCGCCTTCCCTCAAGGCCCGTGGCTGCTGGCCGGTTTGCTCAAATGCCCAGTGAACCTGCTGATGTGCCTCAAGCACAAAAGCCGCTATCGCCTGAGCATTGAGCCTTTCGCCGAATCGATCGAATGGAAACGCAACACCCGCGAGCAGGTCATCGCCCTGTGGACCGCGCACTACGCCGCACGCCTGGGCCAGTTCTGCCTGGAAGCGCCCCAACAATGGTTCAACTTTTACCCTTTCTGGAAGACCGATGACGACGCATCTTGAGCCGGTAACCTTTGGCGAACGCGCCTTGCGCATCGAAGACGTACTGGCCCTGGCCAACCGTCAGGCGCCGACCCAATTGCAGGGCGACGCCGCGTATCGCCAACGCATTGCCAAAGGCGCGCAGTTCCTCGACTCGCTGCTGGACAAGGAAGGCGTGATCTACGGCGTCACCACCGGCTACGGCGACTCTTGCGTGGTGGCGGTGCCGTTGCAGCACGTCGAGGCCCTGCCCCGTCATTTGTACACCTTCCACGGTTGCGGCCTGGGCAAGTTGCTCGATGCCCAAGCCACCCGCGCGGTGCTGGCCGCACGGTTGCAGTCGCTGTGCCACGGCGTTTCCGGTGTGCGCGTGGAGTTGCTGGAGCGCCTGCATGCGTTCCTTGAGCACGACGTACTGCCGCTGATCCCGGAAGAAGGCTCGGTCGGCGCCAGCGGCGACCTGACGCCGCTGTCCTATGTGGCTGCGACCCTGTCCGGCGAACGCGAAGTGATGTTCCGTGGCGAACGTCGCCAGGCGACCGACGTGCACCGTGAGCTGGGTTGGGAGCCGCTGGTCCTGCGCCCCAAGGAAGCCCTGGCGCTGATGAACGGCACCGCCGTGATGACCGGCCTGGCGTGCCTGGCCTTCGCCCGTGCCGACTACCTGCTGCAACTGGCCACGCGCATTACCGCGTTGAACGTGGTGGCGCTGCAAGGCAACCCGGAGCACTTCGACGAGCGCCTGTTCGCCGCCAAGCCGCACCCAGGGCAGATGCAGGTCGCCGCCTGGCTGCGCAAGGACCTGGCGATCGATGCGCCGACCGCGCCGCTGCATCGCCTGCAGGACCGTTACTCACTGCGTTGCGCGCCCCACGTGCTCGGCGTATTGGCGGACAGCCTGAACTGGCTGCGCTCGTTTATCGAAATCGAGCTGAACAGCGCCAACGACAACCCGATCATCGACGCCGAAGAAGAACGCGTGCTGCACGGTGGGCACTTCTACGGCGGGCATATCGCTTTTGCGATGGACAGCCTCAAGACCCTGGTCGCCAACGTCGCCGACCTGCTGGACCGCCAACTCGCGCTGCTGGTGGACGTGCGTTACAACCATGGCCTGCCGAGCAACCTGTCCGGCGCCCCGGCGGACCGCGCAATGATCAACCACGGCTTCAAGGCGGTGCAGATCGGCACCAGCGCCTGGACCGCCGAAGCCTTGAAAAACACCATGCCGGCCAGCGTGTTCTCGCGCTCCACCGAGTGCCACAACCAGGACAAGGTGAGCATGGGCACCATCGCCGCCCGCGATGCGATCCGCGTACTGGAACTGACCGAACAGGTCGCCGCCGCGACCCTGCTCGCCGCCAACCAAGGCGTGTGGCTGCGGGCCCAGGCCGAGGACGCGCGCCCGCTGCCGCCAACCCTGGCCGCCATGCATGACGAACTGGCCAAGGACTTCCCGCCGGTCATCGAAGACCGCGCGCTGGAAGGCGAACTGCGCCTGTGCCTGCAACGCATCGCCGAGCAACACTGGAGGCTGCATGCGTAGCCAGGGCGTGTTGCACAGCGACACCGAAATCCTCGTGCCGTTTTTTGACGTCGACACCATGAACGTCGTGTGGCACGGGCACTACGTGAAGTACCTGGAAGTGGCGCGCTGCGCGCTGCTGGACAAGATCGGCCACAACTACACGGCGATGCTCGAATCGGGCTACGCCTGGCCGGTGATCGACATGCAACTGCGCTACGTGCGCGGCGCCGTGTTCGGCCAGACGATCAACGTGCGCGCCAGCCTGGTGGAGTGGGAGAACCGCTTGAAGGTTAATTACCTGATCACCGACCTCGCCAGTGGCGAGCGTTTGACCCGTGCCAGCACCGTGCAGGTGGCGGTGGAAATCGCCACTCGCGAAATGCAGCTGGCCTCCCCCAAAGTCTTCACCGACACCATAGAAAGGGCTCTGAAATGAAATCCCATGTGGGAGGGGGCTTGCCCCCGATGGACTTCAACGATAACGCGATCCGCCGGACACTACGCAGCGCCCTCAGGCTCATCGCGGGCAAGCCCGCTCCCACATTTTTGATCGGTTTTTTCCTGAGCTTTAGTGCACATGCTTTTGACTTGCAACAACTGAGCGACCAACTTGCAAAACCCTCAGTGATCCACGGCAGCTTCACCCAGGAAAAACACCTGCGTGCCCTGCCCCTGCCGCTGGTCAGCAAAGGCACCTTCGTGCTCGCCAAGGACCACGGCCTGCTGTGGCTGCTGAAGACCCCGCTGCAACAGGACTACCGCATCAGCGCCCAAGGCATTGCCCGCCGCGACGCCAACGGCTGGCAACTGCTGCCGAACAAGAGCGCCGGCGCCGAACAGAACCGCCTGTTCCTTGCGGTGCTGCAGGGTGACAGCAGCGGCTTGCAGCGTGACTTCGAATTGCACCTGCAAGGCGAGGCCAAGCAATGGACATTGACGCTGGTCCCGCGCTCACTGCTGCTCAAGCAGGTGTTCACCCAGATCAATATCGACGGTGGCGACCTGGTGCAGAACATCGAATTGCTGGAAACCCAGGGCGACAGCACCGTGCTGCGCATGCAGGACAGCCACGCCGACCTGCCGTTGAGCGAAGCGGAGCAACACGATTTTGCCCAGTGAACGCCTGCTACCCCGCCTGTTCCTGATCCTGCTGGTGGCCGTGCTGGCCCTGGCCGGCTGGCAGTGGCGCCACGGTGCGCCCTTGTCGGCCAACCTGATGGAACTGGTGCCGGGCAACACCCCGGACGCCTTGGAACAGCAAGCCGAACAGCGCATGCAAGAGCCGCTGAACCGCGAGATGTTGGTGTTGGTGGGACATGCCGACCGCCAGCAAGCCGTCGCCGTGGCGCAACAGTTGGGCGAGCGCTGGCAGGCCAGTGGGCTGTTTGAAAAGGTGCAGTGGAACCTGCAAGCCGACTTACCGGCGCTGCGCGAGCAATTGCTGCGCGGCCGCCTGGCGATGCTCTCGGCCAAGGACCGTGAGCAACTGGTTAAACAGCCCGACGCGTTTATCCAGCAGCGCGTGCAAGCGCTGTTCGACCCCTTCACCGGGTTCAGCCTGGTGCCGAGCCAGGACGACTGGCTGGGCCTGACCGGACGTATCCAGAACAGCCAGCCGCAACACGGTGCGGTGCAACTGGATATCGGCAGCGGCGCCCTGGTCGCCGATGCCGACGGCAAAAGCTGGGTGCTACTGCGTGCACGCACCACCGGCAATGCCTTCGACATGACACTGCCGTTGCAAGTGGCAGACCTGCTCCAGGTCAGCCGCGAACAGGCCAGCGGGCAAGGCGCGCAATTGCTCGCCGCCAGCGGCTTGCTCTACGCCGCCAATGGCCAGCAGCAGGCCACGCGGGAAATCACCTGGGTGGGCGGCGGCGCTACCGTCGGCATCCTGTTGTTGCTGTTGCTGGCGTTCCGGCGCTGGCGCGTGCTGCTGGCCTTTGTGCCGGTGCTGGTGGGCATGCTGTTTGGCGCGGTGGCCTGTGTGGCACTGTTCGGCCATATGCATGTGATGACCTTGGTATTGGGTTCCAGCCTGATCGGCGTGGCGGTGGATTACCCGCTGCACTATCTGTCGAAAAGCTGGAGCCTGCAGCCGTGGCGCAGTTGGCCGGCGTTGCGTCTGACGCTGCCGGGACTGAGCCTGAGCCTGGCGACCAGTTGCATCGGTTACCTGGCGCTGGCCTGGACGCCGTTCCCGGCACTGACCCAGATTGCAGTGTTCTCCGCTGCCGGTCTGGTCGGTGCGTACCTGTCTGCCGTGTGCCTGTTGCCGGCGCTGCTCAAGGGTGTCGAACTGCGCCCGGCGCAATGGCCGCTGCGCATCGCTGAATGCCTGTGGCTGGTACGCGCCTCGTTACTCAAGCGCGTGCCGAGCCCCGTCCTGCTGGCGTTGCTGCTGCTGTTTTGCGCGGGCGGCCTGTGGCACCTGAACAGCAAAAACGACATTCGCCAATGGATCGGTGCACCGCCGCAATTGCTGCAAGAAGCGCAGGCCGTGGCACGCATTACCGGGTTCCAGCCCACCAGCCAGTTCTTCCTGGTACGCGCGGACAATCAGCAGCAGTTGCTGGAGCGCCAGGCAGCCTTGGGCCAGCGCCTGGATCAGTTGGTGAACATGGACAAACTCCAGGGCTACCTGGCACTCAACCAACTGGTCAGCCTGCCCGCCGAGCAACAACAGCTGCGTGATGCGCTGGATAAACTCCCGGAACATTGGCAGCCGCTGCTGGACCTCGGCGTCCCCGCCAGCGCCCTGCAAGCCGAAGTGGCGCAACTGCAAGCGCTGCCCACCGAAGACATCGACAGCGCACTGGTGGGCCCGTTGGCCGAACCTTGGCGCACCCTGTGGCTTGGTCCGGTCGACGGCGGCGTGGCGGCGATGGTCAGTCTGCAGGGCTTGAACAACCCGGCGCTGCTGCGGGTGCAAGCGCTGGATTTGCCGGGCGTGCAATTGGTCGACCGTCTGGGCGACTTGAACCGGGTGTTCGCCGACACGCAGATCAGCGCCGCCGAATTGAAGTTGATGTCGTGCGTGCTGATCGTGCTGCTGTTGATCCTGCCATTCGGCTTCGGCGGCGCCCTGCGCATTGTCGCCCTGCCGCTGCTGGCAGCCCTGTGCAGCCTGGCCAGCCTCGGCTGGCTGGGCCAGCCGCTGACGCTGTTCAGCCTGTTCGGCCTGCTGTTGGTCACGGCCATCAGCGTCGACTACGCGATCCTGATGCGCGAGCAAATCGGCGGCCCTGCGGTCAGCCTGTTGGGCACATTGCTGGCGGCGCTGACGACCTGGTTGTCGTTTGGCCTGCTGGCGGTGTCCAGCACGCCGGCAGTGAGTAATTTCGGCTTATCGGTCAGCCTCGGCCTGGCATTCAGCTTTATGCTGGCGCCTTGGGCCGGGCAACAGAAGCACGCCTTATGAATGTGATTATCGCCAATGTGGCAAGGAGCCCTCGTGCCCACAGTTGAAATGGAACGTCGCCAGGTGGTGGTGATCGGTGCCGGCCCCTCCGGGGCCATCGCCGCCGCGCTGCTCAAGCGCAAAGGGCATGATGTATTGATCGTCGAGCGCCAGCATTTCCCGCGGTTCTCGATTGGCGAAAGCCTGCTGTCCCACTGCATCGACTTTATCGAAGAAGCCGGCATGCTCGAGGCCGTGCAGGCCGCGGGTTTCCAGGTGAAAACCGGTGCTGCGTTCGCCTGGGGCGAGCGCTACAGCGCGTTTGATTTCGGCGATACGTTCAGCAACGGCAAGCCCACCACCTTCCAGGTGCAGCGCGGCGAGTTCGACAAGCTGCTGGCGGATCAGGCCGCGCTGCAGGGTGTGGAAATCCGCTATGGCGAAACCATCGTCGGCGTGGATTTCAAGGGCGAATCCCGCTACCTGCACGTGCGCCGCGAAAACGGCAGCGAGTATCACCTCAAGGCCAAGTTCGTGCTGGATGCCAGCGGCTACGGCCGCGTGCTGCCGCGCCTGCTGGAGCTGGACGTGCCGTCGGACTTTCCGGTGCGCCAGGCGGTGTTCACCCACGTCGAGGACCGCATCGAACACCCAGGCTTCGATCGCACCAAGATTCTGGTCACCACCCATCCTACGCAGCGCGATATCTGGTTCTGGACCATCCCGTTCAGCAACGGTCGCTGCTCGGTGGGTGTGGTCGCGGCCAAACAGCACTTCGACGGCCGCGACAGTGACCTCGACGCCTGCCTGCGCGGTTTTATCGACGAAACCCCAAGCCTGTCCGGCGTGCTGAAAAACGCGGTATGGGATACACCGGCGCGGACCATCGGCGGCTACGCGGCCAATGTCAAAAGCCTGCACGGGCCGGGCTTTGCACTGCTGGGCAACGCAGCGGAGTTCCTCGACCCAGTCTTCTCTTCCGGGGTGACCATCGCCATGCGTTCGGCGAGCATGGCGGCCGGTGTGCTGCACCGTCAGCTCAACGGCGAGACCGTGGACTGGCAAACCGAATTTGCCGAGCCATTGAAGCGTGGCGTCGACACCTTCCGCTGCTACGTCGAAGGCTGGTACGCCGGGACCTTCCAGGATGTGATTTTCCATCCGAGCAGCTCGCCGGAGATTCGTCGGATGATCAGTGCGATCCTCGCCGGCTACGCGTGGGATGAGCGCAACCCGTTTGTGAGTGAGCCCAAGCGGCGGTTGCGGATGTTGTCGGAGATTTGTGCGAGTGAGCCGGTATGAGCAGTCCTACTCTTGATAAAAACTATTTAAGTAAGCACTACGTCGAAGAAACCAAATTCGGCCTCTGGTTCCTGCGCAGTCACACTTGGCAGCATCGCGTGTTGCGCGTGGCGATCAACGACTTGCGCAGCCTGTTCACGGAGCCATTGCCTGAGGCGCCGGTATTGCTGGATGCCGGTTGCGGACAAGGCAAATCCTTCACGCTGTTGCAGCAGGTATTTGCGCCTTCACGGTTGATAGGCCTGGACGCCGACCCCCACAGCCTGGCGTTGAGCCAGGTTGAGGCCACGCGCCAAGGCTTGAGCGTAGAACTGATCGGCAGCGACTGCGCCACCCTCGACGTGCCGGACGCCAGCGTCGACATCCTGTTCTGCCACCAGACCTTCCACCATCTGGTTGAACAGCACCGCGCCCTCAAAGAGTTCTACCGCGTGCTCAAGCCCGGCGGCTATCTGTTGTTTGCCGAATCCACCGAAGCCTATATCGACACCTGGGTAATCCGCTGGCTGTTCCGCCACCCGATGCATGTGCAAAAAAGCGCCGAAGAATACCTGGAGATGCTCCGCGAGCAGGGTTTTGAATTCGGCCCACAGAACGTCTCGTACCCGTACTTGTGGTGGAGCCGCTCCAGCGACTTCGGCCTGCTGGAACGATGGGGCCTGCGCAAGGCGCCGCCGGTGGGCCAGCGCGAAGAAACCCTGGTCAACTGCGTGGCACGCAAACCCTTGGCGGGTGCCGCACCATGATGCGCTGGCTCTTGATCGGTTGCCTGTTGCTGCTGAGCGCCTGCGCCAGCCAACCGCCGCTGCCCGAGAACCCCCCAACCCTGGCCTTGCCGCTGCAACTGCATGTGCAGCGCCTGGCCGACGGCCAGAGCCAGGACTGGCTGCTGGTGATCCAGCGCGAAGGCGCGGGCATTCGTTGGTCTATGATGGACCCGCTGGGCATCCCCCAGGCCCGTCAGAAGCTGATCAATGGCGAATGGCAGGCCGATGGCTTGCTGCCGCCCAATCCCCAGGCCCGTGAGTTGTTTGCCGCGTTGCTGTTCGCGCTGACCTCGCCGGATGACCTGCGCGCGCTGTACCCCAGCGCGCAGGCGATGGACTTGACGCGCACTCTGCCGGGCCGTTGGCAGATCGTGTATCAATCGTCTGAGGTCTTTCGCGTGAACATCAGCGGGCAGCCGTTGAGCTATCGCATCACGCCACTTGGAGCGGCCCGATGAGCGCCTACCTCAACGCCCTCGGCGTGATCTGCGCCCTCGGTCGTGGCCAGGACGAGGTCAGCCGCAGCCTGTTTGCCGGCGACTGCTCTGGCATGCGCCCCGAAAGCGGCTGGGTGCCGGAGCGCGTGTTGCCGGTGGGCGCCGTGAAAGGCGACTTGGCAACCATCCCGCCCGAATTGGGCCAGCAAAGCAGTCGCAATAACCAGTTGCTGCTGGAGGCCGCTTTGCAGATCGAGGGCGAGATCCGCCTGGCGATCCAGCGCCACGGCGCAGCGCGGGTCGGTATTGTGCTGGGCACCAGCACCTCGGGAATCGATGAGGCCAGTCGCGGCATCGCCCATTACCTGCGCGACCATCAGTTCCCCAACGACTACGACTACCAGCAACAGGAGCTCAGCGCCCCGGCGAACTTCCTCGTCGACTGGCTGCAATTGAGCGGCCCGGCCTATGTGATCTCCACCGCCTGCACGTCCAGCGCCCGCGCGTTGATGAGTGCCCAGCGCCTGCTGGACTTGGGCGTATGCGATGCGGTGATCTGCGGCGGCGTCGACAGCCTGTGCAAGCTGACGCTTAACGGTTTCAGCTCACTGGAAGCGGTGTCGAACGAGCGCTGCAAGCCGTTTTCGGTGAACCGCGACGGCATCAACATCGGCGAAGCGGCGGTGCTGTTTCTGATGAGCAAAGAGCCTGCGCCCATCGCCCTGCTGGGCAGCGGCGCCAGTTGCGATGCGCACCACATCTCCGCCCCCGAGCCTACCGGCAAAGGCGCATTGCAATCCATGCGCAAGGCCCTGGCCAGCGCCAAATTGCAGCCTGGGCAGATCGGTTACCTGAACCTGCACGGCACCGCCACCCAGCACAACGACGCCATGGAAAGCCTGGCCGTCGCCAGCCTGTTCCCGGAAGGGGTGGCGTGCTCGTCGACCAAACCCATGAGCGGCCACACCCTGGGTGCAGCCGGCGCACTGGAAGCGGCGTTCTGCTGGTTGAGCCTGGTTCACAATCGGCTGCCGCCGCATGTGTGGGACGGCCAGCCCGACCCCGCGCTGCCCGCCTTGCACTGGGCTACCGCCGGCGCCACCCTGGAAAAACGCTGCCTGATGAGCAACTCGTTTGCCTTCGGCGGCAACAATGTCAGCCTGATTATCGGAGAGGCCCCATGATCGATTGGCCACTCGCCGAACTGCTGCCCCACGCGGGCGACATGATCCTGATCGACCAGGTGCTGTCGTTCGATGAAGAGCAGATCCGCACCTGCACCCTCGTCAAGCCCGGCGGCCTGTTCAACCGCCCGGACGGCAGCCTGCCGGCCTGGGTCGGCATCGAGTTGATGGCGCAAAGCGTCGCCGCCTACGCCGGTTGCCACGCGCGCCAGAAAGGTCAAGCCGTGGCGCTGGGCTTCCTGCTCGGCACACGTAAGTTCGAATGCAACGTGGCGTCTTTCCCGGCAGGCACCGAGCTGAGCATCCACGGCCTGCGATCCCTGGAAGACGACAACGGCATGGGTGTGTTCGAATGTCACCTGACCGGTGACGGTATCCAGGCCAGCGCCCGCTTGAATGTATTTCGACCGCCCCAGGCGGCCAATTATTTAGAAGAATCGAAGGACGTAACGCCATGACTGAATCCGTACTGGTCACCGGCTCCAGCCGTGGCATCGGCCGCGCCATCGCGCTGCGCCTGGCCCAGGCCGGGCATGACATCGTGCTGCACTGCCGCAGCGGCCGTGCCGACGCCGATGCGGTGCAGGCTGAGGTTGAAGCCCTGGGCCGCCAGGCGCGGGTGTTGCAATTCGATGTGGCGGATCGCGCGCTGTGCAAGGAAATCCTCGAGGCGGATGTGGAGCAACATGGCGCCTATTACGGCGTGGTGCTCAACGCCGGCCTGACCCGTGACGGTGCGTTTCCGGCCCTGTCGGAAGAGGATTGGGACGTGGTGATGCGCACCAACCTCGACGGTTTCTACAACGTGCTGCACCCGGTGATGATGCCGATGATTCGTCGTCGCGCGGCCGGGCGTATCGTCTGCATTACGTCGGTTTCCGGTTTGATCGGCAACCGCGGCCAGGTCAATTACAGCGCCTCGAAAGCCGGCCTGATTGGCGCAGCCAAGGCCCTGGCCATTGAGCTGGGCAAACGCAAGATCACCGTCAATTGCGTGGCTCCCGGTTTGATCGACACGGCGATGCTGGATGAAAACGTGCCCGTGGAAGAGCTGATGAAGATGATCCCGGCGCAGCGCATGGGCACCCCGGAAGAGGTGGCCGGCGCGGTGAATTTCCTGATGTCGGCCGAGGCGGGCTATATCACGCGCCAGGTGTTGGCCGTGAATGGAGGCCTGTGCTGATGAAACGCGTCGTCGTCACCGGCATGGCCGGCATGACCTCCCTGGGCGGCGATTGGGAGACCATCTCGGCCAACTTTCGCGCCAACCGCAGCGGCATCCGCCGCATGGATGAGTGGGACCGCTTTACCGAATTGAACACGCGCCTGGCCGGGCCGATCGACGATTTCGTCGTGCCCGCCCATTGGACGCGCAAGCAACTGCGCAGCATGGGCCGCGTCTCGCGCCTGGCGGTGTGGGCGGCGGAGCAGGCGTTGCGGGACGCCGGCTTGCTCGGCGACGAGTCGATCAAGGACGGACGCATGGGCGTGGCCTGTGGCTCGTCCACCGGCAGCACCGACGAGATCAAGGCGTTCGGCAATATGCTGCTGAACTCAGTCGCCGAGGGGCTGAACGCCAACTCCTACGTGCGCATGATGCCGCACACCACAGCGGCAAATATCAGCATCTTCTTTGGCCTCACCGGGCGGTTGATCCCTACCTCCAGCGCCTGCACCAGCGGCAGCCAGGGCATCGGCTATGCCTATGAGGCGATCAAGTTCGGCCGCCTGCCGTTGATGCTCGCCGGCGGCGCCGAAGAGCTGTGCCCCACCGAAGCCATGGTGTTCGACGCACTCTACGCCACCAGCCTGAAAAACGACGCGCCGCAAACCAGCCCACGCCCGTACGACAGCGGCCGCGATGGCCTGGTGATCGGTGAAGGCGGCGGCATGCTGGTGCTCGAAGAACTGGAACACGCCCTGGCGCGCGGTGCGCATATCCACGCCGAGATTGTCGGCTTTGGCAGCAACGCCGACGGCCAGCACACCACCCGTCCGGAACAGAAAACCATGCGCCGCGCGATGGAGCTCGCCCTGGAAGATGCCGGGCTTGAGCCTTCCGCGATCGGCTACGTGAACGGTCATGGCACCGCCACCGACCAAGGCGACATCGCCGAAACGCTGGCGACCAGTAGCCTGTTCGGCAGCCGGATGCCCATCAGTTCGCAGAAAAGCTTTCTCGGCCACACCCTGGGCGCCTGCGGTGCGCTGGAGTCCTGGTTCAGCATCGAGATGATGAACCGCGACCAGTACGTGCACACCTTCAACCTGGATTCGGTAGACCCGCAATGCGGCGAGCTGGATTACCTGCAAGGTGAATTCCGCGAGATGCACCACGACTACGTGATGAACAACAACTTTGCCTTTGGCGGCGTCAACACGTCGCTGATCTTCCGCCGCTGGTCCTGACTTTTTAATCGATTGGAGAATACGGAATGTCTTCCTTGCTACGCGTCACCCTGATCACCCTGGCCCTGCTGGTCACCGCCGGCTGCACCAGCAAGCCGATCCTCAACACCCAGCACGACCTGCCGGCCAACGCCCAGGTCAGCGAAGAAAAAATGAAAACGGTGATCGTCAACGCCCTGCAAAAACGCGAATGGACGGTTCAACGCCTGAGCCCACAACTGGTGCAGGCCGAGATCAACGTGCGTAACCAGTACTACGCGGCCATCGACATCCGCTACACCCGCAACAGCTACGCGATCACCTACCGCGACAGCCGCGAACTGGGCTACAAGGACGGCAAGATCCATCGCAACTACAACCGTTGGGTGAACAATCTGGACAGCGACATCATGGCGGGGTTGCGCAGTAATGGCGTGAATGAGGCGGGGACGGCGGCGCAGTTGTTTGAGCAGACCGGTACTTCGAAATAAAACCAAAACCTGGCACAACACTGTGGTGAGCGGGCTTGCCCCGCGCTGGAGTGCGAAGCGCTCCCAAGATCTTTGGGGCCGCTACGCAGCCCAGCGCGAGCAAGCTCGCTCACCACAACAAGCCCGCTCACCACAACAAGCTCGCTCACCACAACAGCCTAGTTGCAGGAGGTTATTGGATAGCCTTGCGCGTCAACAACTCCACAAACGCCTTCGCCATGGGCGTCTGCACGCCCTTGCGTTGCACCAGCCACACCGCCGTCACCGCCTCCTGGTCCAGCAACGTGCGATACACCACGCCATCGATCCTTATCCGCTGGTACGACGCCGGCAGCACCGATACCCCCAGCCCCGCCGCCACCAGGCCGATGATGGTCATCGCCTCGCCCGCCTCCTGGGCGAAGTGCGGGCTGAAACCGGCGTCACGGCACAGGTTCAGCAACTGCGCATAGAGACCACTGCCGTAGGTGCGTGGGAAAAATACAAACGGTTCCTGCGCCAGTTGCGCCAGGTGCAAGCCACGTTCACTGCCCTCCACCAAAGGATGACCGGCGTTCAACACGGCCACCAGCGGCTCACGCATCAACTCAACCACACTCAGCGAATCCGGCAACGGCAGGGGGCGCATCAGCCCAACCTGGATCGACTCATCCACCAGCGAATCAGCCACTTCAGTGCTGCTCATCTCTTGCAGATTGAGATGCACTGCCGGGAACGCCAGGCGAAACGCAAAGATCGCTTGGGGAATGCTGGAGTTAAACGGTGCCGATGACGTGAAGCCGATCTTCAATTCACCCAGCTCACCCAACTGCGCCCGGCGCGCCACATCTGCCGCCTTGTCGACCTGCGCCAGCACCAACCGCGCCTCATGCAGGAACAACCGCCCCGCCTCGCTTAGCTCAACCCGACGATTGGTACGCTCAAACAAGCGTGCGCCCACCTCCTGCTCCAGCGCCTGTATCTGCTGGCTCAGAGGCGGCTGCGAGATGCCCAGCACCTGGGCAGCCCGGCCAAAGTGCAGTTCTTCGGCGACGGCAATGAAGTACCGCAAGTGACGCAATTCCATGCAAGCCTCATTAGGTCGTAAAAGCTATCAAACAGGTCGAACAATATATTGGAAAGAATCATTAGCCAGCTATATTCTTTTTTGCATGGCCGGTCCTGGCACGCCCTTCCTCCCCGAGGTCCCCGTGAATTCTGCTGTCGCTCCACTCGCTCAAGAAGTCCCGCCCACTGCCCTCGATGAGGTGGTGGCCCAGCTCAATGACGCGTACATCGAAAAAGGCACACCGATGTTCATGCGCACGGTGCTGGCGCTGTTCTCCGGCGGTTTTGCGACCTTTGCCCTGCTGTATTGCGTGCAGCCGATGATGCCGGCGCTGTCCCACGAGTTTTCCATCAATGCAGCGCAAAGCAGCCTGATCCTGTCCGTGTCCACCGCGATGCTCGCGCTGGGCCTGCTGATTACCGGGCCGATTTCCGACACCCTTGGACGTAAACCGGTGATGGTAGCCGCGTTGTTCTGCGCAGCGCTCGCGACGATTGCCAGTGGCTTGATGCCGTCCTGGGAAGGGATTTTATTCATGCGCGCGCTGGTGGGTTTGTCATTGAGCGGCCTGGCCGCCGTGGCCATGACCTACCTGAGCGAAGAGATCCACCCGCAGCACATCGGCCTGGCGATGGGTTTGTACATCGGCGGCAATGCGATTGGCGGGATGAGCGGGCGCCTGATCATCGGCGTGTTGATCGACTTCGTCAGTTGGCACACGGCAATGTTGATCATCGGCGCCCTGGCGTTGATCGCCGCGACGGTGTTCTGGAAAATCCTCCCGGAATCGCGCAACTTCCGCGCCAGCAGCCTCAAGCCGCGCAACCTGGTGGACGGCTTTGTCATGCACTTCAAGGACGCCGGCCTGCCGTGGCTGTTCCTCGAAGCCTTCCTGCTGATGGGCGCATTCGTGACGATGTTCAACTACATCGGCTATCGCCTGCTGGCCGATCCCTACGACCTGAGCCAGGCCGTGGTGGGCCTGCTGTCGCTGGTGTACCTCTCGGGTATCTACAGCTCGGCGAAGATCGGCTCCCTGGCCGACCGCCTCGGTCGCCGCCGTGTGCTGTGGGCCACCATCGTGCTGATGCTCGCCGGTATGGCCCTGACCCTGTTCACGCCCTTGTGGCTGGTGGTGCCGGGCATGCTGATCTTCACTTTCGGCTTCTTCGGCGCCCACTCGGTGGCCAGCAGCTGGATCGGCCGCCGCGCGGTGAAAGCCAAGGGGCAGGCGTCGTCGCTGTACCTGTTCTGCTACTACGTGGGGTCGAGTATTGCCGGGACGGCAGGCGGGTTTTTCTGGCACTTTGCCGGGTGGAATGGGATTGGAGCGTTCATCATCGCGCTGCTGATCGGCGCGTTGCTGGTGGCGTTGAAGTTGGCGAAGTTGCCGCCGTTGGGGAATGTGCGGGCCTGACGCGATCTTGCTTTTAATGTGGGAGGGGGCTTGCCACCGATTGCAGTGTGTCAGCCAATGAATCTGGTGACTGACACACCGCTATCGGGGGCAAGCCCCCTCCCACATTGGTTTTGCGTTTATTCGTGATACTGCGCCGAGAGTTCGTGCACTGCGCGCAGGAAGGCGCCGGCATGTTCCGGGTTCACTTCCGGGGTGATGCCATGGCCCAGGTTGAACACGTGCCCGGTACCCTTGCCGTAGCTGGCGAGGATGCGGCCGACTTCGGTGCGGATCGCTTCCGGCTTGGCGTACAGCACGGTCGGGTCCATGTTGCCTTGCAGCGCGACCTGGCCGCCAACGCGACGGCGAGCTTCACCAATGTCGCAGGTCCAGTCCAGGCCCAGTGCATCGGCACCGGCGTCGGCGATGCTTTCCAGCCACAGGCCGCCGCCCTTGGTGAACAGGATCACCGGAACCTTACGGCCTTCGTGTTCACGGATCAGACCGCTGACGATCTTGCGCATGTAGGCCAGAGAGAACTCCTGGTACGCCGCCGCCGAGAGATTGCCACCCCAGGTATCGAAGATCTGCACCGCCTGGGCGCCGGCCATGATCTGGCCGTTGAGGTAACTGGTGACTGACTGCGCCAGCTTGTCCAGCAGCAGGTGCATGGCTTGCGGGTTGTCGTAGAGCATGGCCTTGGTCTTGCGGAAGTCTTTCGACGAGCCGCCTTCGACCATGTAGGTGGCCAGGGTCCACGGGCTGCCGGAGAAGCCGATCAGCGGCACGCGGCCGTTAAGCTCGCGGCGGATGGTGCTGACGGCGTCCATCACGTAACCGAGGTCTTTGTGCGGATCAGGGATCGGCAGGGCTTCGATGTCGGCCAGGGTGCTGACGACCTTTTTGAAACGCGGGCCTTCGCCGGTTTCGAAGTACAGGCCTTGGCCCATGGCGTCAGGGATGGTGAGGATGTCGGAGAAGAGGATCGCCGCGTCCAGTTGTGGGTAGCGGTCCAGCGGCTGCATCGTGACTTCGCAGGCGAACTCCGGGTTCATGCACAGGCTCATGAAGTCGCCGGCGTTGGCGCGACTGGCGCGGTATTCCGGCAAGTAGCGACCGGCCTGGCGCATCATCCACACAGGGGTGACGTCCACGGGTTGCTTGAGCAGGGCACGAAGGAAACGGTCGTTCTTGAGGGCAGTCATGTCGGCATCCGCAAAAAAAGTGCGGGCATTTTCTCAGAGCCGGACGCAAAAGGCACGGAGTGAGCCGTGCCTTTTGTCTATCGGGTCAATTTGTCGCGGTAGCTTGAACCCACCGCAAAACAAATGTGGGAGGGGGCTTGCCCCCGATTGCAGTGTGTCAGTCCCAGTATCTTTGACTGATACACCGCTATCGGGGGCAAGCCCCCTCCCACAGTTTGATCCCATTCCAATCCGGGATCAGGATCAGACCTGCAGGTAATCCAGGATCCCTTCAGCCGCATTGCGGCCTTCGAAGATCGCGGTCACCACCAAGTCAGAACCGCGCACCATATCGCCGCCCGCAAAAATCTTCGGGTTGCTGGTCTGGTGCTTGTACTTCCCTTGCTCCGGGGCAACCACGCGGCCCTGGCTGTCGGTCTGAATCTCGAACTGCTCGAACCATGGCGCCGGGCTTGGGCGGAAGCCGAAGGCGATGACCACGGCGTCGGCCGGGATGATCTCTTCGGAGCCGGGGATCGGCTCGGGGCTGCGACGGCCGCGGGCGTCCGGTTCGCCAAGACGGGTCTCGACCACCTTCACGCCTTCGACGCGGTCTTCACCGACGATAGCGATCGGCTGGCGGTTGTAGAGGAATTTCACGCCTTCTTCCTTGGCGTTCTTCACCTCTTTGCGCGAGCCCGGCATGTTGGCTTCGTCACGGCGATACGCACAGGTCACCGACTTGGCACCCTGGCGGATCGACGTACGGTTGCAGTCCATCGCGGTGTCACCACCGCCGAGAACCACGACCTTCTTGCCTTTCATATCGACGAAGTCTTCCGGCGATTTTTCAAAGCCCAGGTTGCGGTTGACGTTGGCGATCAGGAAGTCGAGCGCGTCATAAACACCCGGCAGGTCCTCACCGGCAAAGCCGCCCTTCATGTAGGTGTAGGTGCCCATGCCCATGAACACGGCATCGTATTCTTCAAGCAACTGCTCCATGGTGATGTCTTTGCCGATTTCGGTATTGAGGCGGAACTCGATACCCATGCCGGTGAACACTTCACGACGGTTGCTCAGTACGGTTTTTTCCAGCTTGAACTCGGGGATCCCGAAGGTCAGCAGGCCGCCGATTTCCGGGTTCTTGTCGAACACCACCGGGGTCACGCCGCCACGCACCAGTACGTCGGCACAGCCCAGGCCCGCCGGGCCCGCGCCGATGATCGCAACGCGCTTGCCGGTCGGCTTGACCTTGGACATGTCCGGACGCCAGCCCATGGCGAACGCGGTGTCGGTGATGTACTTCTCCACCGAACCAATGGTCACCGCGCCGAAGCCGTCGTTGAGGGTGCAGGCACCCTCGCACAGACGGTCCTGCGGGCACACCCGGCCGCAGACTTCCGGCAGGGTGTTGGTCTGGTGCGACAGCTCGGCGGCGGCGAGGATGTTGCCCTCGGCCACCAATTTCAGCCAGTTGGGAATGAAGTTGTGCACCGGGCACTTCCATTCGCAATACGGGTTACCGCACCCCAGGCAGCGGTGGGCCTGGTCGGCCGAGTGCTGGGGTTTGAAGGGTTCGTAGATCTCCACGAACTCTTTCTTGCGTTGACGCAACAGTTTCTTCTTCGGATCTTTGCGCCCGACATCGATGAACTGGAAGTCGTTATTCAGACGTTCAGCCATGTTAAAACCTCATCAAACTCTTCAGGCGCATATCACTGCGGGTTGGCACGGATGCTGGAAAGCAACGATTTCAGGTTGGCAGCCTTGGGCTTGACCAGCCAGAAACGACGCAGGTAATCATCGAGGTTCTCGGCGAGGTTACGACCCCATTCGCTGCCGGTCTCCTCGACGTACTCGTCCAGCACGTGCTGCAAGTGGTTCCGGTAGGATTCCATGGCTTCGCCGCTGATCCGCTGGATCTCGACCAACTCGTGGTTGACCTTGTCGACGAAGGTGTTGTCCTGGTCGAGCACGTAGGCGAAACCGCCGGTCATGCCCGAACCGAAGTTGTAACCGGTCTTGCCCAGTACTGCGACAAAGCCCCCGGTCATGTACTCACAGCAGTGATCGCCCGTGCCTTCCACCACGGTGTGGGCACCGGAGTTACGCACGGCGAAACGCTCACCGGCGGTACCGGCGGCGAACAGCTTGCCACCCGTGGCGCCGTACAAGCAGGTGTTGCCGATGATGGCACTGTCCTGGGTCTTGTAGACGCTGCCTTTAGGCGGAACGATCACCAGCTTGCCGCCGGTCATGCCCTTGCCCACGTAGTCGTTGGCGTCGCCTTCCAGGTACATGTGCAGGCCGCCGGCGTTCCACACGCCGAAGCTCTGCCCAGCGGTGCCCTTGAAGCGGAAGGTGATCGGCGCTTTCGCCATGCCCTGGTTGCCGTGCTTGCGCGCGATTTCGCCGGAGATGCGTGCACCGATGGAGCGATCGCAGTTGCAGATATCCAAGGCGAATTCGCCGCCGCTGGCGTCATTGATCGAGGAGCCGGCCATGTCGACCATCTTCTCGGCCAACAGGCCTTTGTCGAACGGTGGGTTGCGGTCAACCTGGCAGAATTGCGGCTTGTCGGCCGGGATGTGATCGCTGCCCAACAGCGGCGTCAGGTCCAGGTGATGCTGCTTGGCGGTCTGGCCTTCGAGGATGTCCAGCAGGTCGGTACGCCCGATCAGCTCTTCGAGGGATCGCACGCCCAGCTTGGCCAGCCACTCACGGGTTTCTTCGGCCACGTAGGTGAAGAAATTCACCACCATGTCTACGGTGCCGATGTAGTGATCCTTGCGCAGCTTCTCGTTCTGAGTGGCGACGCCGGTGGCGCAGTTGTTCAGGTGGCAGATGCGCAGGTATTTGCAGCCCAGGGCGATCATCGGTGCAGTGCCGAAGCCAAAGCTTTCGGCGCCGAGGATCGCGGCCTTGATCACGTCGAGGCCGGTTTTCAGGCCGCCGTCGGTCTGTACCCGAACCTTGCCGCGCAGGTCGTTACCGCGCAGGGTCTGGTGGGTTTCCGCCAGGCCCAATTCCCACGGTGCACCGGCGTACTTGATCGAGGTCAGCGGCGAAGCGCCGGTGCCGCCGTCGTAGCCGGAGATGGTGATCAGGTCGGCATAGGCCTTGGCCACACCGGCGGCGATGGTGCCCACGCCGGCTTCTGCTACCAGTTTCACCGAGACCAGGGCCTGCGGATTGACTTGTTTCAGGTCGAAAATCAGCTGCGACAAATCTTCAATCGAATAGATGTCGTGGTGCGGTGGCGGCGAAATCAGCGTCACGCCCGGCACTGCATAACGCAGCTTGGCGATCAGACCGTTGACCTTGCCGCCTGGCAGCTGGCCGCCTTCACCGGGCTTGGCGCCCTGGGCGACCTTGATCTGCAGCACTTCGGCGTTGACCAGGTATTCCGGGGTTACACCGAACCGGCCGGTCGCGACCTGCTTGATTTTCGAGCTCTTGATGGTGCCGTAGCGCGCCGGGTCTTCGCCGCCTTCGCCGGAGTTGGAACGCGCACCCAGGCGGTTCATGGCTTCGGCCAGGGCTTCGTGAGCCTCAGGCGACAAGGCACCCAGGGAAATGCCGGCGGAGTCGAAGCGCTTGAGGATCGATTCCAGCGGCTCGATTTCGCTGATAGCCAACGGCGTGTCCAGGGTTTTCACCTTGAACAGGTCGCGGATCATCGACACAGGGCGGTTATCCACCAGCGCGGTGTATTCCTTGAACTTGGCGTAGTCGCCCTGCTGCACGGCGGCTTGCAGGGTGCTGACCACGTCCGGGTTGTAGGCGTGGTATTCGCCACCGTGTACGAATTTGAGCAGGCCACCTTGCTGGATCGGCTTGCGCGCGCTCCAGGCTTCGGCTGCCAGGGCTTTCTGTTCGGCTTCGATGTCGACGAAACGCGCACCCTTGATGCGGCTCGGTACGCCACGGAAGCTCAGGTCGCACACTTCTTCAGACAGGCCGATGGCTTCGAACAGCTGTGCGCCACGGTAAGAGGTGACGGTGGAGATGCCCATCTTCGACAGGATCTTCAGCAGGCCCTTGGTGATGCCCTTCCGGTAGTTCTTGAACACCTCATAGAGGTCGCCCAGCACTTCACCGGTACGGATCAGGTCGCCCAGCACTTCGTAGGCCAGGAACGGGTACACAGCCGAGGCGCCGAAGCCGATCAACACCGCAAAGTGATGCGGGTCGCGGGCAGTGGCGGTTTCCACGAGGATGTTGGAGTCGCAGCGCAGGCCTTTTTCGGTCAGGCGGTGGTGCACTGCACCGGTAGCCAGCGACGCGTGGATCGGCAGCTTGCCCGGCACAATGTGACGGTCGGTCAGTACGATCTGGGTACGACCGGCGCGCACAGCTTCTTCGGCCTGGTCGGCGACGTTACGCACAGCGGCTTCAAGGCCGAGGCTCTCGTCGTAGTTCAGGTCGATGATCTGGCGGTCGAAGCCTGGGCGCTCCAGGGTCATCAGCGAGCGCCACTTGGCCGGCGAAATAACCGGCGAGCTGAGGATCACGCGAGAAGCGTGCTCAGGCGATTCCTGGAAGATGTTGCGCTCGGCACCGAGGCACACCTCCAGGGACATCACGATGGCTTCGCGCAGCGGGTCGATCGGTGGGTTGGTCACCTGGGCGAACTGCTGGCGGAAATAGTCGTACGGCGTACGCACGCGCTGGGACAGCACGGCCATTGGCGTGTCGTCGCCCATGGAGCCGACGGCCTCGTAGCCTTGCTCACCGAGCGGGCGCAGCACCTGGTCGCGCTCTTCGAACGTGACCTGGTACATCTTCATGTACTGCTTGAGCTGGTCGACGTCATAGAAAGCCGAACCGTGGTCGTTGTCTTCCATGGTCGCCTGGATGCGCAGGGCGTTCTTGCGCAGCCATTGCTTGTACGGGTGACGGGACTTCAAGCGGTTGTCGATTGCGTCGGTGTCGAGGATCTGCCCGGTTTCGGTGTCCACGGCGAGGATCTGGCCAGGGCCTACGCGGCCTTTGGCGATGACGTCTTCGGGCTGGTAGTTCCACACGCCGATTTCCGACGCGAGGGTGATGAAGCCGTTGGTGGTGGTCACCCAACGCGCCGGGCGCAGACCGTTACGGTCGAGCAGGCACACCGCGTAGCGGCCGTCGGTCATGACCACGCCGGCCGGGCCGTCCCACGGTTCCATGTGCATCGAGTTGTACTCGTAGAACGCACGCAGATCCGGGTCCATGGTTTCGACGTTCTGCCACGCAGGCGGAATGATCATGCGCACGCCACGGAACAGGTCGATGCCGCCGGTGACCATCAGCTCGAGCATGTTGTCCATGCTGGAGGAGTCGGAGCCCACGCGGTTGACCAGCGGGCCGAGCTCTTCCAGGTCCATCAAGTCGTTGGCGAACTTGGTGCGACGGGCCACGGCCCAGTTGCGGTTGCCGGTGATGGTGTTGATCTCGCCGTTGTGGGCGAGGAAGCGGAATGGCTGGGCCAGCGGCCACTTCGGCAGGGTGTTGGTGGAGAAGCGCTGGTGGAACACGCAGATTGCGGTTTGCAGGCGCTCATCGCTCAGGTCTGGATAGAAGGCGGTCAAGTCCGCCGGCATCATCAGGCCTTTATAAATGATGGTCTTGTGGGAAAAGCTGCAGATGTAGTGTTCGGTGTCGGCGGCGTTGGACACCGACGAGCGACGACGGGAGGTGAACAGCTTGATCGCCATGTCCTGGTCGCTGAGGCCGTCGCCGGCGATGAACACTTGTTCGATCTGCGGCAGGCGCTCCAAGGCCAGGCGGCCGAGCACGCTGGTGTCGATCGGCACTTTGCGCCAGCCGACGAGTTGCAGGCCGGCAGCGAGGATCTCGCGGTTCATGTTCTCGCGAGCGGCTTCGGCTTTGACCGGGTCCTGGTTGAAGAACACCATGCCCACGGCGTACTGCTTGGGCAGGTCGGCCGCAAAGTGCTCTTTGGCGACAGCGCGCAGGAACAGGTCGGGCTTTTGAATCAGCAAGCCGCAACCGTCACCGGTCTTGCCGTCGGCGTTGATCCCACCGCGGTGGGTCATGCAGGTCAGGGCCTCGATGGCCGTTTGCAAAAGGGTATGACTGGGCTCGCCCTGCATATGGGCTATCAGGCCGAAACCGCAGTTATCCTTGAATTCATCGGGTTGGTACAGACCTGCTTTCATAGACACTTTCTCACCAGGCTGCCTCTTATAACGAGGCAAATTTCTTTTCAATTCAACCGGTTACCTTCCACGTCGAACGTACGCCGACTTAGCGGGGGCAAAAGGGAGGTCATTGTACACACCGACACAGACGCCCACAAATTTAGCGACGAAATGTCGCAAATCTATGTCGCATTTATGAAAGGTTTAAAGCGATATGCTGTGCTAGTCAAAACTTTTTTAATTCTGACCGCTACGACTCAAAAGCCACTGTGACGCAGACACCACAAAGCGCGCGGCCTGGAGGGGCTGCACGCCTTGCGATCTTTTTTGAGGTGCCGGGAGGGCGGCCTGGGTAAGGCCGCCGGATCTTCAGCGAGTTGCTGCCAGTTCTTGTTGAACGCTGGCGACAGTGCGAGGCCAAGGTTTACCAGCCTGAACCTTCGCTGGCAAGGCTTTGATGGCAGAATCAGCTGCAGCACGGCTGGAGAAGTTGCCGTAGGTGATCACGTAGAGAGGCTTGCCGTTGAGCACTTTCTTGAAATAACGGTACTCGCCGCCCTGCTCTTTCACGAACGCCTGGGCGTTGGCTTCGGAGCTGGTGCCGAGGATCTGCACCACGAAGTTGCCGGTAGGTTGGCTGGCGTACCAGCTGCTGCCAGCGGCGCCGGCTTTGGCGACAGTGGCGGCGGGTTTTTCAGCAGGCTTGGCCGCTGGCGCTGGCTTGGCGGCCGGTGCAGGGGCGACAGGCTTGGTAACCGGTGCCGGCTTCGCGGTGGCGACCGTTGGCGCAGGCGTTGGCTTGGCGGCTGGCTGACCCGCTGGCACGCCCGCAGGCGGTGCAGTCGTGGTCACGGTCGGCGGCGTGGCACTGGAGCCTTCCACCGGCACACCGTCGTCACCTTCGGAGATACCACCGGCTTCTTCGGCGAGTGGGCCGCGCATCACAGGTTGGCCCACCATCGGCAGGCTGGTCGGTTGACCGGAGTTGGCAAATTCGACATTTGGCGTGGGCTTGCCCAGTGGCAACTGCGCCTGTTCGGTTGGCGCGCCGGCGGTCGTCGGTGCCTTGCTGCGGCCTGGGATCAACCAGGCGGCGGCGACAGCGACCACAACAACGGCGGAAATAGCCAATACGTGTTTCTTAGGCATCGTGAACCCCATCTTTGGACGCTTGACCGCAGTGCGGCTGGCAATCATGGCTTCGATCATGGCATCGCGGGCGACCTGGTTGATGGTGCCAGGCCAGCCGTCGGAGCTTTCGTGAATATCAGAGATCTGTTGAGCAGAGAAAAGTTCGATGCCCGCCCCTGCGCCTTCCAGGCGTTGAGCCAGGTATTCGCGGGTTTCTTCCTCTTCGTACGGCTGCAACTCGATAACGTGGAACAGCTCCTGTTCACCGCTGATCTGCTCCAGGTCGGCGATCAACGACGACTCACCAAACAGGAACACGTGCGGGCGACCTTCCGGCGTACCCGCCGCCAGCGCCAGCAGCGCTTCAAGGGCGGATTCGTCGAGCTGCTCGGCATCATCCACCAGCAGGTAGACTTCCTGGCCGGTCAGGCCCAGTTGCACGACCTGCTTGAGGATCGCGTTCGGCTCAGCGGTGGCCACCTCCAGCGCTTGGGCGACTTGGCGCAACACGCCCGCCGCATCACCGGCACCACGGGCCGACACCACCACGCTCTGTACCGACTGCTTGTTGGTGCTGGCCACCAGGGCCTGGCGCAGCAGGGTCTTGCCGCTGCCCAACGGGCCGGTCACGACCAGCAGCAGTTGGCTGTAGCGCGCCAGATGGTGCAACTGACCCAGCACCGGTTTGCGCTGGGCCGGGAAGAATTTGAAACCAGGCACCCGCGGAGCAAAAGGGTCGTGGCTTAACTGGTAGTGGCCGAGGAACGCCTCGTCGGCATGCAAACTAGTCATCGGGTCTTATTAACCTTTCAGCTGAGCCAGGGCGCGGTAATCCGCTCCCAGCGTGGCCTGTAAAATCTCTTTCGGATAATCGTCGGTCACGACCGCTTCGCCCATGTGGCGTAGCAGCACCAGTCGCAGTCGACCGTCGATCACTTTCTTGTCTATCGCCATATGTTCGAGGAAGTCCGCCTCGGTCATTTCCTCAGGCGGAATGACCGGCAAACCGGCGCGCTGGAACAGACGGATGCCACGATCACGCTCTTGGGCGCTGATCCAGCCCAGGCGCTGCGACATGTCCAATGCCATCACCGTGCCAGCCGCGACGGCCTCCCCATGCAACCACACACCATAGCCCATGTGCGTTTCGATCGCATGGCCGAAGGTGTGGCCCAGGTTCAAGGTGGCCCGTACACCGGACTCCCGTTCGTCGGCATTCACCACCAGCGCCTTGGCGGCACAGGAGCGCGAAATCGCCTCGGTGAGCGCCACTTGGTCGAGGTTGCGCAGCGCATCCACGTGTTCTTCCAGCCAGGTCAGGAACGGCTCGTCGCAGATCAACCCGTACTTGATGACTTCCGCCAGGCCCGCCGACAACTCACGCGGTGGCAGGGTATTGAGGGTCGCGGTGTCGATCAGCACGGCTTGCGGCTGATAGAACGCACCGACCATGTTTTTGCCCAGGGGGTGGTTGATACCGGTCTTGCCGCCCACCGACGAATCGACCTGGGACAGCAGGGTGGTCGGCACCTGTATAAAGTCCACGCCACGCTGGTAGCAGGCCGCTGCAAAGCCGGCCATGTCGCCGATCACACCGCCGCCCAGGGCGATCACGGTGGTGCGGCGGTCATGGCGAGCGGTGAGCAGGCCATCAAAAATCAGTTGCAGGGTTTCCCAGTTCTTGTGGGCTTCGCCGTCGGGCAAGATCACAGAAATCACTGAGTACGCCGCCAGGCTGCGGTTCAGACGCTCAAGATACAACGGCGCGACCGTTTCGTTGGAGATGATCGCCACTTGCCGCCCGGCAATATGCGGTGCGAGCAGCTCGGGTTGGTCCAACAGACCTTCGCCGATATGGATCGGGTAGCTGCGCTCGCCTAAATCGACCTTAAGTGTCTGCATGTGTCCCCGCGTTGAAGATGTATTGACGACCGGCAACGCCAAGCGCTGGCGTCACCTGATGGCTCTACGCCACACCCCACAGGGTGATAGCGCGCCGCCGAGAATAGCGCATTTCGGGCCTGGCTTTAACGGGGTGGCAGCCGTTGCAGGCGCTCAAGAATGTCGAGGACCACCATTCGAGGTGGCCGCTCATCGGTTTCTACCACCAGATCGGCGATTTCCCGATAGAGCGGATCACGCAAGGTGAGCAGGTCTCGCAAGGTTTTCTCCGGGTTGGCCGTACGCAGCAACGGACGATTGCGATCTCGGGCAGTGCGGCCCACCTGCTGCTCAACCGACGCATGCAGGTACACCACCCGACCACCGGCATGCAGCGCGCGGCGGTTTTCATCGCGCATCACTGCACCACCGCCCGTGGCCAATACCACGCCATCGCAGCCGCACAGCTCGGCGATCATCGCCTGCTCGCGGTCACGAAAGCCCAGCTCGCCTTCCTTATCGAAGATCCATGGGATATTGGCACCCGTGCGCAATTCAATTTCCTTGTCGGAATCTTTGAATGGCAGGCGCAGCTCTTTGGCCAGCAAACGGCCGATGGTGCTTTTTCCAGCCCCCATCGGTCCTACAAGAATCAAATTTCGCACAGAATCAACGACTCACAGCAATCGCCTGGTTATTCATAATACGCGGAGTCAGGAATACCAGCAGCTCGGATTTTTTCTCCGCCACCACATCGCGCCGGAAAAGGCGGCCAAGATACGGCACATCGCCCAAAAATGGCACTTTATCTACCACTTTGCTTTGGGTATTGGAGAAAACCCCGCCGATGACAATGGTCTCGCCGTCCTTGACCAACACCTTGGCGTTGACCTCGTTTTTCTTGATCGGCGGCACGTCGTTGAGTTTGTTCAGGTAGTCAGGCTCATCCTTGGTGACCTTGACCTCCATGATCACCCGGTCGTCAGGGGTGATCTGCGGGGTGACTTCCAGCGACAACGAAGCCTCCTTGAAGGACACCGACGTGGCGCCACTGGAGCTGGATTCCTGATAGGGGATCTCGGTGCCCTTGAGGATGCGCGCGGTTTCCTTGTCAGACGTGACCACCTTGGGTTGCGAGACGATTTCACCGTTGCCGGTTTTCTCCATGGCGGTCAGCTCCAGATCCAGCAGCAGGTTATCGGTGATAAAGGCGATGCCCAGGCCCGAGGTGCCCGTCAGCGAACCCAAGTCGACAAAGGGCGAACTGGGCGGGTTTTCCGGCGGTTCAGCGCCTTCAGGTTGAGGTTTGGGAATGCCGCCCGCGCCCCAGTTACCGCGATTGAGTCGCCCACCCCAGCGTGCGCCCAGACTTTTGTCGTAATCGACATTGGCCTCGACAATCCGCGCCTCGATCATGACCTGGCGCACCGGAATATCCAGCTGTGCCACGATCCGCCGCAGCTCCTCCAAACGCTCCCCGGTCTGGTAGGCGATGATGTTGTTGGTGCGGTCATCGACGGCTACCGAACCACGCTCGTCGGTGACGCCCTCAAGGCCGGTGACCGACTGGAACAGTTTGGCCAAGTCGGCCGCCTTGGCGTAATTGACTTGCAGCAGCTCCCGCCGCAAGGGCGCCAGTTCAGCCATTTGCTTGCGCGACTCGAGGGTCAGCAGCTCACGCGCAGCCAACTCTTCGGCGGGCGCCACCAGCAATACGCCTGCCTTGACCCGCTTATCCAAGCCTTTGGCTTGCAGCACCAGGTCCAGCGCCTGGTCCCAGGGCACATCCTTTAGGCGCAGGGTGATCGAGCCCTGCACATCGTCGCTGGCGATCAGGTTGAGGCCCGCCACATCGGCAATTTGCTGCAGCGCGGTGCGCAGCTCGATGCTCTGGAAGTTGAGGTTAAGCCTGTCCCCTTTGTAGACGCCCACTGTGGCGCTAGCGGGGGGCGGCAACTGGATCAGGTCTACGCGATTGGGCACAGCAACAGCCATCGGTGTCGTGAACGCTATCCATAGCGCCACACCGAAGGACGAGAAAGTCCTTTTCATTGTTTGATTCCGTTATGAGTTGACGTTTAACACGAGAGTTCGAGGGCGTTCCAGCCAGGCTCCCTGGCCATCAGGAAACAGTTCGACCAGTTCTATATAACGCTCATGAATGGCCGTGACACGGCCATGGTCCGGCCCCAAATAGTCACCCACCGCCAGGCGATGCACCTTGGATGCGGCACGCAGCAGGGCAAAAGCCTGCAGCCCACGGGACAGCGTGCCGACCATCTGGAACTGTTCCACCGCAAGGCTTTCCAGGGCTCCGCGCGGCCGGCCGAGGTCCGGCGCACGGGCTGGCCGACCACGAACATGATCGACTTGAACGGCAAGCCGCCGGAACGGGTCGCGTAAGCCGCTGATGTCGTAGGCAAAGGGCTGCCTCCGCTGGACCTGCCCAGCCACCCCGCCGCCTTGCCGCCAGTAGGCCTTGGCCAGCAGATCGAGGCGCACCAGCGTGCCCTCACGCCGTAGGGTAACGTCGTGCACCGTGGCGATTCGCGGCAGGCTACCCAGGCTACTCAGGAACATTGCCTGGTCGTGATAAGCCCCGGTCAAACCGATCTGCACCGGCTGCTCGTGATAGAACGACCGAGGCTGCTCATCCAGCGGAGTGACACTCTCGACCAGCAAACCATTGGCCAACGCCAAGCCAGCGATGTCTTCCAGCAAGCCGGGCATTTCGGACGCGCCAGGCAGCGCCTGAAAAAGCTCATCGGCTGTCGCCTGCATCAGCTGGAGCTGTTGCGTGCGTGCCTCAAGGCTGGCGGCCAGGACTGTCTTCTGTGTGACGTGCTGCTGCAGGGCCACTTCCCGCGCCTCGACCTGGCGCAACCGCTCCCGCGAAGGGCTCAGGTACACAAGGTCGCCCACCACAAACACCACGCCCGCCAGTGCACAGCCCAACAGGGCCTTGCCAGGTAGGGGCCATTTCGCAGCGTTGTGAGTGAGTGCAGAAAGAGTGAGCCTTGGCAGGCTCAAGGTTGAGCCCCGGAGGACTGGCCCTGGCGCACCATCAGCTGGAATTCGTTGTTGCCGCGTGCGCCATCCGTTCGCACCTGTTGCAACTGAGTGGAATGGGCACCTTGCGCCGCCTCCAGGCGGCGCATCAACTGGGCGATGTCCTGGCTGGATTCGGCGCTGCCGCTGATACTCACCGTATCGCCCTTCGCCACCACTTCGTGCAGGTGCACCCCGTCGGGTACCGCGCGCGCCAACTGATCCAGCAGTTGAGCACCGGATGAGCGGGCATCGTGCAGGTCTTGCACGACCTTCATGCGTTGCGCCAATTGCTGGCTTTGCTCCTGCAGGTCGTCGATGGTCTTGATACGCGAATCCAGGCCAGCGATGTCCTTGCCCAGATGGTCATTGCGGGTCACCTGCCGGTCAATCGCCTGGTCGATCACCTGGTCCGCCAGCCATACGGCGGCGAGCGCGGCGCAGGCGAACGCCAGCAAAAACGCCAGCCAATACTTGCGTCGCCGCTCTGCCAGCGCCTGGCGCCATGGCAATAGGTTGATTCGTGTCTTCAAGCGAAACTCCTCAGGGCCAGCCCGCAAGCAATTCCCATCCCTTGGGCATCCACGGCCCATTGTGCACCATCGACTCGATGGCCCGGCGTGAAGCTGGCGAAATCCTGACTGCAAGCGCGCGCCAATGCAAACGCTTCGACGTCGACCACCCTCGGCACCAACCCGGCCAGGGCCAGAACGGCTTGCCGCGCTTCCACCTGTTCTTTCAGGCACGCGGCCAGCAGTACCTCGACACGGCCTGGATTTAGGGCTGTTGGCCCGCGCACTTGAAAGTCGATAGCCACGTCATCCAGTGGATAAGGAATGTACTGGTCCGCCTCCATCTGGATCATCCAGGTCATCTCATCGTCAGTGAGCCCGGCCTCCATCTCGATCATCCGCGTGATCACCGAAGGCCCGGCCACGGCAGCCGCAGCGCCACGGGCCGACGTCGACAACCGCGATAACGCGCTGCGCAGGGCGCGTGCCACACCGTCGAGATCGAGGAATGTGCCGTCGACCACCGCGTGCGCAGGCAGTGCCTGCGTGACGTAGCCCTGAACGCTGTAGCCTGAAGTGCAGCGGCCCAACTCGACCAGCCGTATGGCCGTGTCATTGATGTCGACACCCAGAAGCGTGTCGACTTTGCGCGTGAAAAATCCCTTTCCCATAAAACTCCCCAACACTTTGTCTGTCATACCGCCTGATTGCCGCCGGGCGCCATGCATTCGGTCGACTTGTTGAACAGGCGCGAATGACGCCCGAAGTCGAAAAATGCTTTAATGCCCAGCGTTTTTTCCCGCTTTTATCTGCAGCTCGGGTCGATCCATCGTTTGCCATGCATGCCCCGACGCCTAACTCATTCTTTTCTCTGGAAATCCAAAAGCCTTGATTCGTCTGCTGAAGTTTTTCGGGTACTCCATTGTCGCCATCGTTTGCGGGCTGCTGCTCGTGCTCAGCGGGGCCTACCTCTACCTTAGTCCGGGTTTGCCCTCCGTAGAGGCCCTCAGAAGTATCCAGTTGCAGATTCCTTTGCGGGTCTACAGCAGCGATGAAAAACTGATCGCGGAGTTCGGCGAAATGCGCCGCACACCGATCCGTTTTGCCGATATTCCGCCCAATTTCATCAGCGCCCTGCTCTCGGCCGAAGACGATAATTTTGCCAACCACTATGGCGTCGACCCCAGCAGCCTGGTGCGTGCGGCGACACAATTGGTAAAAAGCGGACACATTCAATCCGGCGGCAGCACCATCACCATGCAGGTGGCGAAGAACTTCTTCCTCACCAGCGAGCGCAGCTTTTCGCGCAAGGCCACCGAGATCCTCCTGGCACTGCAGATCGAACGTCAGCTGACCAAGGACGAGATCCTCGAGCTGTACGTGAACAAGATCTACCTGGGCAACCGCGCCTACGGAATCGAGGCGGCCTCCCAGGTCTACTATGGCAAGTCCATCCGTGACGCCAGCCTGGCGCAGATGGCCATGATTGCCGGCCTGCCCAAAGCGCCATCGCGCTTTAACCCACTGGCCAACCCGGCCCGCAGCAAAGAACGTCGCGACTGGATCCTGGGCCGCATGTACAAGCTGGGCAAAATCGACCAGGCCGCTTACGAAAGCGCCGTGGCCGAGCCTTTGAACGCCAGCTACCACGTGCCGACACCGGAAGTGAACGCCCCTTATATCGCCGAGATGGCGCGTGCCGAGATGGTCGGCCGTTACGGCAGCGAGGCCTACACAGAAGGCTTCCGCGTGACCACCACCGTACCGAGCAACTTGCAGGACATCGCCAATGAGGCGGTGCATTCAGGCCTCATCACCTACGACCAGCGCCACGGTTACCGTGGCCCTGAATCGCGCCTGCCGGGCAAAACGCTGAGCGCTTGGACCACAGAGCTTGGCAAACAACGCCCGATCAGCGGCCTGGAGCCGGCCATCGTCACCCAGGTGAAGAAAGATGGCGTGCAGGTGCTGACCCGTACCGGCGAAGCCCATGTGGCGTGGGACAGCATGAAATGGGCGCGCCCTTTCCTGAATACCAACAGCATGGGCGCGATGCCTAAGCAGCCGTCGGACGTGGCGCAAGTGGGCGATCTGATCCGCGTACAACGCCAGAAGGACGACAGCCTCAAATTCAGCCAGGTGCCACTGGCCCAAGGCGCGCTGGTTTCGCTGGACCCACAGAATGGTGCAATCCGCGCCCTAGTCGGCGGCTTCGCGTTTGAGCAGAGCAACTACAACCGCGCGACCCAGGCCAAGCGCCAGCCGGGCTCGAGCTTCAAGCCGTTCATCTACAGCGCCGCACTGGACAACGGCTACACCGCCGCCAGCCTGGTCAACGATGCGCCTATCGTGTTTGTCGACGAGTACCTGGACAAGGTCTGGCGCCCGAAGAACGACACCAACACCTTCCTCGGCCCGATCCGTATCCGTGAGGCGCTGTACAAGTCGCGTAACCTGGTGTCGATCCGCTTGCTGCAGGCCATGGGCGTGGGCAAGACCATCGATTACATGACCCGCTTTGGCTTCGCCAAGTCGGACCTGCCGCCGAACCTGTCCCTGGCCTTGGGTACCGCGACCCTTACACCGATGGAAATCGCCACCGGCTGGAGCACGTTTGCCAACGGCGGCTACAAGATCGCGCCGTATCTGATCGACAAGATCGAAAGCCGCAACGGCGACACCCTGTTTACGGCCAACCCGCCGCGCGTGCCGGGTGATGTGGTCAATGGCGTCGCGGCGACTGATGGCCTGGCAGCCCCGAGCAACGGAGGCATCACCATCGAGCCGACCCCAGGCACAACGCCTGCGACCAACGGCACGCCGGCTGAGCCCCAGACGCCTGCCGTCGCCGAGCGCATCGTCGACGGCCGTACCACTTATATCCTCAACAGCATCCTGGAAGACGTCATCAAGAAAGGTACCGGCCGCCGCGCACTGGCGCTGAACCGTCCGGACATCGCCGGCAAGACCGGTACCACCAACGAGTCCAAGGACGCCTGGTTCTCCGGCTACAACGCCGACTACGTGACCACCGTATGGACCGGTTATGACCAGCCGGAAAGCCTGGGCCGCCGCGAGTTCGGGGGCACCGTCGCACTGCCGATCTGGATGAGCTACATGGGCGCGGCCTTGAAGGACAAGCCGCCGCATACGCAGCCTGAGCCGGAAGGCATCCTCAGCCTGCGCATCGACCCGGTCAGCGGCCGCGCGGCCTCGCCAAGCACGCCGAATGCGTACTTCGAACTGTTCAAGAGCGAAGACACGCCGCCATCGGTCAATGAGCTGGGCAATGGCGTTGCGCCAGGCAGCCCACTGCCGGCGGACGAGGCGGCGCCGATCGATTTGTTCTGACCTTGTAGTGAGCGGGCTTGCCCCGCGCTGGGTGGCGAAGCCGCCCCAACACCTGACACCTCGTTCTAATTGGAGAAACTCGGTGCCTGGATTGGGGCGGCTTCGCCACCCGGCGCGGGGCAAGCCCGCTCACTACAAGGGCCATGCGAACACCACACAGCAAAAAGCCCCGACTCGTGAGAGCCGGGGCTTTTTGTTGGTGCGCTACAACAGCTTAGCCGTTGAACACATCATCCACGCTTTGCAGCGGGTAGTTTTTCGGATACGGCAGGGTGGCCACACCGGTCTCGATGGCGGCTTTGGCCACGGCATCGGAGATCAGGGTGATCAGGCGCTTATCCATTGGTTTCGGGATGATGTACTCACGACCGAATTCCAGCTTGGCGCCGCCGTAGGCATCGCACACATCCTGAGGCACCGGCAGCTTGGCCAGTTCGCGCAGGGCGTTGGCGGCCGCCACTTTCATCTCTTCGTTGATGCGCTTGGCGCGAACGTCCAGGGCGCCACGGAAGATGAACGGGAAGCCCAGTACGTTGTTGACCTGGTTCGGGTAGTCCGAACGGCCGGTGGCCATGATCACGTCGTTACGGGT
>NZ_JBYVMD010000042.1:0-50688 GCF_058145955.1 Pseudomonas sp. A39
ACCCGCTGACCAGCGGCGACACCCCGCTGCTGACTTGCGACGTGTGGGAACACGCTTACTACATCGACTACCGCAACGTGCGTCCAAAGTATGTGGAAGCGTTCTGGAACCTGGTCAACTGGAAGTTCGTGGCTGAGCAGTTCGAAGGCAAGACCTTCACTGCCTAAGCAACGCTTGCAGTAGAAAGAGCCCGGCATTGCCGGGCTTTTTTGTGGCTGTTCCACAACGTCGACCTGCCCAGAATCGTGGAACCCGCGGAAGGGAAACTGCCACCCATCCAGTGAGAGGAATAACCCTCCCACACGCTTCTGGAGAATCAATGATGGAAGAAATCGGAAAAGCAGGCGGACAGATGGCGATGCAACTCATCACCGGACTTATGAAAGGCCTCGCCGGCGGGGCGGGTGGCGGTGGCGGTGATGGCGCTGCTGCCAGCCCTCCGGGCAAACCAGGCGAGGACATGATGCCGCCGGCGCCGCCAAAGATCGAGATTTCAGCCTATCAATAACAGCGGCCACGGTAGCAAAGGCATTTGCCTGACCACTCGTACGCCGAGCCCCCCAGGCGGCGGAGCAAATCCGCCGTTTTTTCTGGTTTTTTCTCCCTCCCCACCGCCAAGACGTCTCCAGCCCTAATGTTCCTTTGACTGGCCTCACGGGATTGCCAATACTCATGGCATATTGAAGGCCACCCGCATGAGACAAGGAATGCCCCTTTGAAGCTGGAACTCAAGAACAGCTTGTCGGTGAAGTTGCTACGGGTTGTGCTGCTGTCGGCATTGATCGTAGGCGTTGCGCTGAGCGTGGCGCAGATCGTTTTCGATGCTTACAAGACGCGCCAGGCCGTGGCCAGCGATGCCCAGCGCATCCTCGACATGTTTCGCGACCCTTCGACCCAGGCCGTCTACAGCCTGGACCGCGAGATGGGCATGCAAGTCATTGAGGGTCTGTTCCAGGATGATGCCGTGCGTATCGCGTCCATCGGCCATCCCAATGAAACCATGCTGGCTGAGAAAAGCCGTGCGTTGCAGCAATCCCCCAGCCGCTGGTTGACCGACCTGATTCTTGGCCGGGAACGCACCTTTACCACGCCTCTGGTGGGCAAAGGCCCTTACAGTGAGTATTACGGTGACCTGAGTATCACGCTCGACACCGCCACTTATGGCCAGGGTTTTATTGTCAACTCGGTGATCATCTTTATTTCCGGCGTGCTGCGCGCCCTGGCCCTGGGCCTGGTGCTGTACCTGGTCTATCACTGGCTGCTGACCAAGCCGTTGTCGCGGATTATCGAGCACCTGACCTCGATCAACCCGGACCGCCCCAGCGAACACAAGATCCCACAGCTCAAGGGGCACGAGCGCAACGAGTTGGGGCTGTGGATCAATACCGCCAACCAGTTGCTCGAATCCATCGAACGTAATACCCACTTGCGCCATGAAGCCGAAAGCAGCCTGCTGCGCATGGCTCAGTATGATTTCCTGACTGGCCTGCCGAACCGCCAGAAACTGCAGGAGCAACTGGACAAGATCCTCACCGACGCCGGACGCCGGCAACGGCGCGTGGCGGTGCTGTGCGTGGGGCTGGATGATTTCAAAAGCGTCAACGAACAGTTTACCTACCAGGCCGGTGACAAACTGCTGCTGGCCCTGGCCGACCGTCTGCGCGCCCACAGCGGCCGCCTCGGCGCCCTTGCCCGGCTGGGTGGCGACCAGTTCGCCCTGGTACAGGCCGATATCGACCAGCCTTACGAGGCCGCCGAGTTGGCACAGAGCATCCTCGACGACCTGGAGGCGGAGTTCGCCCTCGACCACGAGGGCATCCGCCTGCGCGCCACCATCGGCATCACCTTGTTTCCGGAAGACGGCGACAGCACCGAAAAGCTCCTGCAAAAAGCCGAACAGACCATGACCCTGGCCAAGACCCGTTCGCGCAACCGCTATCAGTTCTATATCGCCAGCGTCGACAGCGAAATGCGTCGGCGCCGCGAACTGGAAAAAGACCTGCGGGAGGCACTGGGCCGCAACCAGTTCCATTTGGTATACCAGCCGCAGATCAGCTACCGCGACAATCGGGTGGTCGGCGTAGAAGCACTGCTGCGCTGGCAGCACCCGGAGCACGGTCTGGTACCACCGGACTTGTTCATCCCGCTCGCGGAACAAAACGGCACCATTATTCCCATTGGCGAATGGGTGCTGGACCAGGCCTGCCGGCAATTGCGCGAATGGCACGACCTGGGCTTCACCGACCTGCGCATGGCCGTCAACCTGTCCACCGTGCAGTTGCACCACACCGAGCTACCGCGGGTGGTCAACAACCTCATGCAGATCTACCGCCTGCCGCCGCGCAGCCTGGAACTGGAAGTCACTGAAACCGGCCTGATGGAAGACATCAGCACCGCTGCCCAGCACCTGCTGAGCCTTCGCCGCTCGGGCGCGTTGATCGCGATTGATGACTTCGGCACCGGCTATTCATCCCTCAGTTACCTGAAAAGCCTGCCGCTGGACAAAATCAAGATCGACAAGAGCTTCGTCCAAGACCTGTTGGACGATGATGACGATGCCACCATCGTGCGCGCGATTATCCAACTGGGCAAAAGCCTGGGCATGCAGGTCATCGCCGAAGGCGTGGAAACCGCTGAGCAGGAGGCCTACATCATCTCCGAGGGTTGCCATGAAGGTCAGGGCTACCACTACAGCAAACCCTTGCAGGCCCGGGAGTTGGCGGCTTTTCTGAAGCAGTCTGAACGCAATAACGCAGCGATTCTCTGACGTGGCAACGCCGCCACAGGGTCAGTCTTCTCGCTTGACTGGAGAGCATGGGGACTTGCCCTAAACACGATACTGAATATTTCCCGCGTATAACCCTTTACACAAAATGCAAATCTTTCGCATTATGTCGCAGTTTTTGCGCTCCCCCGCGCGCCCCCTCAACAACCGAAGCAGGATGTTCGCCATGATTCGTATGCCCCTGGCCACCGCCAGTCTGCTGGCCATTGCCATTTCTCTCGCCGGTTGCGGCGAAGGTAAAGACAAGCCCGCAGCAAACCAGGCGCCGACCCCGGCCGCCAGCACTACCGCTCCAGCGGCTGCCACGCCTGCCGGCCAGGTCGACGAAGCGGCCGCCAAGGCTGTGGTCGCGCATTACGCTGACATGGTGTTCGCGGTCTACAGCGATGCCGAGTCCACCGCGAAAACCCTGCAAACCGCAATCGACGCCTTCCTCGCCAAGCCGAACGACGAAACCCTGAAAGCCGCACGCACTGCCTGGATCGCCGCCCGCGTGCCGTACCTGCAGAGCGAAGTGTTCCGCTTCGGCAACACCATCATCGACGACTGGGAAGGCCAGGTGAACGCATGGCCGCTGGACGAAGGCCTGATCGACTACGTCGACAAGTCCTACGAACATGCCCTGGGTAACCCAGGCGCGACTGCCAACATCATCGCCAATACCGAGATCCAGGTCGGCGAAGACAAGGTCGACGTGAAGGACATCACCCCGGAGAAACTTGCCAGCCTAAATGAGTTGGGCGGTTCCGAAGCCAACGTCGCCACCGGCTACCACGCCATCGAATTCCTGCTGTGGGGCCAGGACCTGAACGGCACCGGCCCAGGCGCGGGCAACCGTCCTGCGTCGGACTACCTGACCGGCGACGGCGCCACGGGCGGCCACAACGAGCGTCGCCGCACCTACCTGCGCGCGGTCACCCAACTGCTGGTCAGCGACCTCGAAGAAATGGTCGGCAACTGGAAACCTAACGTCGAAGATAACTACCGCGCCACTCTGGAGGCAGAACCTGCCACCGACGGCCTGCGCAAAATGCTGTTCGGCATGGGCAGCCTGTCCCTGGGCGAGCTGGCCGGTGAGCGCATGAAGGTTTCCCTGGAAGCCAACTCGCCGGAAGACGAACAGGACTGCTTCAGCGACAACACCCACAACTCGCACTTCTACGACGCCAAGGGCATCCGTAACGTCTACCTGGGCGAGTACACCCGCGTCGACGGTACCAAGCTGACCGGCGCCAGCCTGTCGTCCCTGGTGGCCAAGGCCGACCCGGCTGCCGATACCGCGCTGAAAGCAGACCTGGCAGCGACCGAAGCGAAGATCCAGGTCATGGTTGATCACGCCAACAAGGGCGAGCACTACGACCAACTGATCGCTGCCGGTAACGACGCGGGCAACCAGATCGTGCGTGATGCGATCGCTGCGCTGGTCAAGCAGACCGGCTCGATCGAAGCGGCCGCGGGTAAACTGGGCATCAGCGACTTGAACCCGGACAACGCTGATCACGAGTTCTGATCCACACAGGTTCACGCTCAACGTCGGTAAAAATGCCCCGAGGTACACCTCGGGGCATTTTTTTATGCACTGAGACCCCGAAGGGCTCGAGCGCGGAAGATGAAGAGACTGACCTCGCCGCCGTCAACAGACGACCGAACCCCTCCGACCAAAGTCACAAAACTGTTGTTCACCTGCGCTCGGGCCACGAGATTGCGTGTTTCAGAGCGCATAGCGTGTACCCTGGGTTGCACATTGACACCTTCGTCGACCCAGTTACCCTGCACTCGGCGCAACGACATCCAATACACCGTGTCACGCCCCGGTCGCGTAAACAGTAACTCGCCAACGACGTTGTAACCGTCGAGTATCTGATAACGACTGCGCGTCAACACCTCAATCATCAGCGCCCGCAATGTGCCCTCGGTGCCCGACGTCAACGTGTTGTGTAACAGCAGCGCCACAGGATCGGTACGAAACCGCAGATGGCCGAAGAACCCCGACGATTCCCCCAGGTGCCAACCACGCCCGGTTCTGCCGGTGATAGGGAGCAGCAACAACGGGTCGCCAAACTTTGCCATGGACGACGATGGCGACTGGATCCAGTCATTCAGAGTGACCTGCAAGACGCGATAGCCCCAGGCCGTCAACCCTGACGGGTTAGCCCGCCTGAACAGTGCCCTGGCGACTTGTAGCTGACTGGTTTCATGCAGCATGGGAAATGCGCCGGCTACATAGGCCGATATCGTGCGCCGAAACGGCAATTCAATCTGGTTGATCCACCGATTAATCCCTCTATAAAACCGGGTGAGCCTGGGTTGGTTGAACAGGTCGGTTCTCAACATGTGCTCAAACTGGTCAAAGCTATCAAGTACCAGATTGGGATTACGCATATAGGCGACGCTACGTTGCACATCGCCCCCGACAGGCAGGATCGGGTAACAGCGTTCATCGATCCTGATGTAGTCACCCGTCGCGTGGCTCGCATTGCCCGGTATTCTGCGGACTATGTCCCTCTCGGCGTTCAACACGTTCAGTTCGGCAGCGTCGATGGTCTGCCCCCACTCGACAAACCGTTCATGGGGGAGCCTGCCGGGAGACGGTCGAGGTAAGGGGGTACGGTCAGCGTTGACCGTAAGCGCTTGAGGCATCCGTCCAGGGCTGTCCCCGCCACGCAAGCGCGACGCCAACCGTTCTGGCGTGATCGTGAGGTACGGATGGAAGGGGTCGAGGGCGACTCCGCTTCTCAAGTGATAAACCAGGTCCAACCCAAATGCGATTTCCTGTCCCCGCGGAAAGTTGAACGAGTCAAGCACCCGCCAAGCCTGCGCCTCGTCGAAGAACGGATAAACCTCCATGAGCGCCCGGTGCGGCGGCTGACCGCCCTTCAAGCCTCTGCCTGGGTGCGAACCGATGTGCCATGTCCCACTGGCATCCAGTCGAATGGGGTCGTAATAGTATTGCAGCGGTTTGCGTACATCCCTGATCCGCCAGGCCTGCTCTGCGCCGTCATCAAGGATCGAGTACCAGTGCTGATGCTGGTTGATGAAATACACCCTCGAGCCGTCTTTGGAGGTCGTGAAGTAAACCCCCTTGCCCTCCCACCCCTTCAGAGGCAGTACGCCGTCCGGCTTTTTCGCCAGCGCCATGTGCGGGTTCAATTGCCCAATCGTCTTGCTGCGATTGACGCCGGCCGACCGGCTGCCGATGGCCCCATCCACCAGCGCCCCCACCAGCTCTCCAAACGCCCGCACAAAGTGGTTCGCTGCCGCCGTACGGTCTCCCAGGTTCGCCGACTCGACTCCGTTGAACACCGAAAACAGACTCCTGGCCAAGCCAATAGGCAGCATGATCTTGATGGGCAACACCATGGAGGCAATATCGAACGCCGTGGTGGCAACCGTCAGTGCGGTTTCCACATTGGTTTGATGAGTGCTCGTGGATAAGGCCTGGGCATCGTTGATCACGAAGTTGGCGTCAACCTCATAGGCGTCCTCCATGAAGTTATTGTCGATTCTGCCGAAATGAACCATCGAGGTGTCACCTCGCCCCCTCAACACGGCGCGCACTTGCGGCTGGAACGCGCGCTCAACACGGCTCACCAGGTATTCGCGCCAGGAGCTGCTGTGGACGAAATCCCTTATCAGGGTTTCATCCGGGTACTCATGAAACACCCGCCCAGTCGGTGCCTGCGGGGTATAGACCACTACCGAGCCGCCGCCGGCGCTGGCGGTGCGCAGCATCAATACCCCGCGCACCCGCTGGCCGCGCAGCTTCAAGTACTCCACCAGTATGCGATGACCTTCTACGCGCTCGCGCTGGTCGCTATCAATCGGCTCATCAAGCACGACGCGCACCCAGTTGAAGCCACGTTCCAGTCGATCCGGCAAGAAATCGCCGGCAATCCTGGCCTCAATGGCATCCAGCCGCAGTTGATGCGCCAGTACTTGGACATAGGTTTTTTTCTGCGCCAACGCTTGCGGGGACGTAATCAGCCGCTCACGCAACAGCGCCCCATAGGTCCCGCCCACATTCACACCGCGCACCAGATCCCTGACCTGTTCCACGGTCAGCCCTTCATAAACCTTAGCTGTCTTGAAGTCCTCCGGTCGCAGCGCTTCGTCGGGCTTGTCGAGGTCTTCGGTTTTTTCGGTCAAACGCGAGAAATTGATGAAATTGAGATCCAGGCCACCGACGTTTTCCAGGGCCAGTTGGGTCAGTGATCGGCTGCGGCTTTTATACAACGGCGTGCCGGGCTCTCTGATGGAGTGGCCGGGCGCGCCTGGGACTATCACGCTGGGAGGGACATAAGCTTCCTGGGTGTGCACGAGAATATGATCTGGGTTGATATCCAGCCCGTATTCGGCCACCAGCACCTGGCGCAGTTGCTGATTGGCGTAAGCCAGCAGTTTGCTCTTGTCGCTGAATTGCGCCCAGGAAGGCAAGCCGTCCGCGGCCAGCAGGTTTGCCAACTGTTCGTAATATTGCGCACTCGCGGCGCTCCACGCGTCTTTGTCGCTTTGACTGGCGGCACTGAGAAAGGCCTTGATCTGCGCCTGCCCGCGTTTTTCCAGGCTGGCGAAGAGTGCACCCGCGCCATCGAATGCCCGCGTCAGGTCCATTACCTCGTCCAAACTCTGCGACAAATACGTGCTGTCCGCCTGCAAACCCAAGGTTTGATAGCGCGCAAGGGTCGCGGCAACGTTCTGTTGAAGGTGCAGGCATTGGGATTCGATAGCGTAATCGAACGGGGAGTCCAGTCGTTCAAGGTACTTGAACTGGCCCCGTTCATGACCTTCCCGGCACCGCGCCAGCGCCAGCGATTGCTGGTCTTGCGCCACCATCGCCAGGATGCGGGGGAACGCAACGCCATGGCTCAGCCGCCGATGCAGCTCGCGGTCAAGGTCACTCAACGAGGCAAACTCTTCAAGGCCTGCGCCGGGCATGAACACCACCACCGTGCCGACGTTCGCCGCCGGCTCAATGGGTCGAACCTGAGGCACCTGAACATCGCTTTGCCAACCCACGTGGGTATCTTGCGGGTCCCGGGCGGTCAAGATAAAGGCCCCATGCAGCGGGATATCGTCGGTATCCCCAGCCTTCAAAGCGATCCCATAGACACACGGTCGATAGCTGCCCAACGCCTGACGCGCCAGGGCGTCCGGGTATTTCAGCACTTTGGCGAACAGCGCCTGCGCCGTCGCACTGAACAGGTTTTCGGCGCTGAGCAGGGCGAGCTCGGTGCTCAATTGCTCGGTTCGCGTTTTAATCAACTGCTGCTTGATGGTGTGCGCCTCAGTCGGCCCATGCGCCAAGGCCAGGAAGGCTTGCTGGGATTGCTGATAACGCCCTGAAAAACCATCGGCAAATTGGTCAAGGAAACGATCGAAAGCGCTCGGTGTGAGCCCGGTAACAGGCTCCCACTCCCCTTCAGCGGTCAAGCGCGCATGGAAACTGACAGGCCGGCTGGCGTAGCCCGAAGCCTGGTTGGCAACCATGCGCTGCACCACCGCTTCCATGAGGTTCAACCTCGGCACCAGGGCTTCCTCGGGCACCGGTTCGCTGTTTTCAGGGAGGGGGGTGCCGATGGCCCGTGTCTCTTGCTCATCGTACTGGATAACCCCTTGGTCTATATCCAGCAGCGGTTTGCGGTCAGGGAATGCGTGATCAAAGGCCTGCTGCACCAGGGCGTGAAACGTCGGTTGCCGCTGGAGCAACTCGAACAGTTCGATATTCAGTGCAACCAGCTTCTGGCGCAGGCTGGCCTGTAAGGGGGTGTCGCGCAGCGTCAGGCGACTGATCAGCGGCGTCGGTGATAACCGGTCATGCGGCATGGCGTCTATCTCGAAAATAGGAGGTACGCCATCGTGCCGCTGCAGGCCGGGACGGGGGCATTACATAGCTACTCGCCAAGCCAATGTCCGCTCCGGTTTACTTGCCCCACACCCCAGGTAGAATGGCGCCTCTGCCCTACCTCGAGCGAACTTCATGGCGTTGCCGACCCTACGCATCATCGGTTTCATCATCGGCATCTTCCTGATCACCCTCGCGATCGCCATGGTCGTGCCCATGGCAACCCTGGTGATCTTCGAACGCACCAGTGACCTGCCCTCGTTCCTGTGGGCCAGCATGATCACCTTCATTGCCGGCCTGGCCCTGGTGATTCCCGGTCGCCCGGAACATGTGCACCTGCGCCCGCGAGACATGTACCTGCTGACCGTTACCAGCTGGGTGGTGGTGTGCATCTTTGCCGCGCTGCCGTTTCTGCTGACCCAACACATCAGCTACACCGACTCGTTTTTTGAAAGCATGTCCGGCATCACCGCCACCGGCTCCACCGTGTTGAGCGGGCTGGACACCATGTCGCCGGGCATCCTGATGTGGCGCTCGCTGCTGCACTGGCTGGGCGGCATCGGTTTTATCGGCATGGCGGTGGCGATCCTGCCGCTGCTGCGCATTGGTGGCATGCGCCTGTTCCAGACCGAATCCTCGGACCGCTCGGAAAAAGTCATGCCCCGCTCGCACATGGTGGCGCGCCTGATCGTGGCGGCCTACGTGGGCATCACCATCCTCGGCAGCCTGGCGTTCTGGTGGGCCGGGATGGGCCTGTTCGATGCGATCAACCATGCGATGTCGGCGATTTCCACCGGCGGGTTCTCCACCTCCGATGAATCCCTGGCGCACTGGAAACAACCCGCCGTGCACTGGGTGGCGGTGGTGGTGATGATCCTCGGCAGCTTGCCGTTCACCCTGTACGTGGCGACCTTGCGTGGCAATCGCAAGGCACTGATCAAGGATCAGCAAGTACAGGGCTTGCTCGGTTTGTTGCTGGTGACCTGGCTGGTGCTTGGCACCTGGTATTGGTGGACCACCAACCTGCACTGGCTGGAGGCCCTGCGTCACGTGGCACTGAATGTCACGTCGGTGGTGACCACCACGGGTTTTGCGCTGGGGGACTACAGCCTGTGGGGCAACTTCTCACTGATGCTGTTTTTTTACCTGGGGTTCATCGGGGGTTGCTCGGGCTCTACGGCGGGCGGGATCAAGATCTTCCGTTTCCAGGTCGCGTATATCCTGCTCAAGGCCAACTTGAACCAGCTGATTCACCCGCGCGCGGTGATCAAGCAGAAGTACAACGGCCACCGTCTCGACGAAGAGATCGTGCGTTCGATCCTGACCTTTTCGTTTTTCTTCGCCATCACCATCTGCGCCATTGCCCTGGCCCTGTCGCTGCTGGGCCTGGACTGGATGACCGCCTTGACCGGCGCCGCGAGTACAGTGTCCGGCGTGGGCCCGGGCCTGGGCGAAACCATCGGCCCGGCGGGCAACTTCGCCAGCCTGCCGGATGCGGCCAAATGGATCCTGTCGCTCGGCATGCTGCTGGGCCGGCTGGAGATCATTACAGTCTTTGTTCTGTGCATTCCGGCGTTTTGGCGTCACTGACGGTCGACGCTTCCAGCAACCGCGCCCGGTATTCGCCGGGCGTGGCATCGAACCAACGACGAAACGCGCGGAAAAAGTTGCTCGGATCAGCGAAGCCTAACAGGTAGGCAATTTCCAGCAGAGTCATGCTCGGCTGCGCCAGGTACTGCTCGGCCAGCTCGCGACGGGTGTCGTCGAGCAACGTCTGGAAACTGGTGCCCTCTTCCTGCAAACGCCGCTGCAAGGTGCGCTGGGACAGGTGCAACGTCTGGGCGACCACCTCTCGCTTAGGCTCGCCCTGGGGCAACAAGCGGCACAACACTTGGCGCGCCTTGTGGGTCACGCGGCTTTCCGAGAAGCGCGCCAGGTATTCACCGGCAAATCGATCGTGCAGCAGCGCCATGGCCTCATTGGCCGTGGGCAGTGGCGCGTCCATATCCGCCCGTTCGAAAATCAGCGCGTCATAGGGCGCGTTGAATTCCAGGGGGGCATGGAACGCTTGTTTATAGGGGGTGAGGTCCGCCGGTTGATCGCCTTGCAACACCACCTTGCGTGGTTGCAGGGTACGGCCGGTCAGCCAGCCACACAGTGCCAAGGCACTGGCCAGTGAGGCTTCGGCGCTTTGCCGGGTGGGGGGCAAGTGATCACCGTGCACCGTCAGAATCAGCGCATAACCTTCGGGGATCAGTCGGAAACTCAGGTCGGCACTTTCGGCGATGATCCGCTGGTAGCGCACCAGGCGCATAAAGCCTTCCGCCAGCGTGTTGCTGGACATCAGTGCGTAGCCGGCCACATGAAACGACGCCGGGCGCACGACCTTGCCCATGTTCAGGCCAATCGCCGGGTTACCCGAAAGCTCCACCGCCCGTTGCCACAGACGCGTCATGGAGTCTTGCGGGAACCGCGCATCGGGATCGTCAAGGGCGGCGTAGTCCAAGCCGAGTTGCTTGAACAAGGCACGGCAATCCAGGCCGTCCATTTCCAATGCCTTGACTATCCCCATCGCCCAGCTTGCAGAAGTTGTTCGTTCGCTCATGGCGTCTTCTTAATAAAGCAGGCTCAAACAGCAGCCAGGAAGCCAAGGATACTAAAGTGGCATCTATTGTCACTGGCTGTTACTACTGATCACTCTAGACTCAAATAAGCTCCCCGCCGAACATCTGTTCGGCGGAACAATAATCAAAGGGCCGGTCGCCGTGGAAAATGTTAAACGTTTCAATAGCTTCGCCGAGTTCTACCCCTATTACCTGAGCGAGCACGCCAACAGCACCTGCCGGCGCCTGCATTTTATTGGCACGACGCTGGTGATCGGTATCCTGGCGTATGCCATTGGCAGAGGTTCTTTGGGCTTGCTGATTGCCTTGCCGATTGCCGGCTACAGCTTTGCCTGGATCGGCCACTTCTTCTTCGAAAAGAACCGCCCCGCGACCTTTCAGCACCCGTTCTACAGCCTGCTGGGGGACTTTGTGATGTACCGCGACATGATTCTCGGCAAGGTGCCGTTTTAAAGCGGGTGTGACCCCATGTCACTTGCGCTTGAACGATGAGCTTACGTAAATCCGGCGATATAAAAGTCTATTTGTCATTTACAGTGCTGTATCCTGCCAAGGCTTTTTGAGAGCGCGGAATCACCTGCGATTGAAAAAACAGACTTTGCGAGGAGCGACGACGATGCACGAGATACCTAATCTCCCCTTCCCAAGCCTGCACCCTACAGAGCAGCCAACCCCGCAGCAGGCCAGCGACAAACAGCCTGAGGCCAAAGAAGCAAAACCAGTCGAGCGCGAAAGCCAGGACTGACGCCGTACCAGACCGTGTGGAAAGCGCACCTTTGAGCGCTTTCCACACTGCCTGAATAAATCGAGATACCCATCATGATCGACAACCTCCCCAATACCCCGGACACCGCCGTACTCGATGCTGCCCTGCAGATGGTCGAGATCTGGAACCGCCTCAGCGCAGACAAACAGGCCGTGCTGCTCAAGCGCTTCGGCACCCAGGAAAACGCCCTGGCCGCCCTGGTCACCACCCAATTGCTGGCCCCTGCACAAGCCTGAGGTCTTTTTGATCTGAGATTTTTGCGGTTTACCGCCCTGCACGGGGCAAACCACCGGTATCATTAGCAGCCTATCTTTACCTGCTGCGACAGTGGACCTCTCCCATGCCCGATACACAGCGCCCCCTGGCGGTCACGCTGCAAGTTGTTTCCATCGTGTTGTTTACCTTCATCGGCTATCTGAATATCGGCATTCCCCTGGCCGTGTTGCCAGGTTATGTGCACAGTGAGCTGGGCTACGGCGCAGTCATTGCTGGCCTGGTGATCAGCGTGCAATACCTGGCCACCCTGCTGAGCCGCCCCTATGCGGGCAAAATCATCGACACGCTGGGCAGCAAGCGCGCGGTACTGATTGGCCTGGCGGGCTGCGGCCTGAGCGGTGTGTTCATGCTGCTCGCGGCGTGGTTCTCAAGCCTGCCGGCGTTGAGCTTGGGCAGCCTGCTGATCGGCCGCCTGGTACTGGGCAGTGCTGAAAGCCTGGTGGGCTCGGGCGCCATCGGCTGGGGCATCGGCCGCGTCGGTGCGGCGAATACCGCCAAGGTCATCTCCTGGAACGGCATCGCCAGCTATGGAGCCCTGGCCGTCGGTGCACCGCTGGGCGTAGTGCTGGTGAGACATTTCGGGCTGTGGAGCATGGGCGTCAGCATCATCCTGCTGGCAATCGTCGGCCTGTTGCTGGCCTGGAACAAAGTCGCCGCCCCCCTCGTTGCCGGCGTGCGCCTGCCGTTCATGAATGTGCTGGGTCGAGTATTGCCCCACGGCTGCGCACTGGCGTTGGGCTCTATTGGCTTTGGCACCATCGCCACGTTCATCACCCTGTATTACACCACCCAGCATTGGGATAACGCGGTGTGGGCCCTGAGCCTGTTCGGCGCCAGTTTTATCGGTGCGCGGCTGCTGTTCGGCAATTTGATCAACCGGATCGGCGGGTTTCGCGTAGCGATTGCCTGCCTGTCGGTGGAGGTTCTCGGCCTGCTGTTGCTGTGGCTCGCGCCGGACGCCCATCTGGCCCTGGCCGGTGCGGCATTGAGCGGTTTCGGCTTTTCCCTGGTGTTTCCGGCCTTGGGCGTGGAAGCCGTCAACCTGGTGCCGGCGTCCAGTCGTGGCTCGGCAGTGGGGGCTTATTCACTGTTTATCGACCTGTCGTTGGGCATCACCGGGCCACTCGCCGGGGCCGTGGCGGCAGGCTTCGGCTTCGCGTCGATCTTCCTGTTCGCCGCCCTCGCCGCCCTCGGTGGTTTACTGCTGAGCGTGTACCTGTATCGCCAGGCACCCAAGGCCCGCGAAGCGCGCGGCGACTAGAAGTCGACCTTGCCGCGCCCGGCCTTGATGCTGCCGCGCTTGGTCTTGGATTCGAGCCGTCGCTTTTTCGAGCCCAGGGTCGGCTTGGTCGGGCGGCGCTTCTTCTCCACCTTGGTGGCGCTGAGGATCAGCTCCACCAAACGCTCCAGCGCATCCGCGCGGTTCTGCTCCTGGGTCCGGTATTGCTGGGCCTTGAGCACCAGCACGCCTTCGCTGGTGATACGGCTGTCGCGCAACGCCAACAGCCGCTCCTTGTAGAAGTCCGGCAGCGACGACGCCGGAATATCAAACCGCAAGTGCACCGCACTCGACACCTTGTTGACGTTCTGCCCACCGGCACCCTGGGCGCGAATGGCGGTCAGCTCGATCTCGGCGTCGGGCAAATGCACGTTATTGGAAATCACCAGCATTGAGACAGGTCCGCGGTTCAGGTTCGCCAGCATACGCGAACGAGTCACGATGCTACACCGGCCCGCTTCCCGCGCAGGTGCTTCGACGCGCCTCATGTCCTGTTGGCAAAGGCCTGTTCCAACAGAGACTTGGCTAGCAACGTTGAATGGATCATCGCTTGGCGATCGGTGGGTTTTTCATCATTCAGCGTCATCTCGACGCCCGACACCACCTCCGGGAAGGAATGAGAAAAGATCAGCGCAGGCTCAACCCGTTTTGCAGACAAACCGTGCAAATCGCTGCGCATCTTGTCGTAGAAGCCTTGGGCATTGTCTGTGACTTGGTTACGCATCAGATGAAACACCAGCCCCATCATCGCTGCCCGGCCGTTCTTTTCGTCCATCCCGCTTGGCCACATGGATTGACCTTGTAATTGGGCTGCATATCGAATGGTCGAGGCGACATCCGATGCGCCACCCGAGGTACCCAACATGACGGGCATGCCAAGCTCATCGCGCACCTGAGTGCCCAAGTCGTTGCGCAAATCCGTGCCATGGCGGCTGGTGAAATGATGTGTCTTCACACCGTCCACAACACGGTTCGACCCCACGCGATGCTGCACGGTGTAGGCATCGACGCTACTGAGCATCGGATCATGCGCCTTGAGCGCCTCGGCAATTGCCTTGATACCAAAGCCCATTTCCGCACCTTGCTGCGCATGCTCACGGGTCAACGGCCCCTGCTCGCCGCGAACCAACAGGGCGTGCAGGTTTTTCATACTCAAGTACAGACCGCCTGTGCCCTCTCCAGCCAGTAGAACGTTGCCGGGGTCATTGCTCGGCGCCAACAACTCCTTGTGCAGCGCCTCGCGAAACGCGGGATCACTTTTTGAATGCGTCCACAAACCGCGAACCAGGTGTGCCATATGTGATGACAGTTGCGATGCTGGCGAGTCGTCGCGGAGCAAATCTTTCTCAACGCCCAGACCGATGGCCATTTCAGACTCGATGTGCGTGAAGAAATGCTTCGCTCGGCGCGCAAGGTGTTCTGGGTTCTCGTAGTTGGAGTTTTGCAGCGTATCGTTGACGAAGGCATTGACCAGGTAGTCTTTTTCAGCGGGAGAGTAGTTTTTCCCCGCGATGGAGACTCCGGTGTGCGGCGTGAATGCCGGGGTTTCCTCACCGGCGTACAGCTTATTGCCGCAGCCGGTATCCAAGGCCGGTGCGTACTCATTGGCTGGATTGAAAGGTTGCCTGCTGACGGAAATCAGATCTCGCATACATCACCTCAAATATTCAGATAAAACCACTATCTATTTATTGCAAGGCAACACCACACAGTTCCGGCGACGGGCTGCTGACAGCAACAAACCGAATAATCAGGCAACGGACAAGCCCAACTCCGACAACAACATCGACGCCTGGGCTTTGGAAATCACGGCGCCTTTGAACAATTTGGCATCATTGAGGCGAAACCCGCTCAGATCCGCACCGCGCAGGTCGGCGCCGGCGAAATTGGCACCGTTGATACGCGCGTGGGCGAGGCTGCAGTCAATCAATTCGGCCTTGCGAAAATCCGCGTCTGACAAATCGCTGTCGGAAAAATCCAGGTTATTCAGCACAGTACGCGCGAACGACAACCCCGACAGAAAGGCGCTGTTCAACCGGGTTTCGCTGAAGCTCAGGCCCAGGGAGGCGCAATGGGTGAAGTTGGCGCCGGTCAACTTGCAGTGCTCAAAACTGGCCTGGGACAACTTGCTGCGCTGCCAACGGGTGTTGTTCAGGTCGCAGCTGTGGAACTGCGCCTCCAGCAGGTTCGCCGCTTCAAAGATGGCGTGGCCGGCGCGGCAGCTTTTCCACTGGGTACCCTCTAAGCGCGATCCAAGGAACGAGGTCTGGACCAGGATGCAGCGTTCGAACACCCAGTGATCCAGGGCCATACGCGACAGATCGGCGCCACTCAAGTCAACGCCCACCAGGCGCAAGGGGCCGCCGTGCTGATCGATCAGGTCTTCCAGCTCACAGCACTGCAAGGTGCCGCCGTCGATGTCGGTGTGGTGCATGGGTGGGCTCCAGCCAATGAACAGATCACAACAAGACGCGAGTCTACCCCGTCGACGCCCACAAAAAACCCGGCACTGCGCCGGGTTTTCCTTTTAGGTGCGGGCGCTTACTTCAACGCTTCACTCGCTGTCGTCAGCGCCGCATCGGCACTGCGCTTATTCTTGAGCCCATAACACCCCGCCATGAACACCACCCACACCGGGATCGCGTACACCGACACCTGAATCCCCGGGATCATCAGCATGATCACCAGGATAAACACCACGAACGCCAGGCACACATAATTGCCATACGGGTACCACAGCGCCTTGAACAAGGGCACCTGGCCGGTGCGGTTCATGTGCTGGCGGAACTTGAAGTGAGAGAAGCTGATCATCGCCCAGTTGATCACCAGCGTTGCCACGACCAGCGACATCAGCAGTTCCAGCGCGTGTTGCGGGATCAGGTAGTTCATCAACACCGCCACCAGGGTGATCGCCGCCGAAGCGAGGATGGCGCGTACCGGCACGCCGCGCTTGTTGATCTTCGCCAGTGCTTTAGGTGCATCGCCCTGTTCGGCCATGCCCAGCAGCATGCGGCTGTTGCAGTAGGTGCCGCTGTTGTACACCGACAGTGCCGCCGTCAGGACCACGAAGTTGAGGATATGCGCGGCAGTGTTGCTGCCCAGCATCGAGAACACCTGCACGAACGGGCTGCCGCTGTAAGCGTCGCCGGAGGCATTGAGGGTCGCCAGCAGGCTGTCCCACGGCGTCAGCGACAGCAGCACCACCAGGGCACCGATGTAGAAAATCAGGATGCGATAGATCACCTGGTTGATCGCTTTTGGGATCACCGTGCGCGGCTGGTCGGCTTCGGCTGCAGTGAAGCCGAGCATTTCCAAGCCGCCGAAGGAGAACATGATGATCGCCATGGCCATCACCAATCCGCCGACGCCGTGCGGGAAGAAGCCGCCGTGGTCCCAGAGGTTGCTCACCGAGGCCTGCGGGCCGCCGGTGCCGCTGACCAGCAGGTAGCTGCCCAGGGCGATCATGCCGACGATGGCCACCACCTTGATGATGGCGAACCAGAACTCGGCTTCACCGAAGACTTTGACGTTGGCCAGGTTGATCAGGTTGATCAGCACGAAGAACGCCGCTGCCGAGACCCACGTCGGGATCTCCGGCCACCAGTAGTGCACGTATTTACCGACGGCCGTCAGCTCCGACATCCCCACCAGGATGTACAAAATCCAGCAGTTCCAGCCCGACAGGAAGCCGGCGAAACCGCCCCAATACTTGTGGGCAAAATGGCTGAAGGAACCGGCAACCGGCTCTTCGACGATCATTTCGCCGAGCTGGCGCATGATCATGAAGGCAATGAAGCCGCAGATGGCATAGCCCAGGATCATCGACGGGCCAGCGGATTTGAGCACCCCGGCCGAGCCGAGGAACAGGCCGGTTCCGATGGCGCCACCGAGGGCGATCAACTGGATATGCCGGTTTTTCAGGCCGCGTTTCAGCTCGCCTGAAGAGGAATGGGGTCCACTCATGAAAAGGGTCTCACGCAAGGTTTGAGGATGTTGAATGCAGGTTGCTGCCTTGAATTACCGACTCAAGCAGCGCCGCTCAAACCCCAGCGCAGGCACCAGGAGTACAGCGTCGTTCTAACGGTCATGCGTCACCTGTTTGTTTTTATCTGTGACGAAATCGAACCCGTCCGGCTCGTGGCCAGGCGGAGTGATCAGGGCGGGTAAACCCCGAGGTCTTGGCCTTTTGCGTGGTTACGCAAGGGGGTCACAGTAAAACGCGGCGGATTGTACACCGCTCGACCGCTTGGGGGGGTCCGCGAAAAGCGAGTGCGACGATCTGTCAGGTAATCCTTACAGCGCAGGATCGGCCAACAATGTCGCCACCTACCCGTAAATTAATCGTTACAGCATGGAAAATTAGCGTTACAGCTGTAATTTTAATAAAAATTGACGGTAGGAAATTTCCGGCAGATTAGTCGCGCCAGCTACCTGTATTTATTCAAGAAAAAACCAGCGCCTAAAAACAGAACAAAAAATCCAAATGAAACCGTGTCAATAAAAATTTTGCATTTATAAACACTCTCTCCTAGGTTCATCCCACTTGCCCGCGAAGCCCGTTGGCAAGCCGTTCTCAAACAACGTCCTCTAGGAGATACACCATGCAAGCACTGGAAAACGACCTGGAAACCGAACTGCAACTCGACGATTGGTTTGAAGCGCCGACCCATGAGGCCGCCGTTGAAATGATGCAAGCCGATGCCGTTGTGCCGTTCGGCACCGCGATGTGGCCATTCTAAAAACCGGCAGGCATTCGGCAGGTGCTGTGCACGGCACCTGCCCCCTTACCCAAGGCACAGAAAGGAAGTACGTCATGGACAAGGCCCGCGCCGTCGAACACTTTCTCTACTACCTCGCGCACCACCCGGCGCTCAACGGCCTGAGCTGCCCCACTGTGTTGCTGGGCCATACCGAGCGCTACGACGCCATCGCCCAGGCGATCACCCACAGCAGTGCCGCCCGCTTCAACTTCCAGGTGCAGCGCCTGGACCTGGCCACCAGCGATACCCTGGCCGAAGCGATTGAAACCTGCGACCTGTACCTGTTCCTCTACGATTCCTCGACCTTGCCCAACCCTCGCGCCGAAGGCCCGGACTTTATCCGTGCCCTGCAAGGCGTGATGGCCGAGCACTGGAAAAAATCCCTGCTGTTCAAGGATTACGGCGACTACTTCTACGACACCTTCAGCGTCGAACCCCAGCGCATTGCCGACCTCAACGCCACGCTGATCCGGCGCATGTCCCAAGCCACGGTGCTGAGCTTTACCGATAAGCACGGTTCGCGGCTGGAAGCGCCGATGAGCAGCATCAAGAAGTGGACCAATATCAACGGCGTCGGTAACCACGACCTCGCCCCCGGTGAGATCGCCACCCACAGCGAAGCCATCAATGGCCAGGTGCGGTTTGTCGGCACCTTTCTCAGCACCATCCCATTCGCGCGTAAATACGGCGTGCTGCAATCACCGCTGGAGCTGTGGATCGAGAACTCGACCATCTGCAGCGTGGCCAGCGACGTGCCTGGGCTGGCGGATGATTTCAATAAATACCTGAATGCCAACCCGTCCAACCGGCGTGTGGAGGAACTGGGAATAGGCACCAATGAAGGCGTGAAGGACCTGTATGCGCGCAATGCCGGGTTTGAGGAGCGCCACTGCGGGTTGCACCTGGGCCTGGGGGGCGGGCAGAAAGGCAGCCATCACCTGGATCTGATCTTCGCCAGTGGGGTGCTGGCGCTGGATGACAAGCCGGTGTTTGATGGCACCTTTGCATTCTAAGCGCTGACGTCGATTCTCATAGAGATCCACTGTGGGAGGGGGCTTGCCCCGGATGGCAGTGGGTCAGCTGATGTATGGGGTGGCTGGCACACCGCTATCGGGCGCAAGCCCCCTCCCACATTTTTGACGGTATTCCAAAGCAAAAAAAAACGCCAACCCGAAGGTTGGCGTTTTTTTATGCAGCACTTACATCACTGCGGCTTCTTGCGACCAAAACCCGGGCGTTGACCCGAACCGGCCGGGGCGCCACGGCGCTTGCCCGACGGCTCGTCCGCGACCAGTTTCGGGCCGGGGCGCTTGTTGGCCGCCGGCTTGGCTGGACGCTTGGTGCTGGCGTTGTCCGCTGGACGATCGGCTTCACCGCGGTTGCTGCGACCACCCGCCGGGGCAGGACGCGGGGTGCGCGGAGCACGCTCGCCTTCCTGACGCGATGGCGCGGTGGGGCGGCGCTCGCCTTCGATCTGCGGCTCACGCGAAATACGACCGCCGGTCGCCGGTGCATTCAGCGCCGGGCGCAGGGTGCGGGCAACACGTTCGGTGCGAGCCACAGGGCGCGACGATTTACGCTGCATACGCTCGAGCTTGTCTTTGCTCTTGGCGTTCATCTGCGGCATCGCGACCGGCGTCAGGCCGACTTCGGCGCTGAGGATGTCGACTTCGTACTGGCTCATTTCGCGCCAGCGGCCCATCGGCAGGTCGGAGTTGAGGAACACCGGACCGAAACGCACGCGCTTCAGGCGGCTCACCACCAGGCCCTGGGATTCCCACAGGCGACGGACTTCACGGTTGCGACCTTCCATCACCACGCAGTGGTACCAATGGTTGAAACCTTCACCGCCTGGGGCTTGCTTGATGTCGGTGAACCTGGCCGGGCCATCTTCCAGCACCACGCCAGCCTTCAGGCGCTCGATCATTTCGTCATCGACTTCACCGCGTACACGCACGGCGTATTCGCGGTCCATCTCGTAGGACGGGTGCATCAGACGGTTGGCCAGCTCACCGTCGGTGGTGAACATCAGCAAGCCGGTGGTGTTGATGTCGAGACGGCCGATGTTGATCCAACGGCCTTCTTTAGGCTTAGGCATCTTGTCGAACACGGTCGGACGGCCTTCCGGGTCGTCACGGGTGCAGATCTCGCCATCGGGCTTGTTGTACATGATCACGCGGCGCACCGATTCGGCGGCCTCTTCACGCTTGATGACCTTGCCATCAATGGTGATTGCATCGTGCAGATCGACGCGCTGGCCGAGGGTGGCCTCGACGCCGTTGACCTTGATGCGCTTCTGGGTGATCCAGGCTTCGACGTCGCGGCGCGAGCCCACGCCGATACGCGCCAGCACCTTTTGCAGTTTTTCGCCTGCTGGGCCGATTTCCTGGCTGTCGTTCTGGTCTTTGTCGTTCATCTTAAGCACCTCCCGGTGGGTCGATTCAGGCGTGGCCTGAAGAGTGTTGAAAGCGGGGCTTTGGCCGAATAGCTCGGCAAAGGGTCGCGAATCATACGCGCATGGCGCGCGTTGCGCATCAGAGACTAGTCGATATGCGCCCAGTCATTTGCTTTTCCGCCGACCGGTGGCGCCCAGGGCCAGCAATCGCAGCTCGGCTTCGGCCAAGACGGTACGCTTGTCGGCTTTGTCGAGTTTCTTCCAGGCACGGATCTCGCGCTTGCTGCGGCCGCAGCCAACGCAGATGTCGTCGTTGAATTTGCAGAGGCTGATGCAAGGGTCTTTGGTGGAGCTCATGCGTTTTCCCTGACAATCAAAGTCAAATGTGTGGGGCTTGCTGTGGTGAGCAGGCTTGCCCTGCGCTGGGCTGCGAAGCAGCCCCTTGAGTCGGCGGTGAACCTGTCGGGGGACAAGCCCCACTCACCACAGCAAGCCCCCTCCCACATGAGGGCAGTGGCGGTAAATAAATCGCGTCAGTCTTCGAACTGGCGGCGCTCGGCCTCGATCGCTTCGGCCAGGGCCCGGGCTTCGTCTTCTTCGTCGCTCAGCGGCGGCTGTTCGAGGGCAGCGACGGCTGCCAGGAGTTTTTCCCGCGCTTGGGCCACGCCGAGTATGTCTTCCTCGGGCGCTGCTTCTGCTTCGACTTCAGGCTCAACTTCAACGTTCACTTGCGCTTCAGGCTCAGCAGCACCGTCACGCAACAAATCATCAAAGTCGGTCTTGATCCCCTGCTCCATGTCATCCAGCTCCAGCAACAACGTGTGGAAACTGGTCTCGTCCTTCGGTTCTTCCGGCTCTGCGGTCGCGTCGGCCAGTTCCTGCAGGCTCGCGGGCACCGGCGCGTCGTCGAAATCGAGCACCGGCTCGGCTTCCATCTCGCGCAGTTCGGCCAGCGGCGGTAAATCGTCGAGGTTCTTCAGGTTGAAGTGGTCGAGAAACACCTTGGTGGTGGCAAACATCGCCGGTTTGCCGGGCACGTCGCGGTAACCGACGATACGGATCCACTCGCGCTCCAGCAGAGTCTTGACGATATGGCTGTTGACCGCCACGCCACGCACGTCTTCGATCTCGCCACGGGTGATCGGCTGGCGATAGGCGATCAGCGCCATGGTCTCCAGCATCGCCCGTGAATAACGCTGTGGGCGCTCTTCCCACAAGCGACCGACCCACGGGGAAAACTTCTCACGTATCTGCAGGCGATAACCCGACGCCACCTCGCGCAATTCAAAGGCACGTCCGTCGCAGGATTTACGCAGGATCTCCAGCGCCTTCTTGAACACCGGCGGCTCAGGGCGCTCGGCCTCCTCAAAGAGTTCGAACAGGCGCTCCAGGGATTGCGGTTTACCCGAGGCCAGGAGAAAGGCTTCCAGCAATGGGGCCAGTTCGCGGGGTTCAGTCAGATTCATCGATTCAGCTCTTTATTCGGCTCGCGCCCGCACGTGGATAGCCGCAAAAGGCTCATTCTGGACCAGCTCGACCAAGGATTCCTTCACCAACTCGAGGATCGCCATAAAGGTCACCACCACCCCCAGGCGCCCTTCTTCGGCCGTAAACAGCTCGACAAACGGCACGAAGCCGCCGCCCTTGAGGCGCTCCAGCACGTCGCTCATACGCTCACGGGTGGACAGCGCCTCGCGGCTGACCTGGTGGTGCTCAAACATGTCGCCACGGCGCAGCACCTCGGCCATGGACATCAACAACTCTTCCAGGCTCACATCCGGCAGCAACTTGCGCGCACGGGCTTCGGGGGCGTCGAGCTTGGGCACCACCACGTCGCGACCCACCCGGCTCAAGCCGTCGATACCTTCGGCGGCGGCCTTGAAACGTTCGTACTCTTGCAGGCGGCGGATCAGTTCGGCGCGCGGGTCGTCCTCTTCAGCTTCGACCGTCTCCGAGCGCGGCAGCAGCATGCGCGACTTGATCTCGGCAAGCATGGCGGCCATCACCAAGTACTCGGCGGCGAGCTCCAGGCGCACCGACTGCATCAGCTCCACATAGCCCATGTACTGGCGAGTGATTTCCGCCACCGGAATGTCGAGGATGTTGATGTTCTGCTTGCGGATCAGGTACAGCAACAAGTCCAACGGACCTTCGAAGGCGTCAAGGAAGACTTCCAGCGCGTCCGGCGGAATGTACAGATCCAGCGGCATTTCCATGACCGCCTGGCCATACACCATGGCAAACGGCAGTTCCTGCTGGGCGCCTGCCTGGGGGTCGACGGTTTCCACGGCCGACATTCAGGCCTCGACCATAAACGGAGCCGGGTCGCCGCAACCCACCCGGATCACTTCCGGTTCGCCATCGGCCAGGTTGATCACGGTGGACGCCTTGCCGCCGCCGAAACCGCCGTCGATGATCAGGTCGACCTGTTTTTCCAGCAATTGGCGCATTTCGTATGGGTCTTCCAGCGGTTCGGTATCGCCGGGCATGATCAACGACACGCTCATCAGCGGCTCACCCAGCTCGGCCAACAGTGCCAGGGCGATGGGGTGCTCCGGCACCCGCAGGCCGATGGTGCGCTTCTTCGGGTGCAACAGCAGGCGCGGCACTTCGCGGGTGGCGTTCAGAATAAAGGTGTAGGGCCCTGGCGTGTGGGCCTTGAGCAGGCGGAAGGTGCCGGTGTCGACCTTGGCGAACAGCCCCAACTGGGACAGGTCGCTGCAGATCAGCGCAAAGTTGTGCTTGTCGTCCAGTTGACGCAGACGTCTTACACGCTCGACCGCGCCTTTGTCGCCGATCTGGCAACCAATGGCGTAGGAAGAGTCGGTTGGGTAGATCACCACGCCACCGGCGCGAATGATCTCGACGGCCTGTTTAATCAGGCGCGCCTGGGGGTTTTCCGGATGAATCTGGAAGAATTGACTCACGTGTTCTACCTGTTCAGACGGTGGCAATAATGGGGTCATGCTTGAATCGCCCCCACAAGAGCGGCAAGTCTTCCGGGACGGGGCGATACTCGCCGATCTCGGACCAGCCGCCTGGGCCATGAAAATCACTGCCGGCACTGACCAGCAGACCAAATTCGCGGGCAAGAATCGCCAGGCTGCCGACCTGTTCGGCGGGTTGATGCCCGTTGACCACTTCGATTGCGTGGCCGCCCGCTCCAATATAGTCGGCAATCAGCTTGCGACGCTTGCTGCGGGTGAAATCGTAATGCCAGGGATGCGCCAGGCTGACCCAGGCCCCAGAGGCGCGCAGGGTCTCGACGGTGTCTTCCAGGGTCGGCCAATGTTGCTTCACATCCCCCAACTTGCCGGCGCCCAACCACTTGCGAAAGGCTTCGGCACGGTCCTTGACGAAACCTTCCCGCACCATCCAGTCGGCAAAGTGCGGCCGGGCCGGTGCATTGCCGCTGTCACCCAGTTCCTGCTGGATGGCGCGGGCGCCTTCGAGCGCTCCAGGCATGCCTTTAAGGCTGAGCTTGCGGCTTATTTCTTCGGACCGCAGCCAGCGGCCATCGTGCAATTGGGCGATGGCCGCGACCAAAGGCGCGGCGTTTTGATCGAAACCGTAGCCGAGCACATGAATGGTGGCGCCGCCCCAGGTGCAGGACAACTCCACACCGTTGACCAGTTGCATGCCCAGTGAATGGGCGGCTTCGCGTGCTTCGTCGAGGCCTTCGAGGGTGTCGTGGTCGGTCAAGGACAGGACTCGCACGCCTTTTTCAAACGCACGCGCAACCAGTACCGCGGGCGCCAGGGCGCCGTCGGAGGCCGTGCTGTGGCAGTGCAAATCGACATTCACGGGGATGTGTAACCTCAAGTCAGCTGGCGCTTTCGCTACCAAGGATGTTTGTTATTATGCCGCCACATCCAGCTTCTGGCTCTTACTGTGAAACAATTCATCGACTTCATCCCGCTGTTGCTGTTTTTCATCGTCTACAAACTCGACCCCAGGGTCATCGATCTGGCCGGCCATGAGCTGACGTTCGGGGGCATCTACAGCGCCACCGCCGTGCTTATCATCAGCTCCGTCGTGGTCTACGGCGCCATCTTCATCTCCCAGCGCAAACTGGAAAAAAGCCAATGGCTGACCCTGGTCGCCTGCCTGGTCTTCGGCAGCCTGACCCTGGCCTTCCACAGTGAAACCTTCCTTAAATGGAAAGCCCCGGTGGTGAACTGGCTGTTCGCCCTGGCGTTCATCGGCAGCCATTTCATCGGTGACCGCCTGTTGATCAAGCGGATCATGGGCCATGCGTTGACCCTGCCGGAGCCGGTGTGGACGCGTTTGAACGTAGCCTGGATCGTGTTCTTCCTGTTCTGCGGCGCCGCCAACCTGTTCGTGGCATTCACGTTCCAGGACTACTGGGTCGACTTCAAAGTCTTCGGCAGCCTGGGCATGACCGTGCTGTTCCTGGTTGCCCAGGGTATTTACCTGTCACGTCATCTGCATGACGCCGATCCCACCACGCCAAAAACCGAGGACTGACATGCTCTACGCCATCATTGCCACCGACGTTGCCAACTCGCTGGAAAAACGCCTGAGCGTGCGCCCGGCTCACGTCGAACGGCTGAAACAGCTGCAAGCCGAAGGACGTATCGTGTTGGCCGGCCCACACCCTGCGGTGGACAGCAATGACCCGGGCGATGCCGGTTTCACCGGTAGCCTGATCGTTGCCGAGTTCGCGTCCCTGGCCGATGCACAGGCCTGGGCCAAGGCTGACCCTTACGTCGCGGCCGGCGTTTACGCCGACGTCGTGATCAAACCGTTCAAGCAAGTCCTGCCTTGATCAAAAGGCGTGCCGAACCTATTCGGTTCGGCGAACGCCTAATTGCTCATTATTCTGGGTAACCTGCCGACAACGTTCTGAATATTCGTGTGGAATCAGGAGTTCCGATGCGCTTACGTCAGTTGTGTCTGTTGGCAGTGTTAATGATCGGGGCTACGGCCCACGCTGAAGAAACCTCGAACACCGGCAGTTCCACGCCCCTGTCCTTGAGTGCCGGCGCCCAGATCAGCGAGTTGCAGCAACGTTTGAAAGAAAGCGAACGCCAGCGTGAAGAACTGAGCAAGCAACTGCAAAGTGCGGACGCTAGCCGCGAGAGCGCCCAATTGAATCGCCTTCGCCAAGAGAACCAACGCCTGGCCCAGCAACTCAAAGAGACACAGGGCGGGGCCTTGACCCGATGGCTGACCGAGCAACAACAGTGGTTCGTCACCGGCGGGGCCGTCGCACTGATCGCCCTGCTGTGCGGGATCTTCGCCAGCGGTGGGCACCGTCGCCGTCGACAATGGCTAAATTGAGTGAGTCATGAGCGAGCTGTTACTGATAGATGATGACCAGGAGCTCTGCGAGCTGCTGACCAGTTGGTTAAGCCAGGAAGGCTTCCAGGTGCGCGCCTGCCATGACGGCTTGAGCGCCCGCAAAGCCTTGGCCGACAGCGCCCCGGCAGCGGTGGTGCTTGACGTAATGCTGCCCGACGGCAGCGGCCTTGAGCTGCTCAAGCAATTGCGCAACGACCACCCTGAGCTGCCGGTGCTGATGCTGTCGGCCCGCGGCGAACCGCTGGACCGTATCCTCGGCCTGGAACTGGGCGCCGATGATTACCTGGCCAAGCCCTGCGACCCTCGCGAGCTCACCGCCCGCCTGCGCGCGGTACTGCGCCGCAGCCACCCGGCGGCCGTGTCTACCCAACTGGAGCTGGGCGACCTGTGCTTCAGCCCGGTACGCGGCGTGGTCAGCATCGATGAACAGGAATTTGCGCTCACCGTCTCCGAAAGCCGATTGCTGGAAGCTTTGCTCCGCCAGCCCGGCGAACCGTTGGACAAACAGGAACTCGCGCAGATTGCCCTGGGCCGTAAGCTGACCCTTTACGATCGCAGCCTGGACATGCACGTGAGTAACCTGCGCAAAAAGATCGGCCCACACCCGGATGGCCGGCCACGGATCGTGGCGTTGCGCAGTCGCGGTTACTACTACAGCCTCTAACGCTCCCAGCGTTCCACGGTAGAGGCTGGCGTGTTTGAATATTCAAACCCAAGGGTTTTGTCAGTTTGCAACAAAACCCTCTTTACCCAAGCTTTACGCACACCTGACCGCCGCTGACCTTGATCTCCGTAATCTACTCACATCCGGACTCACCGGAATAGAGACAGGAGAATCACCATGCGCAAGACCCTTATCGCTTTGATGTTCGCCGCCGCCCTGCCGACCGTTGCCATGGCTGCAATGCCCGAAGGCCCAGGCCCGATGGGCGGCCCAGAAGGCCACATGATGGGTGGCCCGGGCCACGGCGGTGAACACGGTCCGCGCGGCAAAGGCGGCCCTTTCAGCCAACTGGACCTGAGCAAAGAGCAGCGCGAGCAGATCGGCAAACTGATGGGCGACCAATGGCATGCTCGTAAAGACCTGACCAAAAAGTACCTGGATAAACTGCCCGCTGCCGACCAGAAAGCCATGCAGGACGAAATCGCCGCCGGCAAGCAGAAAACCCAGGCTGACATCCGTGCCGTGCTGAAGCCCGATCAGCAGAAAAAATTCGACGAGATCGTCAAGAAGCAAGAACAGCGCCGCGCCGAATGGAAGGAATTCCAAGCCTGGAAAGCGCAACAGCCGCAAAAAGCGCAATAATGCCCCCGTAACGCTCCCAGCCCAGTGGCTCCCGCCACTGGGCTTTTCCTGTTTTGAGGGTTTCCTGTGCGTTCATTGTTCTGGCGCATCCTGGCCAGCTTCTGGCTGGCCATCGCCTTGGTTGCCGGGTTGTCGATCCTGCTTGGGCACATGCTTAATCAAGATGCCTGGATTCTCAGCCGTCACCCCGGCCTCAATAACCTGGCCGAAGAGTGGACCCAACTCTACGAAGCCCAGGGTGAAGACGCTGCCCAGGATTTGCTGCAACAGCGTAAACGCCAGTATCACATCGATGTGCAGGTACTGAACGAAAGCGGCGAACCGGTGGTACGCGGTACGTTCCCGCGCCGCGCCGCCGCTTTTGAGGCTCGGCAGAACGACAGCAATGACGGCCACCTGCCTTGGCGCCGCCTGACCGCTGAATACACCAGTGAGAAGACCGGCGACACTTACCTGTTGATCTACCGCATCCCACACCCGGAGCTGGACGAATGGCACCGCAGCAGCCTGGCATGGCCGTTAATGGCATTGGTCGTCGCCTTGGTGGTGCTGACCCTGTTCAGCCTGTTCGTCACGCTGTCCATCACGCGCCCGTTGAGCCGCCTGCGCGGTGCCGTGCATGACCTTGGCCAAGCCACTTACCAGCAAAACAGCCTGGCGCAGCTGGCCAACCGACGCGATGAGTTCGGCGTGCTGGCCACCGACTTCAACCGCATGGGCGCGCGTCTGCAAAGCCTGATCGGCAGCCAGCGCCAGTTGCTGCGCGACGTGTCCCACGAACTGCGTTCGCCCCTGGCCCGCCTGCGCATCGCCCTGGCCCTGGCCGAACGCGCCAGCCCCGAGGAACGCGAAAAACTCTGGCCTCGCCTGACCCGCGAATGTGATCGCCTGGAGGCACTGATCAGCGAAATCCTGGTATTGGCCCGCGTCGATGCCGACAACGCCAGCGCCGAAGAGATCGACCTCAACCCGTTGCTCAAGACCCTGCAAAAGGACGCCCAACTCAGCGCCCCGGACCAGGTGGTGCAGCTCACCACCGATACCGAACTGCACCTCAAGGGGTGGCCGACCATGATCGAACGGGCAGTGGATAACCTGCTGCGCAACGCCCAGCGCTTCAACCCGCCGGGCCAGCCGATCGAGTTACACGCCCACCTTCACGGCGAGCATATTGTGATCAGCGTGCGCGACCACGGCCCCGGCGTTGACGCCGAGCACCTGAGCCAATTGGGCGAACCGTTCTACCGCGCCCCAGGCCAGACCGCACAAGGCCACGGCCTGGGCCTGGCGATTGCCCGGCGCGCCGCCGAGCGCCATGGCGGCAGCCTGTTCCTGGCCAATCATGCCCAAGGCGGTTTTATCGCCAGTATCGACCTGCCGCTGGAGCCTGGGGTTGTCACACCGGCCTGATGATCTTCTATAGTGGCCCTTCTATTATGGAGGGCCTTTGATGACTGACCTGCTGACTCCCATCCAAGCCGCACTCGACCTGCCACACACCCCGTTGACGTTGACCGAAGCCGGCGCCCTGCCCTCGACCTTTGCCGTGACCGACCTGGCCTGCGCCAGCCTCGGAGCCGCCGGCCAGGCCGTGGCCCAGTTGATCCAGCAACAGACCGGGCGATTGCCCGGCGTCAGCGTGGACCGCCGCCTCGCGTCCTTCTGGTTCTCCTCCTCTATTCGCCCGGTAGGCTGGGAAACCCCACCGCTGTGGGACCCGGTGGCTGGCGACTACGCCAGCGCCGATGGCTGGATTCGCCTGCACACCAACGCGCCCCATCACCGCGCCGCCGCCGAGCGGGTGTTGGGAAAAGCCGCCGACCGCAGCGAGATGGCCGCCTATGTTGCCAAGTGGAAGGCTGCTGAGTTGGAGCAGGCGATTGTCGATGAGGGTGGCTGCGCGGCGCAGATGCGTTCGTGGCAGGCATGGCAGTCGCATCCCCAAGGGTTGGCGGTGAATGCCGAGGCGTTGGTGCAGCGCCAGACCTATCAAACCACCCCCGACAAAGCCTGGCTCGGCTCGGTGGCGCGGCCGCTGGCGGGCCTCAAGGTCCTGGACCTGACCCGCGTACTGGCCGGCCCCGTGGCCAGTCGTTTTCTCGCGGGCCTGGGCGCCGATGTGCTGCGCATCGACTCCCCGAGCTGGAACGAGCCTGGCGTGGTGCCGGAAATGACCCTGGGCAAACGCTGCGCCCGCCTGGATCTCAAGAGTGCCGAAGGCCGCCGGATTTTCGCCAGACTCCTCCAAGACACCGATATCCTGTTCCACGGCTACCGCGCCGACGCCCTGGAGCAACTGGGCTACACCGCCAGCGCCCTGCAAACCCTCGCCCCTGGCCTGATCGACGTGAGCCTGAACGCCTACGGCTGGAGCGGCCCGTGGCGCAATCGCCGAGGTTTCGACAGCCTGGTGCAGATGAGCAGCGGGATTGCCGCGGCGGGCATGGCCTGGAAACAAGCGGACAAACCGGTGCCGCTGCCGTTGCAGGCGCTGGATCACGCCACCGGGTACTTGATGGCGGCCAGTGCGCTTCAAGCCTTGAGCGAACGCTTGAAATCCGGGCGTGGCGGTTCGGCGCGGTTGTCGTTGGCGCGTACGGCAAAATTGTTGGTGGAGGCAGGGCAGGTGCCGGAGCAGCCGGCGTTGCGAGCCGAGGAAGCGAGCGATCAAGGGCTGGTGGTTGAACAGACCGCGTGGGGCCCGGCGCATCGTTTGCTTGCGCCGGTGACCATCAGCGGTACACCGTTGCAGTGGGATCTGGCGGCAGGCGAATTGGGGTCACACCGAGCGCAGTGGTGAACCGACTGCCGCCATCGGGGGCAAGCCCCCTCCCACATTTTGACCACATTCCAACGGATGTACCCGGTCAAGTGTGGGAGCTGGCTTGCCTGCGATGAGGCCAGTACAGACAGTATCAATCTGACCGCTGCAACGACGTCCACAAATGTTGCGCCGCATACGCCCTCAGCGGCCGCCACGCCTCAGCCCGCGCCAACAACTGCCGGGCAGACACCGGCCCGCCCTCCAGCGCCGCCAGCGCATTGATCAGCCCGATATCCCCCGACGCAAACGCATCCGCTTCGCGCATCTGGCGCATGGCGATGTACTGCGCCGTCCAATCGCCAATCCCCGGCAACGCGACCAGCCTGGTGACGCCCTCCTTGAGGCTGGCCTTGGGTTCGAACACCTCAGGATCATCCAGCAATGCCTGGGCGACACCTGACAACGTGCGCCCACGCGCCTTGGGCATGCCAAGGGTGGCCAGGTCCGCCACGGCCAAGACTTCAGCCGTGGGGAACACATGGGTGATACCGGCGTAAGGCGTTTCCAGCGGTTGGCCGTACTGCGTCACCAACTTGCCCGCCAAGCGAATGGCCGCCACCACGGTGATCTGCTGGCCCAGCACTGCACGAATCGCCAGCTCCAGCCCGTCCCAGGTGCCCGGTACGCGCAAGCCCGGACGGGCCGCAACCAACCGGGCCATCAATGGGTCGGTCGCCAGTTGCGCATTGATCTGCTGGGGTTGGGCGTCCAGATCAAACATCTTGCGCAGGCGGCGCTCGATCTCGGGCAAAGCCGCCCCCTCTGGAAAATCGACGCCAACATCCAACCCATCGCCAGTCCCCGGCGCCACACTGATCCAGCCATGCCGTCCCTCGACGCTGATGCTGCGCCGATACACGCCCGCCTCCACGGTCTCCATCCCAGCGATCGCCCGTGCCGACAGAAAGCCCAACATCGCCGCCCAGTCATACGGCGGCTGATACGCCAATCTCACAACGACAACACCCCGCTGTACAACCCATACGCCGCCAGCCCCGCGCCAGTGACCACGCAGCTGAAAATGCCTTTTTCCAGGTGAGTAAACAAGGGCTGGCCTTGCTCACGCTTGGCCAGGGCAAACAGGATCACGCCCGGTGCATACAGCAACGCCGACAGGAGCAGGTACTTCAAACCGCCGGCGTAGAGCAGCCACACCGCGTAGCCGAGGGCTACCAGGCCAACCAGCAAGTCCTTCATGCGCTGGCCGTGGGCGCCTTCGTAGGTTTCGCCGCGCCCGCTCAATAAGACGGCATAGGCCGCCGACCACAGGTACGGCACCAGGATCATCGACGAGGCGAGGTAAATCAGGGTGGTGTAGGTGCTGTGGGAAAACAGTGTGATCACCAGGAAAACCTGGATCATCACATTGGTCAGCCACAACGCGTTGACCGGCACCTGGTTGGCGTTTTCCTTTTTCAGGAAGGCCGGCATGGTCTTGTCCTGGGCCGTGGCATAGAGGATTTCGGCGCAAAGCAAGGCCCAGGACAGCAAGGCGCCGAGCAGGGAAACCGCCAAGCCAATGCTGATCGCCATCGCGCCCCAGGGGCCGACAATATGTTCGAGCACGCCGGCCAGGGACGGGTTCTGCAATTGTGCAAGTTCCGGCTGGCTCATGATCCCCAGGGACAGTACGTTCACCAGCACCAGCAAGGCCAGCACCCCAAGAAAACCGATCACCGTGGCGCGGCCAACGTCCGAGCGTTTCTCCGCCCGCGCCGAATACACGCTGGCGCCTTCGATACCAATAAACACAAATACGGTGACCAGCATCATGTTGCGCACCTGGTCCACCACGTTGCCGATGTTCGGGTTGCCCAGGCCCCAGATATCCCGAGTGAAAATATCGGCCTTGAACGCCACACCCGCGATCACGATAAACATCAGCAACGGTACAATCTTCGCCACGGTGGTGATCTGGTTGATGAACGCCGCCTCCTTGATCCCGCGCAGCACCAGGAAATGCACGGCCCACAGCAGCAACGACGCACACCCAATGGCCACCGGCGTGTTGCCCTGGCCGAACAGCGGAAAAAAGTAACCCAGGGTACTGAACAGCAACACGAAGTAACCGACGTTGCCCATCCATGCACTGATCCAATAGCCCCAGGCCGACGAGAACCCCATGTAGTCGCCGAAGCCCGCCTTGGCGTAGGCATATACGCCCGAATCCAGGTTGGGTTTGCGATTGGCCAGGGTCTGGAACACGAACGCGAGGGTCAGCATACCGACGGCGGTGATCGCCCAGCCGATCAACACCGCCCCCACCTCGGCACGCGCGGCCATATTCTGCGGCAACGAAAAAATCCCACCGCCGATCATCGACCCCACCACCAGGGCAATCAGGGCGCTGAGTCGAAGTTTTTGAGCGGGTTGAGACATGAACACTCCTGATTAAATAAAAGTTTTGACTGATAAGCGCGCACTCAACTGATTAATCCAGCGCGTGTAGCGTTATTAGGGGCCGCGATAAAAGTACCCTGCTCATAACCCTGCGGTATGACAGTTTATATATTTTAAGCTTATTTATAATTTAAATACGGACGATCATTCGTCGCATCCAAGCTACTTACTGTCGCATTCCCGAAAAGTTTGCACATTCCTGAAAAAGGTCTAGTTTAAATCCTCCATACGCAGCACTAAATGATTAATCAACACGCAGAGATCGCTCTGGAAAGCGCCTTTGCGCGGAAAACTATTGCCCAGGACTTTCCACCCTAAGTCATTAATTCACAATGGAATGTGCCAATGAAGTGATCTGAGTCAGCTGTTTGATTAGCGCACGGATTTATTCTGTGGTCTCTCTTCTCCTGCATTGGAGTTATGCGATGTCTGAATCTCCCGGAAAACTTCGATTGGGCGCACTGGTTGCACTTGTCGTCGGCTCAATGATTGGCGGCGGGATCTTTTCACTCCCGCAAAATATGGCCGCCAGTGCCGATGTTGGTGCGGTATTGATTGGTTGGGTGATTACCGCCATCGGCATGTTGACCCTCGCCTTTGTGTTCCAGACCCTCGCCAACCGCAAGCCCGACCTCGACGGCGGGGTGTACGCCTATGCCAAGGCTGGTTTCGGCGACTACATGGGCTTTTCATCAGCCTGGGGCTACTGGATCAGCGCGTGGTTGGGCAACGTTGGCTACTTCGTGTTGCTGTTCAGCACCCTCGGCTATTTCTTCCCGATCTTTGGCGAAGGCAATACGCCGGCGGCGGTGATCGGTGCTTCGGTGCTGCTGTGGGCCGTGCATTTCCTGGTGCTGCGCGGCATTAAGGAAGCCGCGTTCATCAACCTGGTGACCACCGTCGCCAAGGTGGTGCCACTGGTGCTGTTCGTGCTGATCGCGCTGTTTGCGTTCAAGCTGGATATCTTCACCGCTGACATCTGGGGCGTGAAAAACCCGGACCTGGGCAGCGTGATGAACCAGGTGCGCAACATGATGCTGGTCACCGTGTGGGTGTTTATCGGCATCGAAGGCGCGAGCATCTTCTCGTCCCGTGCGGAAAAACGTTCTGACGTCGGCAAGGCTACCGTCATCGGTTTTATCACCGTGCTGCTGTTCCTGATGCTGGTGAACGTGTTGTCCCTGGGCATCATGACCCAACCGGAACTGGCCAAGCTGCAGAACCCGTCGATGGCCGCCGTGCTGGAGCATGTGGTGGGCCACTGGGGCGCGGTGCTGATCAGCGTCGGCTTGATCATCTCGCTGCTGGGGGCGCTGCTGTCGTGGGTGCTGCTGTGTGCGGAGATCATGTTCGCCGCCGCCAAGGACCACACCATGCCGGAGTTCCTGCGCAAGGAAAACGCCAACCACGTACCGGTCAACGCGCTGTGGCTGACCAACGCGATGGTCCAGATTTTCCTGGTGATCACGCTGTTTTCCGCCAGCACTTACCTGTCGCTGATCTACCTCGCCACCTCGATGATCCTGGTGCCTTACCTGTGGTCGGCGGCCTACGCCCTGCTGCTGGCGGTGCGCGGCGAAACCTACGAAACCGCCCTGGCCGAGCGCAAGAAGGACCTGTTCATCGGCGCCGTCGCGCTGATCTACGCGGTCTGGCTGCTCTATGCCGGCGGCACCAAATACCTGCTGCTCTCGGCCCTGCTCTACGCCCCCGGCGCGATCCTGTTCGCCAAGGCCAAGCGTGAACTGGGCAAACCGATTTTCACCAACGTCGAGAAGCTGATTTTCGCTGCAGTGGTCGCAGGCGCCCTGGTGGCTGCTTATGGCCTCTACGACGGCTTCCTGACCTTGTAATTGTGTCTCACTGGAGGATCTGTAATGACCACGGAAAAAGTGAAGTACGGCGTACATTCCGAAGCCGGCAAACTGCGCAAAGTCATGGTGTGCTCCCCAGGTTTGGCCCACCAGCGGCTGACCCCCAATAACTGCGATGAACTGCTGTTCGATGACGTGCTGTGGGTGGCCCAGGCCAAGCGCGACCACTTCGACTTCGTCACCAAGATGCGCGAGCGGGACATTGATGTGCTGGAAATGCACAACCTGCTCACCGACATCGTCGCCATCCCCGAAGCCCTGGACTGGATCCTGGAACGCAAGATCACTTCCAACACCGTAGGCCTGGGCCTGGTCGAGGAAGTCAGTTCGTGGCTGCGCAGCCTGGAGCCGCGCAAGATCGCCGAGTTCCTGATCGGTGGCGTGTCGGCCGATGACCTGCCAAGCAGCTTCGGTGGCAAGACCATCGAGATGTTCCGCGACTTCCTCGGCCACGCCAGTTTCATTCTGCCGCCGTTGCCCAACACCCAGTTCACCCGCGACACCACCTGCTGGATCTACGGCGGTGTGACGCTCAACCCAATGTACTGGCCGGCGCGACGCCAGGAAACCCTGCTGGCCAGCGCCATCTACAAATTCCACCCGGAGTTCACCCACGCGGACTTCCAGATCTGGTACGGCGATCCCGACCAGGAACACGGTGCCGCCACGCTGGAAGGCGGCGACGTCATGCCAATTGGCAATGGCGTGGTGTTGATCGGCATGGGCGAGCGCTCGTCCCACCAGGCCATCGGCCAACTGGCGCGCAACCTGTTCAAGAACAAAGCCGTGGAACGCGTGATCGTGGCCGGCCTGCCGAAATCCCGCGCGGCGATGCACCTGGACACCGTGTTCAGCTTCTGCGACCGCGACCTGGTCACCGTCTTCCCTGAAGTGGTCAACCAGATCGTGCCCTTCACCCTGCGCCCAGATGACAGCAAGCCACACGGCATCGACATCCAACGGGAGAAAACCAACTTCCTCGACACCGTCGCCGCAGCCCTCAACCTCAAGGCGCTGCGCGTGGTCGAGACCGGCGGCAACAGCTTTGCCGCCGAACGCGAGCAATGGGACGACGGCAACAACGTGGTGGCCGTGGAGCCTGGCGTGGTGATCGGCTACGACCGCAACACCTACACCAACACCCTGCTGCGCAAGGCGGGCGTGGAAGTGATCACCATCAGCGCCGGTGAACTCGGCCGTGGCCGCGGCGGCGGTCACTGCATGACCTGCCCGATCATCCGCGACCCTATCGACTATTAATTTCCAGGCCTTGGCCGTCGCCCATAAGGCGCCGGCCAAGGGGATAACCTAAACAGAAGGAGATCCATCATGGCTTTCAACATGCGCAACCGCAGCCTGCTCTCGCTGATGCACCACACCACCCGCGAGCTGAACTACCTGCTGGACCTGTCCCGCGACCTCAAGCGCGCCAAATACACCGGCACCGAGCGTCCGCACCTGCAGGGCAAAAACATCGCGCTGATCTTCGAAAAAACCTCGACCCGCACCCGCTGCGCCTTCGAAGTGGCGGCACATGACCAGGGCGCCCACGTCACCTACATCGACCCGGTGTCGTCGCAGATCGGCCACAAAGAAAGCATGAAAGACACCGCCCGCGTACTGGGCCGGATGTTCGACGCCATCGAATACCGTGGCTTCGAACAGGAAATCGTCGAAGAGCTGGCCAAGTTCGCCGGGGTGCCGGTGTTCAATGGCCTCACCGCCGAATTCCACCCGACCCAAATGATCGCCGACACCCTGACCATGCGCGAGCACAGCGACAAACCGCTGCATGACATCAGCTACGCCTACCTGGGCGATGCGCGCTACAACATGGGCAACTCGCTGCTGATGATCGGCGCCAAGCTGGGCATGGACGTGCGCATCGGCGCGCCGAAAGCCCTGTGGCCGCACGAGGATTTCATCAAGCAATGCCAGGCGTTTGCCGAGGAAAGCGGCGCGCGTATCACCATCACCGAAGACCCGAAGGAAGCGGTCAAGGGCGTGGACTTCATCCACACCGATATCTGGGTGTCCATGGGTGAGCCGGTGGAAGCGTGGGACGAGCGCATCGAGCAGCTGCTGCCGTACCAGGTCAACGCCAAGATGATGAAAGCTTCGGGCAACCCTCGGGTGAAGTTCATGCACTGCCTGCCGGCCTTCCACAACAGCGAAACCAAGGTGGGCAAGGACATCGCCGCGCGTTATCCGAACCTGGCCAATGGCGTGGAAGTGACCGAGGAAGTGTTCGAATCGCCGGCCAATATCGCGTTTGAGCAGGCGGAAAACCGCATGCATACCATCAAGGCGATTCTGGTGTCGGCACTCGCAGATATCTAAATCTTACTGCTGGAACACAGTCAGTGTGGGAGGGGGCTTGCCCCCGATGGTGGTGTGTCAGTCAGCACATTGATCAACAGATCCACCGCTATCGGGGGCAAGCCCCCTCCCACACTGGCCGTGTTCACAACGATGAATTTCAGAAGGACACTCTTTATGCGCATCGTCGTAGCCCTGGGCGGCAACGCCCTGCTCCGCCGTGGTGAACCCATGACGGCGGACAACCAACGCGCCAATATCCGTATCGCCACCGAACAGATCGCCAAGATCCATGCCGGCAACGAGCTGGTGATCGCCCACGGCAATGGTCCGCAAGTCGGCCTGCTGTCGTTGCAGGCGGCGGCCTACACCCAGGTGTCGCCTTACCCGCTGGACGTGCTCGGCGCCGAGACCGAAGGCATGATCGGCTACATCATCGAACAGGAACTGGGCAACCTGCTGGACTTCGAAGTGCCCTTCGCCACCCTGCTCACCCAGGTCGAAGTCGACGCCAAGGACCCGGCCTTCCAGAACCCGACCAAACCCATCGGCCCGGTGTACTCCAAAGCCGAAGCGGAAAAACTCGCCGCCGAAAAAGGCTGGGCGATTGCACCGGATGGCGACAAGTACCGCCGCGTGGTCGCCAGCCCACGGCCCAAACGCATCTTTGAAATTCGCCCGATCAAATGGCTGCTGGAAAAAAACGCCATTGTGATCTGCGCCGGCGGTGGTGGCATCCCGACGATGTATGGCGACGACGGTAAGCTCAAAGGCATCGAAGCGGTGATCGACAAGGACCTGTGCTCCTCCTTGCTGGCGGCGCAACTGGACGCCGATCTGCTGGTGATCGCCACCGACGTCAACGCCGCGTTTATCGACTACGGTAAGCCGACCCAGAAAGCGATTGGCCAGGCCCACCCCGACGACCTGGAAAAACTCGGCTTCGCCGCCGGTTCCATGGGCCCCAAGGTCCAAGCCGCCTGTGAGTTCGCCCGCCAGACTGGCAAAACCGCCGTCATCGGTTCACTCTCGGACATCGAAGCCATCGTCCAGGGCAGCGCCGGCACGCGCATCAGCACGGCAACACCTGGCATCACCTATCTGTGAAGTAAAGGAGATACGCCTATGGCCACCTTTGAACCGGGTCACCTGCACGTTGAACGTCACGCGCTGAACAAGGATGACTACAGCTACAACCTGTGTATCGATTACGAAGTCAGCCAGGACCCAAAGGAAGGCAAGGGCATGCTGTTCAAGCTGCATGGCTCGGTGCAGGGCAAGGACCTCAAGGAAGAGTTCTTCTTGCCCAAGGACCAGGCATTCGACTTTGCCCGGCATGCGATGAACATCGCGCAGAAGTATGGGATGCCGAAGATTGCGGTACTCAATGGCTCGATGCACAAGCAGTACGACCAGATGTTCGAAGATGTGCGGCATCAGTTGGATGTGAAATCGGGTGACCCCATCAAACCCGAACACTTGGAATAACTGGCACAACCTAGCTTCAAGTGTGGGAGGGGGCTTTTGCGGCGAGGGAGCTTGCTCCCGTTGGGGTGCGCAGCGCCCCAAATAGCCGACTCCAGCTTCGCTGTCGGACGGGAGCAAGCTCCCTCGCCACAGCAAGCCCCCTCCCACATTTTGATCTCCACCCTCTGCAAGGCATACTTGCTGCCTCTCGCGTCCCAGAATTGTCAGCAGCCCCATGCGTATCCACGTCAGTTTCATCGACCGCGTCGGCATTACCCAGGAAGTCCTGGCCTTGCTCGGTGGGCGCAATCTCAACCTGGATGCGGTGGAGATGGTGCCGCCCAACGTCTATATCGACGCGCCGACCCTGAGCGCCGACGTCCTCGAAGAACTGCGTGACGCGCTGTTCAGCGTGCACGGCGTGCAGGCGGTCACGGTGGTGGACATCCTCCCCGGCCAACGCCGCCACCTGCAACTCGACGCCCTGCTGGCCGCCATGACCGACCCGGTGCTGGCGCTGGACAGCGCGGGCAAGATCCTGCTGGCCAACCCGGCGTTGATCGCCCTGTACGGTCGCGAACCGGCCGGGGAAAGCATCAGCGAGCTGTTCAATGACCCGGCCCTGCTTGAGACCTTGCTGGAGCAAGGCTTTCGCTTGCCGCTGCGAGAGATCAGCGTCAACGGCCAGACGCTGTTGCTGGACGCCACGCCGATTACCGACGCCGGCGCGCTGCTGACGCTCTATCAACCCAATCGCATTGGCGAACAACTCTCGGCGTTGCACCACGACCATGCCGAAGGCTTTGATGCGCTGCTCGGCGAGTCGCCGGTCATCCGCACCCTCAAGGCGCGCGCGCAGCGAGTGGCAGCGTTGGATGCACCGCTGTTGATCCAGGGCGAAACCGGCACCGGCAAGGAATTGGTCGCGCGTGCCTGCCACGCCATCAGTGCACGCCACAGCGCGCCGTTCCTGGCCTTGAACTGCGCGGCGCTGCCGGAGAACCTCGCCGAGAGCGAGCTGTTCGGTTATGCACCGGGCGCCTTTACCGGCGCGCAACGCGGTGGCAAGCCAGGGCTGATGGAGTTGGCCAACCAAGGCACGGTGTTCCTCGATGAGATCGGCGAGATGTCGCCGTACTTACAGGCCAAGCTGCTGCGTTTTCTCAATGACGGCAGCTTCCGTCGCGTCGGCGGCGACCGTGAAGTGAAGGTCAATGTGCGCATTCTCAGCGCCACCCACCGTGACCTGGAAAAAATGGTCAGCGAGGGCACCTTCCGCGAAGACCTGTTCTACCGCCTCAATGTGCTTAACGTTGAAGTGCCGCCCTTGCGCGAACGCGGCCAGGACATCCTGCTGCTCGCCCGCTACTTCATGCAGCAGGCCTGCGCACAGATCCAGCGCCCGGTGTGCCGCCTGGCGCCCGGTACTTACCCGGCGCTGCTGGGCAACCGCTGGCCGGGCAACGTTCGGCAACTGCAGAACGTGATCTTCCGCGCCGCCGCCATCTGCGAAAGCAGCCTGGTCGACATCGGCGACCTCGACATCGCCGGCACCTCGGTGGCGCGCCAGGGCGACGGCGAAGTCGACAGCCTGGAACAGGCCATGGAAGATTTCGAACGCAGCCTGCTGGAAAAGCTCTACGCCAGCTACCCCTCGACCCGCCAACTGGCCAGCCGGCTGCAGACCTCCCACACGGCGATTGCTCATCGCCTGCGCAAGTACGGCATTCCCTCCAACAAGCCCTGACTGCCTGGGTCGATAGAGGTCAAATGTGGGAGGGGCGGTGCGACGATTCGACTTGCCCCCGATAGCAGTGTGTCAATCAAAGCATCTCTAACTGACCCATCGCCATCGGGGGCAAGCCCCCTCCCACATTGGCAGCATTCCAAACATCGACCGCCTGCCAGGTTTTGGTCTGAGAACGACATCGGCTGTACTGAAAGCGCTACAGCGTAACGATATCGCTACAACCCTGTTTTTTGCGCGCCATGCAAGGCTTTGATCCACATAGGCTTTTTTTCACGCGCACGTGTGTAGCGAAATCGCTACAGCCAACCGTCATCTCGTCATAGCCATTTTTTATAACTCACTGATTTATAAAGACTTACTAACCTTGGCCGCGATATTGCTAAGCAACTCCCCATTATTCCAATCCCGTCCACCAGACGAATCTGGCCCCGAGGAGTTTCCATGAGCGAGTTGCGTTTCACTGAAGATCACGAATGGCTGCGCGCCGAAGCTGACGGCAGCGTCACCGTGGGTATCACCGCTTTTGCGCAGAACGCGCTGGGTGATGTGGTTTTCGTGCAACTGCCGGAGTTGCAGGCCTACGACAAGGGCGCTGAAGCGTCCACCGTGGAGTCGGTCAAGGCCGCCAGCGGTGTGTACATGCCGCTGGACGGTGAAGTGCTCGAAGTGAACGACAAACTCGATGGCAGCCCGGAGCTGGTCAACGAAGACCCGATGGGCGAAGGTTGGTTCTTCCGCTTTAAACCCGCTGATGCCAGTGCAGTGGCTAAGCTGTTGGATCAGGATGCGTACGACCGCCTGATCAAAGCCAACGCTGAAGCTTGAGGAGCGCGCCATGACCGTTAATCTGACTACCGCCAACGAATTCATCGCCCGCCACATCGGCCCGCGCCAGGAAGACGAGCAACACATGCTCGCCAGCCTGGGCTTTGACTCCCTGGAAGCCCTGAGCGCCAGCGTGATCCCGGAAAGCATCAAGGGCACCAGCGTGCTCGGCCTGGAAGACGGCCTGAGCGAAGCCGAGGCCCTGGCCAAGATCAAGGCCATCGCCGGCCAGAACCAACTGTTCAAGACCTACATCGGCCAGGGCTACTACAACTGCCACACGCCGTCGCCGATCCTGCGCAACCTGCTGGAAAACCCGGCCTGGTACACCGCCTACACCCCGTACCAGCCAGAAATTTCCCAAGGCCGCCTGGAAGCGTTGCTGAACTTCCAGACCCTGATCAGCGACCTCACCGGCCTGCCGATCGCCAACGCCTCGCTGCTTGACGAAGCCACCGCCGCCGCCGAAGCCATGACCTTCTGCAAGCGCCTGAGCAAGAACAAGGGCAGCAATGCCTTCTTCGCCTCGGTCCACAGCCACCCGCAAACCCTCGACGTGCTGCGCACCCGTGCCGAGCCACTGGGTATTGATGTGGTGGTGGGCGATGAGCGTGAACTGACCGACGTCAGCGCCTTCTTCGGCGCCCTGCTGCAATACCCGGCCAGTAACGGTGACGTGTTCGACTACCGCGCGCTGACTGAGCGTTTCCACGCTTCCAACGCCTTGGTCGCCGTGGCCGCCGACCTGCTGGCCCTGACCCTGCTGACCCCGCCGGGTGAGTTCGGTGCCGACGTGGCCATCGGCAGCGCGCAACGCTTCGGCGTGCCGCTGGGCTTTGGCGGCCCGCACGCGGCGTACTTCTCCACCAAGGATGCGTTCAAGCGCGACATGCCGGGCCGTCTGGTCGGCGTCTCCGTGGACCGTTTCGGCAAGCCGGCCCTGCGCCTGGCCATGCAGACCCGCGAGCAACATATCCGTCGCGAGAAAGCCACCAGCAACATCTGCACCGCCCAAGTGCTGTTGGCCAACATCGCCAGCATGTACGCCGTGTACCACGGCCCCAAAGGCCTGACGCAGATCGCCCAGCGCATTCACCAGCTGACCGCGATCCTGGCCAAGGGCTTGACCGCCCTGGGCCAGAAGGTCGAGCAGGAACACTTCTTCGACACCCTCACCCTCAACACCGGTGCCAACACCGCCACCCTGCACGACAAGGCCCGCGCCCAGCGCATCAACCTGCGTGTCGTGGACGCTGAGCGTCTGGGTGTGTCGGTGGACGAAACCACCACACAGGCCGACATTGAAACCCTGTGGGCGATCTTCGCCGACGGCAAGGCCTTGCCTGACTTCACGGCCAACGTGGACAGCACCCTGCCGGCAGCGCTGCTGCGCCAGTCGCCGATCCTCAGCCACCCGGTGTTCAACCGCTATCACTCCGAAACCGAGCTGATGCGCTACCTGCGCAAGCTGGCCGACAAGGACCTGGCGCTGGACCGCACCATGATTCCGCTGGGCTCGTGCACCATGAAGCTCAACGCCGCCAGCGAAATGATCCCGGTGACCTGGGCCGAGTTCGGTGCCCTGCACCCGTTCGCTCCCGCCGAACAAAGCGCCGGCTACCTGCAACTGACCTCGGACCTGGAAGCCATGCTCTGCGCGGCCACCGGTTACGACGCGATCTCGTTGCAACCGAACGCCGGTTCCCAGGGCGAGTACGCAGGCCTCTTGGCCATTCGTGCCTATCACCAGAGCCGTGGCGAAGAACGTCGCGACATCTGCCTGATCCCGTCGTCGGCCCACGGCACCAACCCGGCCACCGCCAACATGGCGGGCATGCGTGTCGTGGTGACCGCTTGCGATGCGCGTGGCAACGTCGATATCGAAGACCTGCGCGCCAAGGCCATCGAGCACCGCGATCACCTCGCCGCGCTGATGATCACCTACCCGTCCACCCACGGCGTGTTCGAAGAAGGTATCCGCGAAATCTGCGGCATCATTCACGACAACGGTGGCCAGGTGTACATCGACGGCGCCAACATGAACGCCATGGTCGGCCTCTGCGCACCGGGCAAGTTCGGCGGCGACGTGTCCCACCTGAACCTGCACAAGACCTTCTGCATTCCTCACGGCGGTGGCGGCCCGGGCGTTGGCCCGATCGGCGTCAAGTCGCACCTCACGCCATTCCTGCCGGGCCACGCCGCCATGGAACGCAAGGAAGGCGCGGTATGCGCAGCGCCGTTCGGCAGCGCGAGCATCCTGCCGATCACCTGGATGTACATCAGCATGATGGGCGGCGCGGGGCTCAAGCGCGCTTCGCAGCTGGCGATCCTGAATGCCAACTACATTTCCCGTCGCCTGGAAGAGCACTACCCCGTGCTGTACACCGGCAGCAACGGCCTGGTGGCGCACGAATGCATCCTCGACCTGCGCCCACTCAAAGACAGCAGCGGCATCAGCGTAGATGACGTGGCCAAGCGCCTGATCGACTTCGGCTTCCACGCGCCGACCATGTCGTTCCCGGTTGCCGGCACGTTGATGATCGAGCCGACCGAAAGCGAATCCAAGGAAGAACTGGACCGCTTCTGCGACGCCATGATCGCCATCCGCGAAGAAATCCGCGCGGTGGAAAACGGCACCCTGGACAAGGACGACAACCCACTGAAAAACGCGCCGCACACCGCGGCGGAACTGGTGGGCGAATGGAGCCATCCGTACAGCCGCGAGCAAGCGGTGTACCCGGTTGCTTCGCTGATCGAAGGCAAGTATTGGCCGCCGGTTGGCCGGGTCGACAACGTGTTTGGCGATCGCAATTTGGTGTGTGCGTGCCCGTCGATCGAGAGCTACGCATAACTTAAGGATGTACTGGGTACAAATGTGGGAGGGGGCTTGCCCCCGATAGCGGTGGGTCAGAGACAGATGAGCTGACTGGCACACTTTCATCGGGGGCAAGCCCCCTCCCACACTTGACCAAGGCGACCTCCAGAAAATAATAAGAAACCGGAGAACAACTCATGTCTTTAAGCGTGTTCGACCTGTTCAAGATTGGCATCGGCCCCTCCAGTTCCCACACCGTGGGCCCGATGCGCGCCGCCGCCCGATTTGTCGAGGGCCTCAAGCGTGACAACCTGCTGAGCACCACCACCGCCATCAAGGTGGAACTCTACGGCTCGCTCGGCGCCACCGGCAAAGGCCACGGCAGCGACAAGGCCGTACTGCTTGGGCTGGAAGGCGAACACCCGGACACCGTGAATACCGAAACCGTGGCAACGCGCCTGGCGCAGATGCGCAAGGACGGCCGCCTGAATTTGCTCGGCGAACACAGCATCGTGTTCAACGAGAAAGAACACTTGGCGATGATTCGCAAACCCCTCGCCTATCATCCCAACGGCATGATTTTCCGCGCCTTCGACGCCGCCAATATCCAGATCCGCAGCCGCGAGTACTACTCGGTGGGCGGCGGTTTTGTGGTGGATGAAGACGCCGCCGGCGCCGACCGGATTGTCGAAGACGCCACGCCATTGACCTTCCCCTTCAAGCACGCCAAGGACTTGCTGGGCCATTGCACCACTTACGGGCTGTCCATCAGCCAGGTGATGCTGACCAATGAAAGCGCCTGGCGCCCGGAAGCGGAAACCCGCGCCGGCCTGCTGAAGATCTGGCAAGTGATGCAGGACTGCGTGGACGCCGGCTGTCGCAATGAAGGGATTCTGCCTGGCGGCCTGAAGGTCAAGCGTCGCGCCGCGGCGTTGCATCGTCAGTTGTGCAAGCACCCGGAATCGGCGCTGCGCGACCCACTGTCGGTGCTGGATTGGGTCAATCTGTACGCGCTGGCGGTCAACGAAGAAAACGCCAACGGCGGGCGCGTGGTCACGGCGCCCACCAACGGTGCGGCCGGGATTGTGCCGGCGGTGCTGCATTACTACATGCGCTTTATCCCCGGCGCGAACGAAGACGGCGTGGTGCGCTTCCTGCTCACCGCCGCCGCTATCGGCATTCTGTACAAGGAAAACGCGTCGATCTCGGGTGCCGAAGTCGGCTGCCAGGGTGAAGTCGGCGTGGCCTGTTCCATGGCCGCCGGCGCGCTGTGCGAAGTCTTGGGCGGCAGCGTTTCCCAGGTGGAAAACGCCGCCGAAATCGGCATGGAACACAACCTCGGCCTCACCTGCGACCCGATTGGCGGGCTGGTGCAGGTGCCCTGCATCGAGCGCAATGCGATGGGCTCGGTCAAGGCGATCAATGCGGTGCGCATGGCGCTGCGTGGCGACGGGCAACACTTCGTCTCGCTGGACAAGGTCATCCGCACCATGCGCCAGACCGGCGCCGACATGAAAAGCAAATACAAGGAAACCGCCCGTGGCGGTTTGGCGGTCAACATTATCGAGTGCTGACGCCTAACGGCGCGCCAGCACGTTTTTCAGGAGCTGAATATGTCCACCGAAACCCTGTTGAAAACCCCTCTGCACGCCCTGCACATTGAACTGGGCGCGCGCATGGTGCCCTTCGCCGGCTACGACATGCCGGTGCAATACCCACTGGGCGTCATGAAGGAACACCTTCACACCCGTGATCAGGCCGGGCTGTTCGACGTGTCCCACATGGGCCAGATCCGCCTGACCGGTGCGAATGCCGCCAAGGCCCTGGAAACCCTGGTGCCGGTCGACATCATCGACCTGCCGGTAGGCATGCAGCGCTATGCGATGTTCACCAACGCTCAGGGCGGCATTCTCGACGACCTGATGGTGGCGAACCTGGGCAACGACGAACTGTTCCTGGTGGTCAACGCCGCCTGCAAGGACCAGGATCTGGCGCACCTGCGTCAGCATATCAGCGACCAGTGCAGCATCGAGCCATTGTTTGAAGAGCGCGCCTTGCTGGCGCTGCAAGGCCCGGCGGCGGTCAAGGTGCTGGCCCGCCTGGCACCGGAAGTCACCCAGATGACGTTTATGCAGTTCGCCTCCCTGCGCCTGCTGGGCGTGGACTGCTATGTCAGCCGTTCGGGCTACACCGGTGAAGACGGCTTCGAAATCTCAGTACCGGCCGCCAACGCCGAAAGCCTCGCCCGCAGCCTCCTGGCGGAGACCGAAGTGCAGGCCATCGGCCTGGGCGCCCGCGATTCATTGCGCCTGGAAGCGGGCCTGTGCCTGTACGGCCACGACATGAACACCGACACCACGCCGATCGAAGCCAGCTTGCTGTGGGCGATCTCCAAGGCCCGTCGCGCCGATGGCGCACGTGCCGGTGGCTTCCCGGGTGCCGACACGATCTTCACCCAGCAGCAAGCCGGTGTGAGCCGTAAACGTGTAGGGCTGTTGCCACAAGAGCGCACGCCCGTGCGCGAAGGCGCGGAGATCGTCGACGCCGACGGCACAGTGATTGGCAGCGTATGCAGCGGTGGTTTCGGTCCGACCCTCGGCGGCCCGTTGGCAATGGGTTATCTGGACAGCGCATTCATCGCACTGGACACCGAAGTCTCTGCGTTGGTGCGTGGGAAAAAGGTGCCACTTCGTGTAAGTAAAATGCCATTTGTACCGCAACGTTACTTCCGTGGCTGATTGACTGTTTCTATAAGTAACGCGGTTGCGTTAACGTGCACTAATCTGTAACGCAACCGCCATAAAACAGTGCACTGTCGATAGTCGTTGTTATAGGGTTCAGCCTATAACAAGTGACCAACTCTATCGAATAAGTCAGACCCACAACATTCATACAAGTGTCATTAGCCCCAGCAAAAGCTGGGCTTTTGGCAGGACTTGTTTTTTCTCTGTTAGTTGGCGTAGAGTTTGACCACTGTGTTTGCATGGGTCGCTTGGAACCTGGACCTGGGCAGTAGCTGAAGTAGTTGTGCTACAACCCGTTCGACGTCTCTTACTTTCCTGCAACCCAGCCCAGTACTCTTTCATTCGAAAGGGGCTGTCATTAATTTTTAGCGTCAAAGGAAAGAAGAAATGTCGACACGTCAGAGCGGTACCGTCAAGTGGTTTAACGACGAGAAAGGGTTTGGTTTTATCACTCCAGAAAGCGGTCCGGATCTGTTCGTGCATTTCCGCGCTATTCAAGGCAACGGCTTCAAGAGCCTGAAAGAAGGCCAGAAGGTGACCTTCGTTGCCGTGCAGGGTCAAAAAGGCATGCAGGCTGATGAAGTAATCGCAGAAGCCTGATCCTTCCCTGCGACAAAAAGCCCCTGATGCTGACATCAGGGGCTTTTTTATGCGCGTTTGCTCGTAAAATGGCTTTTTTCATAAGAGAGCCCTGCCATGCCGAAACCCCTGCTGAGCCCCCAAGGCGAGTTCCCCGCCGTTGGCCTGGGCCGTCGCCTGGCAGCGATGTTCTATGACTTCCTGTTGTGCACTGCCCTGCTGATTGTCACTGCGTTTATCTACAAGCTGGTCTGGATCGCGTTTGTTGGCGAGGCCAAGATGCGCACCCTCACCGAATCCGGCGCGCTGGACGGCGACCCGTTGCTGTCGACGATTCTGTTGTTTGTGCTGTTTGGCTTCTTTGCGAAGTTCTGGACCCATTCCGGCCAGACCCTGGGCATGCAGGTGTGGGGCGTGCGCGTACAGAACGCGGACGGCTCGCGGATCAGCCTGTGGCAGGCGCTGTTGCGCTTTGTGGTGGCGATCGCGTCGTGGTTATGCGTGGGGCTGGGGTTTATCTGGTCGCTGTTTGATAAGCGCAAACGCAGCTGGCATGACATCTATTCGGATACGCAGTTAGTGCGGATTCCGAAGCAGAAGAAATAACGCCCTGACGAGTGGAAATCAACCTGTGGGAGGGGGCTTGCTCCCGATAGCAGGGTATCAGTGGCAAATGAGCTGACTGACACTCCGTTATCGGGAGCAAGCCCCCTCCCACATTTTTTACTGAGCCCGCCTTGAGTCAGGCGTTGCCGGCGAGTTTAAGGCGTGCGGCTTGGGTGAAATCCAGCATGCGCTTGAGCGGGCGCACCGCCTGCGGGATCACGGACGGCTCGACGAAGATCTCGTTAGTGCCCTCACGCAGGCACTGCAGCGTGCGCTCCAGCGTGTTCATCGCCATCCACGGGCAATGCGCGCAACTACGGCACGCAGCCCCGTTACCGGCGGTAGGCGCTTCGACGAAGACCTTGTCCGGGCACAGCTGCTGCATCTTGTAGAAGATGCCGCGGTCGGTGGCGACGATAAAGGTCTTGTTCGGCAGGCGCTGGGCCGCCGCAATCAGTTGGCTGGTCGAGCCCACGGCATCCGCGAGTTCGATCACCGCAGTCGGCGACTCAGGGTGCACCAGAATGGCTGCGTCCGGGTACAGCGCCTTCATGTCTTCCAACTGCTTGGACTTGAACTCTTCGTGGACGATGCAGGCGCCGTCCCACAACAGCATATCGGCACCGGTCTGGCGCTGGATGTAGGTACCCAGGTGCTTGTCAGGTCCCCAAATGATGGTTTCACCGTTGTCCATCAGGCTTTCGACGATTTCCAGCGCGCAGCTCGACGTCACCACCCAATCCGCCCGGGCTTTGACTGCCGCCGAAGTGTTGGCATACACCACCACGGTGCGTTCGGGGTGCTGGTCGCAGAACGCCGAGAATTCCTCCACCGGGCAGCCCAGGTCCAGGGAGCAGGTAGCTTCCAGGGTGGGCATGAGGATGCGTTTTTCGGGTGTGAGGATCTTGGCGGTCTCGCCCATGAAACGCACACCGGCAACCAACACGGTCTTGGCCGGGTGGGCGGCGCCGAAGCGGGCCATTTCCAAGGAGTCGGAGACACAGCCGCCGGTTTCTTCGGCCAGTGCCTGGATGACCGGGTCGCAGTAGAAGTGAGCAACCAGCACCGCGTCTTGCGCTTTGAGCTCGGCGGCGATGGCGGTACGCAGGCCAGCCTCTTCATCGGCACTGAGCGCCTTGGGCTGCTTGGCGTCGAGGTGGGCTTGAACCAGAAGGCGTTCGGAAATTTGCGTCATGTTCGCAAGACCTGCAGGCGCCGTTGCGCGAAAGTCGAGTGTACCACCGGCTCTGGAGCCCTTCGGGCGCCGCCGGACGAAGTGATTGTGTTCATCAAGCACGGTTAGCGATGAAGCTGCGCAAGGCTACAGAATATCCAATGGTTTCAAAAGCCTAATCTGGCATTCGCGGGTGCATCCGTCGGGTGTAAAAAAACGGGAAACCCCAAGGCTGGGGTTTCCCGTTTTTACAACCGACGCTGTGCGTTGCGCGGGCATCAGAAGCGGTAAGTCACCGACCCACCAAAGCCATTGGCGCTATTTTCATACTTGGCATCGTAGGTGAGGCCTACCTGGGAAAGGTTCTGCCGCACCTTGATCGGCTCTTCCTTGAGGTAGGAATACGCCACATCGAAGGTCAGGTTGTCGACTGGCGTCCAGCCCGCGCCCAGGCTGAAAACCGTGCGATCACCCGTGGGAATCCGCACGGATCGGTCAGTGTTGTTGGTCGGCGTCTGGTCCACCGAAAAACCGGTCCGCAGCACCAGTTCTTTGTTGACCCGATAGGCCGCGCCGATGGCGTGGGACCAGGTGTCGTGCCAGTGCTGTTGCTCGGTGATCGAACCGAGGCCGCCGAATTGAGCGGTGAGGTCGGACACACCGTCGTTGTTGATGGTGATCTTCTTCAACTGACTCCAACGCGTGTACGTGCTGCCGAGGTAGAGGGTCCAGTCATCATTCAGTTGCTGGGTGACCGAGAAATCCACCGACGAAGGGGTTGTCAGGTCCAGGCTGGCGTCATACTTCTGCGGCCCACCGTCAAAGGTATCGGAAATCAGGCCGGACGCATGGGCCTTGCCGCTGAGGTGATACACCACCTGCGAGTGGTAGGTCACACCGATACGCGTGCTGTCGAGAGGCTGCACGAGGATACCGGCGTTGAACCCCGCGGCGTTGTCGTTACCCTTGACCTTCACGCTTTCGCCGGCGCCACCACCCAGGGGCACGTTGGAATCCAGCTCGCCGTCGATGCGGTTGAAAGTCGGGCCAAAGCCCACCGACACTTTGTCGTTGAAGGCATAGCTGACCGTTGGCTGCACGGTGATGACCGACACCTTGCTCTTACTGCCAAAAGCATTGCCCTGGAAGCTGTGCTCATAGTCGGTCACCAGGCCGAACGGCGCGTAGATGCCCAGGCCGAACGCCCAGTGCTCATCGATGGGCGTGACCAGATAGCCCATCGGCACGGCAATGCCGGGCACCATGTCGCCTTTGTTGGTGCCTGGGTTGTTGGCACCGAACTGCGAGGAACTGGCGTCTTTGATATCGGTTTTGGCATCAAGGTAGGTCGCGCCGAGGCTGACTTCATTCTTCTTCAAGCGGGACATGCCGGCGGGGTTGCCGAACACCGTACTCGCGTCCTCGGCCGAAGAGGAGCGACCGGCGTAGCCCGTGCCCATTGAACTGATGCTTTGTTCATTTAATGCGAAACCACCGGCGAACAGCTGGGTTGAGGCCAGGGAAACGGCAAGCGCCAAGGCGCCTTTAAGAGTTTTGTTATTCATTATTAGGACTCGAATGATGGGGCAGCGATGAGGAAGCTACCAACGTTCGAGCGGGTGGTTTATGAAGAGTTTTTCATCCATTGGATTGTCGGACAATCCTATGGATTTCAAAGACTTTGGCCGTATTTTTGTCTCCAGCAATGACCTTAAAACCCGATTGTGACCCATGGGTTTTGGCGACAACGGCAGCTTCGCGCAGATACAAAAAAACCCCAGCCTTTCGTTGGCCTGGGGCTCGCTGTGTTTTCAAACAGGCAAAAAAAAACCCGGAAATCCTCACTTGCGTGGGCCTTCCGGATTTTCTAAACCGCCAAAAATGGTGGGTCGTGTGGGATTCGAACCTACGACCAATTGGTTAAAAGCCAACTGCTCTACCAACTGAGCTAAC